>NZ_BAAASD010000037.1:0-94568 GCF_039532705.1 Streptomyces sparsogenes subsp. cuspidosporus | reverse complement strand
GAGCGGGCCGGGCCCGGGGCGGCCCGACGGCCCCACCGCCCGGCGCCGGGCGCCGCGCGCGGCGCTCAGCGCGCGGCGCTCAGCGCGCGGCGCCCGTCTCCAGGCGCTTGCGGTTCAGCCACTTGGGCAGACCCGGCGCCTCCAGGAAACCCTCGGCGCGCGCCGCGGCGATGCCGATCCGCGGCAGGTCCGTGCTCTTCTCGAAGAGCAGGTAGCGCGGCTCCCAGATCGGCCGGTACTTGGCGTTGGCGCGGTACAGCGACTCGATCTGCCACCAGCGGGAGAAGAAGCCGAGCAGCGAGCGCCACAGCCGCAGCACGGGGCCCGCGCCCAGCCTCGACCCGCGCTCGAAGACCGACCGGAACATCGCGAAGTTCAGCGAGATCTGGTCGGCCCCGACCTCCTTCGCCCGCTGGATCAGCTCCAGCACCATGAACTCCATCAGCCCGTTGTCCGAGTCCCGGTCGCGCCGCATCAGATCCAGGGACAGCCCGTGCGACCCCCAGGGCGCGAAACTCAGCAGCGCGCGCGGTCTGCCGTCGCGGTCCGCGCAGTCCAGCAGCACGCAGCGGCCGTCGCGGGGGTCGCCGAGCCGGCCGAGCGCCATGGAGAACCCGCGCTCGGTCTCGCCGTCCCGCCAGTCGTCGGCGAGCCGCAGCAGCCGGGCCATCTCCTCTTCCGGGATGTCCTCGTGGTGGCGGATGCGGACCGTGTAGCCGGCGCGCTTGACGCGGTTGTAGGCCTGGCGCACGGTGCGCATGGCGCGCCCGTCCAGCGTGAACTCCCCGGTGTCGACGATCGCCTCGTCCCCGAGTTCCAGGGCGTCCAGGCCGTGCCGCGCGTACACCGTGCCGCCCTCCTCGCTCGCCCCGATGACGGCCGGGGTCCAGCCGTGCTCGCGGGCCTCGCTCAGCCACCGGTCGATCGCGCCGGGCCAGGCCTCCGGGTCGCCGAGCGGGTCGCCGGAGGCGAGGGCCACGCCGCTCACCACCCGGTAGGTGACGGCGGCCTTGCCGGTCGGCGACCAGATGACGCTCTTGTCGTGGCGCAGCGCGAAGTAGCCGAGCGAGTCGCGGTCGCCGTGCCGGTCCAGCAGGGCGCGCAGCCGGTGCTCGTCCTCCGCGGAGATCGGGTCGACGACGCGGCGGGAGCGGAAGGCCACGTACAGGACCAGCAGGAGCAGGGCGGTGCTCATGATGTTGATGACGACGTTCGCCCAGCCCGGGGTCTCGATGCCCTCGAAGCGGCCCTCCAGGGCCGCGAGCGAGATCAGCCGCAGCACGCCGTAGTGCCACCGGTCGAGGAAGGAGGAGCGGTAGTCGTCGGGCGCGGTGTTGGTGAGGGTGACCAGCCCGGCCGCCACCAGCGAGCCGATCAGCAGCCCGCCGACGGCGACGGCGGCCGCGAGCCGGGGGTTCGAGCGGTCGCCCTTGGCGTAGAACGCGCGGCGCCCGGCGAGCAGCGCGGCGACGAAGGCGGCGGTGAGGCCGAGCGAGACCCAGTTCTGCGGGTGCCGGGCGGCGGCCGGGCGGGTCAGCGCCAGGGCCAGCAGGGGGACGGTCAGACCGGCGAGGACGAGGTTGAGGAGCCACGCGGCGCGCTTGCGGCGGCGCATGGTGATCGCCAGGAACATCGAGAAGGCGCCGGAGAAGAAGCCCGCGGTGAGCAGGTACGGGGTGAAGTACTCGTCGACGTTGTGGCGCTTGATGTCGTTGCCGAAGGACACCCACACCGCGCCGAGGAAGTTCAGCGCGGCGACGGCGCGCAGGTACCAGACCGTGAAGGCGGCCGAGCGGCGCGTCCGGGGTCGGTCGCGGTGGGTGGCCTCCGGCGGTTTCGTACGGACCTCTCCCATGCCGTGAGCATAGGGGCAGAAGGGGCGAAACGGTGTCGGCGGGGTACGGCCGGCCGGTGACCGGGGCCGGAGGCCCGGGTCAGGTTATGTCGTCGGTGGCCGGGGCGGCCGCCGCGCCGGCCCCCTCGTCGCCCGCCGGATCGGTGCGCTCCGGCAGCTCGGCCGCGAGCGCCGCGGCCGCCCGCACCAGCGGCAGGGCGAGCAGCGCCCCCGTCCCCTCGCCCACGGTCACGCCGTGGTCGAGCAGCGGGTCGAGCGCGATGCGGTCGAGCGCCTTCTCCTGGGCGGGCTCGCCGCTGCTGTGCCCGGCCAGCCACCAGTCGGGCGCGCGGAACGCGACGCGCTGCGCGACCAGCGCGCACGCCGCCGAGACCACCCCGTCGAGGATGACGGGGGTGCGGCGTACGGCGCTCTGGAGCAGGAAGCCCGTCATCGCGGCGAGGTCGGCGCCGCCGCAGGTCGCCAGCAGTTGCAGCTGGTCGCCGAGGACCGGGCGGGCGCGGCGCAGCCCGTCGCGGATGGCCGCGCACTTGCGCATCCAGGCGAGGTCGTCGATGCCCGCGCCGCCGCGCCCGGTGACCTGCGAGGCGTCGGTGCCGCACAGCGCGGCGACCAGGGTCCCGGCGGCGGTGGTGCCGCCGACGCTCAGATCGCCGAGCACGAGGAGGTCGGTGCCCCCGTCGGCCTCCTCGTCGGCGATGGCCATGCCGGCGCGGAAGGCCTGCTCGGCCTCCTCGAGGGTCAGCGCGTCCTCGATGTCCAGGCGGCCGGAGCCGCGGCGGACGCGGTGGCGGGTGACCTCCTTGGGGAGGTCGTCGGGGTCGCAGTCCAGGGACATGTCGACGACGCGCAGGGGCACGTCGAAGCGGCGGGCCAGGACGGCCACGGGGCTCTCGCCGTCCAGCACGGCGCGTACGAGCCGGTGGGCGGTGCCCGCGGGGCGGGCGGACACGCCCAGCTCCGCGACGCCGTGGTCGCCGGCGAAGAGCACCACGCGCGGCCGCTCGATCGGCTCGACCGGCACCCGCTGCTGGGCGGCGGCCAGCCACTCGCCCAGCTCGTCCAGGCGCCCGAGCGCCCCCGGGGGCAGCGCCAGCCGCGCCCGGCGCTCCTCGGCGTCACGCCGGACGCCGCCGTCGGGACGCTCGATCAGGTCGACGAAGTCATCGAGATTCAGACCGCTCACGGGCGGAACCCTACCCGGCGCCGGGGCGCCCCGGGGCGGGGTCGCGGTGGCCGCTGGGGCCGGGTGGGCGGGCCGCCGCCCGGCGCGCGCTCAGCCCCGCAGCGGCAGGGCCTGGCCGGCCACGACCAGCAGGACCTGTTCGCACTCCGCCGCGAACGCCGCGTTCAGACGGCCGAGTTCATCGCGGAAGCGGCGCCCCGATGCGGTGGCGGGGACGACGCCCGAGCCCACCTCGTTGCTGACGGCGACCACCGTGCGGGTGGTGGCGCGCACGGCGGCGACCAGGGCGTCGACGCGCTCGTGGAGGGCGCTCCGGCCGCCCTGCGCCCAGGTGTCGTCGTCCCAGGCGCCGACGGAGTCCATCGCGTCGGTGAGCCACAGCGAGAGGCAGTCGATCAGCAGCGGGCCGCCCTCCCGGGCCAGCAGCGGCGGCAGGTCGCGGGTCTCGGCGGTGCGCCAGGAGGCGGGGCGGCGCTCGCGGTGGGCGGCGATGCGCTCGGCCCAGTCGGGGTCCTCCTCGCGGATGCCGCCGGTGGCGACGTAGAGGACGTCGGGCAGGGCCGCCAGCCGCCGTTCGGCCTCCACGGACTTGCCGGAGCGCGCGCCGCCGAGGACGAGGGTGCGGCGCGGCAGGTCGGGCACCGCGTGGTACTCGCCGACGACGACCGTCTCGCCGTCCGGTACGGCGCGCGCGCCCGCCGCCGCGAGCCGGCGGTGCAGCTCGGGGCCGGGCGGGACGGTGTGGTCGAGGTGGACGGCGAGGACGTCCGTGGTCGGGCCGACCGCCCCGGTGGCGCGCAGCTGGGCCAGCGCGGAGGGGCGGCCGAGGACGTCGAGCAGCACCATGTCGTAGGGCTCGGCGGATGCGGTCAGGCCGGCGGGGGCGGCGCCGGGCGGGAGGTAGAGGAGGCGGGTGGAGTCGGGGCCGGTGACCTCGTAGCCGGTGCCGGGGGAGTCCAGCGGCACGGCCCGCACCCGGTGGCCGCTGATGAGGGCCAGCTCGCGCCCGTCGGGCACCCGGCCCGGGGCGGGCAGCCCGGCGGGGAACTCGACGGCCGGGCCCGCGTGGGGGTGGGAGAGCAGCACCTGCACCACACCGGTCAGGGAGTATCCGGCCCGCGCGGCGGCGAAGGCCGCGCCGGGGGTGAGGTCGAGCAGCAGCGCCCCGTCGACCAGCAGCGCGGTCGCGGCCCGCGCCTCGTCGCCGACGGCGGTGGCGCAGGCCGCGCAGGGACAGCCGTGCCGGGGCAGCCCGGCGGGGGCCCCGGTGCCCAGGAGAGTGAGTTCCACGCCCTGATCGTCTCGCGTCCCGGTGCGGCGGGCGCGCTCAGGTCACTCCGCGAGGTCACCCCGCCGCGCGTGATCAGTCGCCTAGGCTGCGGGGCAGACATCAAGTGACCGGCGGGATGGAGGAGGCGGACATGGCATGGACGTGGCGGTTCGAGAAGTCCGACGGTACGGAGACGAAGCCCGCGGTGCAGCCCGACGAGTTCCCGACCCAGGGGGACGCCGAGTCGTGGATCGGGGAGGAGTGGAGAGCCCTGCTGGAGGGAGGGGCGGAGCAGGTGACCCTCTTCGAGGACGGGTCCAAGGTCTACGGGCCCATGAGCCTGCGGGCCGAGGAGGGATGAGGTGAGGGCGCGCGGCTGAGGAGGGGCGGTGGGTCGCCCGCTCAGCCGCGCGCTCCGTACAGGCGTACAGCCTTCGCGCGCTCCGTACGGGCGCACACGCTCCGCGCTCCGTACGGGCGCACACGCTCCGCGCTCCGTACGGGCGCACACGCTCCGCGCTCCGTACGGGCGCTCAGGCTCCGCCGCGCACTCCGCACAGGTGCAGCAGGGCCGCCACCGCGCGGTACGGGTCCGTGCGCCCGGCCCGGTCCTCCGCTTCCAGCAGCCGGTCCCAGTCGTCCGGCACACCTGAGTCGTCGGGGGCCAGGTCGGTGAAGACCCGCACGCCGTACCAGGTGTGCAGCGGCGCCCCGATCGCGGTGAGCGTGGTGGTCAGCTCCTCGCGCCGGTCGGCGCGGGCCGACAGGCCGATGCGGTTGGTGTAGGCGGGGGAGTCGAAGGCGGCGAGGGCGCCGTCCCAGTCCCCCTGGAGCCCCGGCCGCAGCGCGAGCGCGTCGGCGTTGCGGACCAGCAGGGACAGCAGGCCGCCGGGCGCCAGCACGCGAGCCAGGGCGGCGAGCATCGGGTCCGGCTCGGGCACGTACATGAGCACGCCGTTGCACAGCACGACGTCGAAGGCGCCCGGCAGGAAGTGCGCGCCCGTGTCCCGGCCGTCGCCCTCGATGAGTCGCACCCGCTCCCGGATGCCCGGCGGCTCGGCCGACAGCGCCTCGCGGACCGCGTCCAGCATTGCCGGATCGGACTCCAGGCCGGTGACCTCGTGGCCCGCGCGGGCCAGCCGGAGGGCCTGGGTGCCCTGGCCGAGGCCGACGTCGAGCACGCGGAGCCGCCGGCCCACCGGGAAGTGGGCCGCGATCCGCTCGTCGAGCTGGCGGGCGACCAGCGCCTGCCGGACGGTGTTCCGCAGGCCGCCGAGACCGCTCAGCCAGCCACTCGCCCCACCCGAGAAGCCGGAGCCCGTCGAACCGGAGCCCGCCGAACCGGAGCCGTCCGGGATGCCGGAAGCGGCCGCGCTCAGGGCCGCTCTCCGCGCTTGACCTGCGGCTTGGGCAGCCGCAGGCGACGCATCTGGAGCGTACGCATCAGGGCGTACGGCACCGCGCCGCGCAGGTTCTCGTCGGGGAACCGCTTCCGCAGCTGACGCTTGAGCTGGATGGCGAGGACGATCGAGTTGACCACGATCAGGAGGATGACCAGCATCCACAGCAGCAGCACATAGGTCTGCATCGCCCCGGCCTGGACCATGCTGAGGACCAGGATCACCACGGCCAGCGGCAGGAAGAACTCCGCCACGTGGAAGCGGGAGTCCACGAAGTCGCGGGCGAAGCGCCGCACCGGCCCCTTGTCGCGGGCGGGCAGATACCGCTCGTCGCCGCCGGCCAGCGCCTCGCGCTGGCGTGCGAGGTCGGCGCGCCGGGCCTCGCGCTGGCGCCGCGCGGCGTCCTTGCGATTCATCGGCGTACTCGCCACGCTGCGGCGCTGCGACTGGGCCACGCTGCGCTTGGGGGTCGGGCGGCCCTTGGGCGCCTGAGGGTCACGGGGCTGCTGCGGCTGGTCCGCGATCACCTTGGCGGTGGCGGCCTGCTCGTCCTTGGAACGGCTACGGAACACAAAGCCCAAGGGTACGGGTTGAGGGGTGTGGGCCCCAGCCCCAGGGGGAACGATCCCGCAACGGCACCGTGCTCCTCCCCGCTTCTCTCCCGCTCCACCCTGCCCCACCCCGCTCCTCCCCGCTCCTCCTTGCGCCGGAGGCGCCGCGGACCTGATCGTCCTTGGGGAGGAGCGCGAGCGGCCCGGAACAGTGCGGTAATGGAGACAGGGCCCGTAGGCTGGGTCTGTTGGATGAGTGCTGGAGCCGGTAGTCCGTAGTCCGTCAGAAGGGGGCGCGCGAGGCCCATGAGCGGTGTCATGAAGCGTATGGGAATGATCTTCCGCGCGAAGGCCAACAAGGCCCTGGACCGGGCCGAAGACCCGCGCGAGACCCTTGACTACTCGTACCAGAAGCAGCTCGAGCTGCTTCAGAAGGTGCGGCGCGGCGTCGCGGACGTGGCCACCTCCCGCAAGCGCCTGGAGCTCCAGCTCAACCAGTTGCAGGGGCAGTCGAGCAAGCTCGAGGACCAGGGGCGCAAGGCGCTCGCGCTGGGCCGCGAGGACCTGGCGCGCGAGGCGCTCTCCCGCCGCGCCGCGCTGCAGCAGCAGGTCACCGACCTGGAGACCCAGCACCGGACGCTCCAGGGCGAGGAGGAGAAGCTGACGCTGGCCGCGCAGCGGCTGCAGGCCAAGGTGGACGCCTTCCGTACGAAGAAGGAGACCATCAAGGCCACCTACACCGCGGCCCAGGCGCAGACCCAGATCGGCGAGGCCTTCTCCGGCATCTCCGAGGAGATGGGCGACGTCGGCATGGCGATCCAGCGCGCCGAGGACAAGACCGCGCAGCTCCAGGCCCGGGCCGGCGCCCTCGACGAGCTGCTGGCGTCCGGCGCGCTCGACGACCCCTCCGGCATGGCCAAGGACGACATCGCCGCGGAGCTGGACCGGATCTCCGGCGGCTCGGACGTGGAGCTGGAGCTCCAGCGGATGAAGGCCGAGCTGGCGGGCGGCTCCCCGCAGCAGGCCATCGAGGGCGGGCAGAAGCAGGAGCAGCCCCGCCCCAACATGGACAAGTGACGGACGCGCAGCCGACCAGTGGTCCACCCCGGCCCCGAAGGAGGTCGTCGTGATCGTACGGATCATGGGGGAGGGGCAGCTACGGCTGGACGACAGCCACCTGTCCGGCCTGAACAGGCTCGACGACGAGCTGCTCGCCGAGGTGCACAGCGACGACGAGGACGGCTTCCGGCGCACCCTCGGCGCGCTGCTGGACGCGGTGCGCTCGCTGGGCGAGCCGCTGCCCGACGACTCCCTGGAGCCCTCGGAGCTCATCCTGCCCGCCCCGGACGCGACGCTCGCGGAGGTCCGGGCGATGCTCAAGGACGACGGCCTCATCCCGGGCTGAGCCGGCACACGGCGCCGGGTCGTTACGGTTGGGTGCCGTGACTCCCCTCGCCGTCGGGCCGGGCCTGGCCCGGCCGTACCGCTGGCTGACCGCGCATCCGCGGTCGCTGGACACCCTGCTGGCCCTCGTCACCTTCGCGCTGATGCTGATCGGCGCCGCGGCCAGCCCGCACACCGGCCACCACCCGATCAATGCGGTCTTCGTCCTGCTGGCCGCGCTGTCCGCGGCCGCGCTCGTGCTGCGCCGCCGCTTCCCGATCGGCGTCCTTGCCGTCACCGGCGCGCTCACCGTCGTGGAGGTGGTCACCGCCCACGACGGCCCCCCGCGCACCTCCATCGTCTTCGGCGTCGTGGTGGCCCTGTGCACGGTCGCCGCCCGCACCGACCGGCCGACCACGCTGCGCGTCGGCCTGATCACCGTCGCCCTGCTCACCGGGGCCGCGATGCTCTGCGGGCTGCGCCCCTGGTACGCGCAGGAGAACTTCGGCATCTTCGCCTGGACCGGTCTCGCCGCCGCCGCGGGCGACGCGGTGCGCAGCCGCCGCGCCTACATCGCGGCCATCGAGGAGCGCGCGGTGCGCGCCGAGCGGACCCGCGAGGAGGAGGCCCGCCGCCGGGTCGCCGAGGAGCGGCTGCGCATCGCCCGCGAGCTGCACGACGTGGTCGCCCACCACATCGCGCTGGTCAATGTGCAGGCCGGGGTGGCCTCCCATGTCATGGACAGCCGCCCGGACCAGGCCAAGCAGGCGCTCGCGCATGTACGGGAGGCCAGCCGCTCGGCGCTCGACGAGCTGCGCGCCACCGTCGGGCTGCTGCGGCAGTACGGCGACCCGGCCGCGCCCACCGAGCCGGCCCCGGGCCTGGCGGTGCTGGACCAGCTGGTCGACGGGTTCGTACGGGCCGGGCTGCGGGTGGAGGTGGAGGCGGTCTCCCGGGACGGCCTCGGCTCGCTGGCGGCCTCGGTGGACCTCACCGCCTACCGGATCGTCCAGGAGGCCCTGACCAATGTGCACAAGCACGCCGGGCCGGACGCCAAGGCCCAGGTGCGGATCGTGCGCACCTCCGCCGTGCTGCTGATCACCGTGGACGACGACGGCCCCTGCGCCGAGGAACCCCCGGCGGAGGGGCCGGGCGGCGGACACGGGCTGATCGGGATGCGGGAGCGGGTCGCCGCGCTCGGCGGCAGCTGCGAGGCGGGACCCCGGGCGCAGGGCGGTTTCCGGGTCCGGGTGAGACTGCCCCTGCAGGCGCGCGCGGGGGAGTCGCGTGGAGATCGGGGAGAAGGGGGCGGAGGGGACTCATGACCATCAAGGTGCTGCTGGCCGACGACCAGGCGCTGCTGCGCAGCGCGTTCCGGGTGCTGGTGGATTCCGAGCCGGACATGGAGGTGGTCGGCGAGGCGGCGGACGGCGCCGAGGCCGTGGAGATCGCCCGCGACCGGGGCGCCGACGTGGTGCTGATGGACATCCGGATGCCCGGCACGGACGGGCTCACCGCGACCCGCATGATCAGCGAGGATCCGCGGCTCGGCGACGTCCGGGTGGTGATGCTGACGACGTTCGAGGTGGACGAGTACGTCGTGGAGTCGCTGCGGGCCGGCGCGAGCGGCTTCCTGGGCAAGGGCGCCGAGCCCGATGAGCTGCTGGCCGCGATCCGGATCGCGGCGGCGGGCGAGGCGCTGCTGTCCCCGGCCGCCACCAAGGGGCTGATCGCCAGGTTCCTGGCGCAGGGCGGCTCGGACGACGGGGAGGGCGCGTACGACGCGGCGCGGCTGGACGCGCTGACCGTGCGGGAGCGGGAGGTGCTGGTGCAGGTCGCGGGCGGGCTGTCCAACGACGAGATCGCGGCGCGGCTGGAGGTGAGCCCGCTCACGGTCAAGACGCATGTGAACCGCGCGATGGCCAAGCTCGGCGCCCGGGACCGGGCGCAGCTGGTGGTGATCTCGTACGAGACGGGGCTGGTGCGGCCCCGGGGTTGAGCCGGGGCTGAGCCGGAAGATGAGCCGGCCGGGAAGGCCGGGCGGGCCCGGGGGAGGATCGGCCCCGGGCCCGCCCGGCCACCTGGTGGGGTGGCCGGTTACGGCAGGGCCAGCATCCGCTCGAGGGCGAGCTTGGCGTAGGCCTCGGTCTCCTTGTCGACCTGGATCCGGTTGACGACCTTGCCGGCCGCGAGCGACTCCAGGGACCAGACCAGGTGCGGCAGGTCGATCCGGTTCATCGTGGAGCAGAAGCACACCGTGCGGTCGAGGAAGACGATCTCCTTGTCCTCACTGGCGAAACGGTTCGCCAGTCGGCGGACGAGGTTCAGCTCGGTGCCGATCGCCCACTTGGAGCCGGCCGGCGCGGCCTCCAGGGTCTTGATGATGTGCTCGGTCGAGCCCACGTGGTCGGCGGCCGCCACCACCTCGTGCTTGCACTCGGGGTGCACCAGGACGTTGACGCCCGGGACGCGCTCGCGGACCTCGTTGACCGAGTCCAGCGAGAACCGGCCGTGCACCGAGCAGTGCCCGCGCCACAGGATCATCTTGGCGGCGCGCAGCTCCTCGGCGGTCAGGCCGCCGCCCGGCTTGTGCGGGTTGTAGACCACGCAGTCGTCCAGGGACATGCCCATCTCGCGCACCGCGGTGTTGCGCCCCAGGTGCTGGTCGGGCAGGAACAGCACCTTCTCTCCCTGCTCGAACGCCCAGTCCAGCGCCCGCTTGGCGTTGGAGGAGGTGCATATCGTGCCGCCGTGCCGGCCGGTGAAGGCCTTGATGTCGGCGGAGGAGTTCATGTACGAGACGGGCACCGTCACCCCGGCGACCCCGGCCTCGGTCAGCACGTCCCAGCACTCGGCGACCTGCTCGGCGGTGGCCATGTCGGCCATCGAGCAGCCCGCCGCCAGATCGGGGAGGATGACCTGCTGGTTGTCGCCGGTCAGGATGTCGGCGGACTCGGCCATGAAGTGGACACCGCAGAAGACGATGTACTCGGCGTCCGGCCGGGCGGCCGCGTCGCGGGCCAGCTTGAAGGAGTCCCCGGTGACATCGGCGAACTCGATGACCTCGTCCCGCTGGTAGTGGTGGCCGAGCACGAACACCCGCTCCCCGAGCGCGGCCTTGGCCGCGCGGGCGCGCGCCACCAGGTCCGGGTCGGAGGGTGCGGGCAGGTCGCCGGGGCACTCCACGCCGCGCTCGCTCCGGGGGTCGGCCTGGCGGCCGAGGAGCAGCAGGGCGAGCGGTGTCGGCTGGACGTCGAGGGGTTGGGCGGTGGTCACGTCACGCACCCTTCTTTCTTCACGGGGGACCCTTAATCGTCAAAATGACGCTATCTATCATATCCTGCTTCACGTCAGTTTGACGATGCTCATCGCGTCAATGTGACGCATTCCGGAGGGCCGCCCGTGTGTGCGAGCATGAACAACGCAGGAAGAAAAGCGCCCGCCCCGGAATGAATCCGGGACGCCGTTGGTTGGAGCCCACGGCAAGCAGTCCGTACGACCCGGGAGATAAGCAGATGACCGTTCAGGACGAGACCACCGCGAGCGAGGGCATCATCCTGTCCGACGCCGCCGCGTCGAAGGTCAAGAGCCTGCTGGAGCAGGAGGGCCGCGACGACCTCGCGCTGCGCGTCGCCGTCCAGCCCGGCGGCTGCTCCGGCCTGCGCTACCAGCTCTTCTTCGACGAGCGCTCGCTCGACGGCGACGTCGTCAAGGACTTCGGCGGGGTCAAGGTCGTGACCGACCGCATGAGCGCCCCGTACCTGAACGGTGCCTCGATCGACTTCGTCGACACCATCGAGAAGCAGGGCTTCACGATCGACAACCCGAACGCCACGGGCTCCTGCGCCTGCGGTGACTCCTTCAGCTGAGCCCCTTTTTTGGGAGCGGCTTCGCCTCCGGGCGCTCGGACCCGCTGTCGACGGGCCTCGTCGCACGGTCGCTTCGCTCCCTCCTCCTCGCCCCTTTCGACAGCGGCGCGCCCTTTGGCTCAGCCGCTGTGGCGCGCGGACCACAAACGCCGTGGGGGCGGCCCGATCGGGCCGCCCCCACGGCGTTTCTCGTGTCGCGTGACTGTCTCGGCCTGGCTCACTTCCGCCGGGGCACGGTCTCGCCGGTCCTCGCGTCCACGACCTTCCGGTCGTCGAGCGGCTTGTCCAGCTCGACCTTCTTCTCGATCCGCTTGGCGATGAGGATGCAGGGCCGGCCCGGGTGCAGCCGCTTCCCCTTGATCTCCAGCTTCACCCGCGAGGCGGACTCCTCGGCGGAGACCTTGTACGACTCGCAGACGCCGCCCCAGAAGCGCACCGTCAGGGTCTTCCCGGACACGCTGTACGACGTGATGTCGTCGACCTGGCCGGTACCGGTCCCCGTGGAGGGGGACGTGCCGGGGGAGGGCTTCTTGAGGAACTTCGGGTCGACGGCCGGGTAGGTCACCGTGCTCAGGCCGTCCCGCGCGCCCGACGGCGCGACCTGGAAGAGCCAGGACGGCACCAGCGCCGGCCGCCCGTCCACGGAGCGCGCCGCGAGCCCGAGGGTCGCCTTGCGCACCGTGACCTCGTCGCCCTTGCCCTCCGTACCGCTGCCGCCCGTGCCGCCCTTCTCCTCCGCCTTCTCGGTCTTCCCGGCCTTCTTCTCGCTCCGCGGCGCCGCGCCCTCCTTGTTGAGCAGCTTCACCGCCTCGTCCGCGCCGATCAGCGGGTACGTGTCGTCCTTCGCGGGCTTCGACAGCAGCCCGGCGCCGCCGACCAGCTGTCCGTCCGCGCCCACCTGCAGACTCGTCTGCCAGCCGTGGGTCGGCAGGTGGTCCAGCACCGGGTCGGCCTTCACCACCCGCACCGCGCCGTGGAGCTGGGCCGCGTCCAGCTTCGCGCCGCCCAGCCCGAGGGCCTTCAGCACCGGCTCGGCCACGCGCTTGGCCCTGCCCTCGGAGACGGCGCGGTCGGACCCCTTGCCGTCCTCGGACCCCTTGCCGTCGGATCCCTTGCCGTCCTGGGACCCCTTGTCGCCCTTGGAGTCCGCTGCCCCTTCGGAACCCGAGGCCCCGCCGCGGTAGGAGGGGCAGCTCTGTTCGCCCGCCTCCGGCGGCTCCAGGCAGGAGGTGCCGCCCGGGGAGCCGTAGGCCGAGTACGACCAGCCGCCCGGCGCCTTCTGGCTCACCCGGAGCACCGGGCTCATCGCGTCCTTGCTGCCGCCGACCTTCCAGGTGCCGTGGTCCGCGCGCGGGCTCCCCGGCACGTCCAGGGCCTTCGCCAGCCGCGCCACCTCCGCCTTGGTGACCTTGGCGCCGGTCCGGTACACCGCGGCCGATCCGGGTCCTTCCGGCAGCTCGCCGACGGCCTTGTACTGCCGGCCGTACGGGTTCGGCTCGCCGGGCGCGATCCCCGGCCGGTCCGCGGCCCCGGGCCCGTCCAGTGCGAGCGGCTTCGGCGAACCGTCCTCCCGCGCGGCGCCCGGGTCCTGCCCGCCGCCCGCGGCGGTCGAGGCCCAGTACGCCCCGCCGCCACCGGCGAGCAGCACCGCCGCCGCCACCGAGGCGACGGCCAGTGGCGAACGCCGACGCGGCCGCGGGTCGTCGCCCTCGGGGGTCTGTGGGGTGTCGGTGTCCTCGGTGCTCACCGTTTCGCTCCTTCGGCTCCGCTGAAGCTGTACCGTCCCACCTCTCGCGAGGGGCACGTCGCTGAGACGGAGCGGCGGGGCACGTGGTTCCTCCGGCCGCCGTAACCGTCACCCCGTACGCACCGTATGCATCGTGCACCCGGTGTGAAACGAGCTAATATCGGGTGGTTTCGACCGTTCGTGCGGGGGTGACGGAGCCGATAGCGTAAGGCGTCCGTTGTCCTCCGTCGCCCGCAGGAGCAGACCCGCCGTGCGAATCGCAGTCACCGGTTCCATCGCCACCGACCACCTGATGACCTTCCCCGGCCGCTTCGCCGATCAGCTGGTCGCCGACCAGCTGCACACGGTCTCCCTCTCCTTCCTGGTGGACACCCTCGACGTCCGCCGCGGCGGCGTCGGCCCCAACATCTGCTTCGGCATGGGCGTCCTCGGCCTGCGCCCGATCCTGGTCGGGGCGGCCGGCGCGGACTTCGCGGACTACCGCGCCTGGCTGGACCGCCACGGCGTGGACACCGAGTCCGTCCATATCTCCGAGGTCCTGCACACCGCGCGCTTCGTGTGCACCACTGACACCGACCACAACCAGATCGCGTCCTTCTACACCGGCGCGATGAGCGAGGCGCGCCAGATCGAGCTGCAGCCCGTCGCGGACCGGGTCGGCGGGCTCGACCTCGTCCTGATCAGCGCGGACGACCCGGAGGCCATGGTCCGCCACACCGACGAGTGCCGCTCGCGCGGCATCCCGTTCGCCGCCGACCCCTCGCAGCAGCTCGCCCGCATGGGTGGCGACGACATCCGGCTGCTCGTGGAGGGCGCGGACTACCTGTTCACCAACGAGTACGAGGCGGCGCTGACCGAGACCAAGACCGGCTGGTCGGCGGACGAGATCCTGGCCAAGGTCGGCACCCGCGTCACGACCCTCGGGGCGCAGGGCGTGCGCATCGACCGCGCCGGCGAGGAGCCGATCCTCGTCGGCTGCCCGGAGGAAGAGGCGAAGGTGGATCCGACGGGCGTCGGCGACGCGTTCCGCGCGGGCTTCCTCTCAGGGCTCTCCTGGGACCTGTCCCTCGAGCGCGCGGCCCAGGTCGGCTGCATGCTCGCGACGCTGGTCATCGAGACCCTCGGCCCCCAGGAGTACGAGCTGCGCCGCGGCCACTTCACGGAGCGCTTCGCCAAGGCCTACGGCCAGGAGGCGGCCTCCGAGATCCAGCCCCACCTCGGCGGCTGACCCACCTTCCGGAGGGGGACACCTCTACGCCCGGCGGCGGACGCGGTACGCCGTGCCGCGGTCGGCCGGGCGTTCCCCTTCGTACGCGTGGCCGCGCATCGCGCACCACGCCGGGATGTCCAGCCGGGCGGCCTCGTCGTCGGCGAGCACCGTGACGAGGCCGCCGACCGGGACCTCCCCGATGACCTTGGCCAGCTCGATGACCGGGATCGGGCAGAGCTTGCCGAGCGAGTCGACCACCACCTCCGCCTCCTCGTCCCCCGGACCGCCCGCACCCGGGCCGGCGGAGCCCCCCGGGCCGGCGGAGACCCCCGAATCGCCGGAAGCCGACCCGGCCGAGGCCGCCGTGGCCTCCTCCGCCCGTTCCGGCGCGCCGAGCCGCCCGCGCACCCCGCGCACCACGTCCGGCAGCACGGCGAGGAAGCGCTCGACGTCCTCCTCGGCCGTCCCGAGGGGCAGCGAGACGCGGACGTTGCCCTCGGACAGCACGCCCATCGCGCGCAGCACATGGCTCGGCGTCAGGGTGCCGGAGGTGCACGAGGAGCCGGAGGACACGGAGAAGCCCGCCCGGTCCAGCTCGTGCAGCAGCGCCTCCCCGTCGACATAGAGACACGAGAAGGTCACCAGGTGGGGCAGCCGCCGCTCCGGGTCGCCGACCACCTCCACGTCGGGGACCAGCCGCGGCACCCGGGTCCGGATCCGGTCCACCAGCTCCCGCAGCCGCTCGGCCTCCGCGGCGGCCTCCTCCCGTACGGCGCGCAGCGAGGCCGCGGCCGCGACGACGGCGGGGATGTTCTCGAAGCCGGGGGCGCGGCCCGACTCGCGCTCGTCCGCCGGGCCCTGGGGAGCGAAGCGCACGCCCTTGCGCACGGCCAGCAGGCCGACGCCCGACGGCCCGCCCCACTTGTGGGCGCTCGCGGTCAGCAGCGACCAGTCGCCCGGGACCGGGCCGAAGGCCAGGGACTGCGCGGCGTCGACGAGCAGCGGCACGCCCGCCTCCGCGCACTCCGCCGCCGTCTCGGCCACCGGCTGCCGCGTCCCCACCTCGTGGTTGGCGGACTGGAGACAGGCCAGGGCGGTGGGGCCGGGGGCCGCGCGCAGGGCGGCGGCGTACGCGCCCGGCGCGACCCGGCCGGCGCGGTCCACCGGGACCTCGGCGACCGTGCCGCCGGCCGCCTCGTGGGCGGCCGCGGCGTGCAGCACCGCGGAGTGCTCGACGGCGGAGTGGACCAGATGGCGGCCGGCCCGGCGGCGGCCCGCGAGGGCCCCGGCGATGCCGTCGTGCAGCGCGCGGGTACCCGAA
Source organism: Streptomyces sparsogenes subsp. cuspidosporus (assembly GCF_039532705.1). Classification (NCBI taxonomy): domain Bacteria; kingdom Bacillati; phylum Actinomycetota; class Actinomycetes; order Kitasatosporales; family Streptomycetaceae; genus Streptomyces; species Streptomyces sparsogenes. Next base: position 78,776 of record NZ_BAAASD010000037.1, on the reverse strand, counting down.
GAGGTGAAAGTGAGCTCGTCGGGGCGAACGCCCACGGCGTCGGCCGCCGCCTCCCGGGCGGCGTCCAACAGCAGCCTGGCGCGCCGTCCCTCGCGGTAGAGGCGGGCCGGATCGGCCCAGCCCTCGTCGAGCGCGGCGAGCAGCGCCTGGCGGGCGACGGGGTGCAGCGGGGCGGACGAAGCGGCGTCGAAGTAGGGCACGTACGTCACGCTAGTCGCTCACGCGGCACCTGTTCAGTGCCCCTTCGAACGGGTTTCTCCGCCGCTTCGAACGGGTTTCTCCACCTCTTCGGGGAGCGGCCCGGCGCGTTGGGCACCCTCCCCGCGCGACCCCAAATGGCGTCCAGTAGGGTTTGGTCCGCATAAACATCCAAACCCCTGCCCGCACCGGGCCGGCGACCGACCAGCGAGACGGCCGCGGCCGTGCGGGCGAGACTCTCGGGAAGGCGCTACGTGAGTCCCAACGGCTCCGACCGCTCGTCGCGGCGCCCGGTGCGGCGGAAGCTGCTGCAGGCGCTGGCCGCGGGCTTGGTCCTGGCGACCGCCACCGGTTGCACATCGAAGGACTTCCCCCGCCTCGGAATGCCCACCCCGGTCACGGAGGAGGCGCCGCGGATCCTCTCCCTGTGGCAGGGCTCGTGGGCGGCTGCGCTCGCCACGGGCGTTCTGGTCTGGGGCCTGATCCTGTGGGCGGTCATCTTCCACCGCCGCAGCAGGACCAAGATCGAGGTTCCCGCGCAGACCCGGTACAACATGCCCATCGAGGCGCTGTACACCGTGGTCCCGATCATCATCGTCTCGGTGCTGTTCTACTTCACCGCGCGCGATGAGAACGCGCTCCTCAAGACCTCCGCGAAGCCCGCCCACGTGATCAACGTGGTGGGCTACCAGTGGAGCTGGGGCTTCAACTACATGGAGAACGTGGACGGCAACCCGTCCACGCCCAGGAAGACCCCGGAAGAGGTCTCGTCGATCCCGGACCGCATGCTCAAGGCCGTGCCCAAGGGCGCGGAGGGCGTGTACGAGGCGGGCATCCCGGGTGACCGCGACCCGGACACCGGCAACCCGGGCCCCACGCTGTGGCTGCCGAAGGGCGAGAAGGTCCAGTTCATCCTGACTTCCCGTGATGTCATCCACTCGTTCTGGGTGGTCCCCTTCCTGATGAAGATGGACGTCATCCCGGGGCACACCAACCGCTTCGAGGTGACCCCGAACAAGGAGGGCACCTTCCTGGGCAAGTGCGCCGAGCTGTGCGGTCAGGACCACTCGCGGATGCTCTTCAACGTCAAGGTCGTCTCTCCGAAGGAATACCGGAAGCACCTGGAGGACCTGGCGAAGAAGGGTCAGACCGGATACATCCCGGCGGGCATTGAGCAGACGGACGCCGCCAAGAACGCGGAGACCAGGAACAAGTGAGCATCCTCAACGAACCTCAGGGTGCCGACGCAGCCGCCGCACACGCGGACGGGCCGCCGGTGCGCCGCAAGCAACCAGGGAACTCCGTCGTCAAGTGGTTGACCACCACCGACCACAAGACGATCGGGACGCTCTACCTCGTCACGTCGTTCGCGTTCTTCTGCATCGGCGGGCTCCTGGCGCTGTTCATGCGCGCCGAGCTGGCCCGTCCCGGCACGCAGCTCATGACGAACGAGCAGTTCAACCAGGCGTTCACCATGCATGGCACGATCATGCTGCTGATGTTCGCCACGCCGCTGTTCGCCGGCTTCGCGAACTGGATCATGCCGCTGCAGATCGGCGCGCCCGATGTGGCGTTCCCGCGGCTGAACATGTTCGCCTACTGGCTCTACCTGTTCGGCTCGATCATCGCGGTGGCCGGGTTCCTCACCCCGCAGGGCGCGGCCGACTTCGGCTGGTTCGCGTACTCCCCGCTGTCGGACGCGGTCCGCTCGCCGGGCGTGGGCGCCGACATGTGGATCATGGGTCTGGCCTTCTCCGGCTTCGGCACGATCCTCGGCTCGGTCAACTTCATCACCACGATCATCTGCATGCGCGCTCCGGGCATGACGATGTTCCGCATGCCGATCTTCACCTGGAACGTGCTGCTCACCGGTGTGCTGGTGCTGCTGGCCTTCCCGGTGCTGGCCGCCGCGCTGTTCGCGCTGGAGGCCGACCGTAAATTCGGGGCGCACGTCTTCGACGCGGCCAACGGCGGAGCGCTGCTGTGGCAGCACCTCTTCTGGTTCTTCGGCCATCCCGAGGTGTACATCATCGCGCTGCCGTTCTTCGGCATCGTCTCCGAGATCATTCCGGTGTTCTCGCGCAAGCCGATGTTCGGTTACATCGGGCTGATCGGCGCCACGATCGGTATCGCGGGTCTGTCGGTGACGGTCTGGGCGCACCACATGTACGTCACGGGCGGCGTGCTGTTGCCGTTCTTCTCCTTCATGACGTTCCTCATCGCGGTGCCGACCGGTGTGAAGTTCTTCAACTGGATCGGCACGATGTGGAAGGGGTCGCTGAGCTTCGAGACCCCGATGCTGTGGACGGTCGGCTTCCTGATCACCTTCACCTTCGGCGGTCTGACCGGTGTCATCCTGGCCTCCCCGCCGATGGACTTCCACGTCTCGGACTCGTACTTCGTGGTGGCGCACTTCCACTACGTGGTCTTCGGCACGGTCGTGTTCGCGATGTTCGCCGGATTCCACTTCTGGTGGCCGAAGTTCACCGGCAAGATGCTGGACGAGCGCCTTGGCAAGATCACCTTCTGGACGCTGTTCATCGGCTTCCACGGCACGTTCCTGGTCCAGCACTGGCTCGGTGCCGAGGGCATGCCGCGCCGGTACGCCGACTACCTGGCGGCCGACGGCTTCACCACGCTGAACACCATCTCGACGATCTTCTCCTTCGTGCTCGGCCTGTCGATCCTGCCGTTCTTCTACAACGTCTGGAAGACCGCCAAGTACGGCAAGAAGATCGAGGTCGACGACCCGTGGGGCTACGGCCGCTCGCTGGAGTGGGCGACCTCCTGCCCGCCGCCGCGGCACAACTTCCTCACGCTGCCCCGCATCCGCTCCGAATCGCCGGCGTTCGACCTGCACCACCCGGAGATCGCGGCGCTCGACCAGCTCGAGAACCACGGGGCCGCCTCGTCCGATGACAAGGCCCTCGCGGGTGGCAAGGAGGCCGGCAAGTGAAGGTCCAAGGCCGGATGTTCATCTGGCTCTCCGTCTTCATCCTGATCATGGCGATCGTCTACGGGGTGTGGTCGAAGGAGCCCGCCGGCACCACCGCGCTCTTCCTGGCCTTCGGCCTGAGCGTGATGATCGGCTACTACCTCGCCTTCACCGCCCGCCGGGTGGATGTCGGGGCGCAGGACAACAAGAACGCGGATGTCGCGGACGACGCCGGTGAGCTGGGCTTCTTCTCCCCGCACAGCTGGCAGCCGCTGTCCCTGGCCGTCGGTGGCGCCCTGGCCTTCATGGGTGTGATCTTCGGCTGGTGGCTGCTGTACTTCTCCGCCCCGGTCATCCTGGTCGGCCTCTTCGGCTGGGTGTTCGAGTACTACCGCGGCGAGAACCAGAACCAGTAACCGGTCAGGCACCGGGGTCCCGTCGAGAGACGGGCCCGAGCGGGGCCCGGACACCTCCTCCAGGTGTCCGGGCCCCGCTTCGTCGTCTCCCGGAGTACGTCGTCCCCCGGAGCGCGTCGTCTCCCGGAGCGCGTCGGCCCCCGTTCACCCGACTGCCTCACTCCACGAGCCGTCCGCAACCGGTCTTTCTAGCTTGTGACCATGAGCCACACACCTCGATCACCCCGATCCCGGACGGTGCTCGGCTGCGCTGTGCTGCTGGCACCCCTGATAACGATGGGGCTCACCGGATGCGGCGGCCCCTCCTCGGACCCGTTGGCGGCCAAGCCGTACGACGCGGCCGACCAGGTCGCCTTCAGCGGCGTGGGCGAAGGTCACAAGGCCGACCCCGACAAGCCGCTTGAGGTCACGGCCAAGGGCGACGACAGCCGCATCACCGACGTCACGGCGACCGACTCCGCGGGCCGGTACGTCCGCGGCGAGCTGACCCCCGACGGCAAGCGCTGGCGCAGCACCGTGCCACTGGCCGCGGGCACCCACTACACGCTGCGGGTGAGCACCGAGGACGCCCACGGGGCGCCGGGTCGCCGGACCATCGGCTTCGACACCACCGGGGCCGAGAGCCGGCTCCGGGTCACCTTCGGCCCCCAGGCGGGCACCTACGGCGTGGGACAGCCCGTCACCGCCGAGCTGAGCGCGCCGGTCAAGGACCTCTCGGCGCGGGCCGTCGTCGAGCGCGCCCTGAAGGTGGACTCACAGCCCGCCGTGGACGGCGCCTGGCACTGGGTGGACGACCGGCACCTGCACTACCGCCCGCGCGACTACTGGCCCGCGCACGCCACGATCGACGTGCACGCCAACCTGCAGGGCATCAGGGTCGCGGCCGGCCTGTACGGCGGGCCCTCCAAGCCGCTGCGGCTGCGCACCGGCGACCGGGTCGAGGCCCTCACCGACTCCGGCACCCACCAGATGACGGTGTACCGGAACGGCCAGGCCATCCGGACCATCCCGATCACCACCGGCATGCCCGGCTTCGACACCCGCAACGGCACCAAGGTGGTGCTCGCCAAGGAGTCCTCCGTACGGATGACCGGGGCCAGCATCGGCCTCGGCAACTCCTACGACCTGATGGTCTACTGGGCCGTCCGGGTGACCTGGAGCGGCGAGTACGTCCACGCGGCGCCCTGGTCGGTGGGGTCGCAGGGCTCGGCCAACGTCAGCCACGGCTGCACCGGCATGAGCACCGAGAACGCGCGCTGGTTCTTCGACACCGTGCGCCTCGGCGACATCGTCAAGGTCGTCAACAGCCGCGGCGCGATGATGACGTCGTTCGACAACGGCTTCGGCGACTGGAACATGACCTGGGACAAGTGGCGCGAGGGCAGCGCTCTGGCCGCCGGGCGGGCCGACGGCGTCAACGCGGCCGAGTCGGCGAGGCTGCGGCCCCAGGTGTGACCCGGAAGGCGGCCAGGAGGTGGCCCGTAAAGCCGCCCCCTCGGGCCGCCCCTCGAGCCACCCGGAGGTGACCCGGGTGCGGCCCGGTGCGCCCCGTCAGGCGTCCACGGCGTGGCGCTTGCGCAACAGCCCCGCCAGGGCGTCGGCGAGGGCCACCGGGTCCACCGGGTGGGTGACCGCGGCCTCCGCGCGGCTCCAGGTGGCCAGCCAGGCGTCCTGCGGGCGGCCGATGAGCAGCAGGACCGGCGGGCAGCGGAAGATCTCGTCCTTGATCTGCCGGCAGACCCCCATGCCGCCCGCGGGCACCGCCTCCCCGTCCAGCACGCACACGTCGATGCCGCCCTCCTCCAGCGCCGAGAGGACGGCGGGGAGGGTCGCGCACTCCACGAACTCCACGGGCGGGACATCGGGGGCGGGCCGGCGCCCGGCCGCGAGCCGCACCTGCTGGCGGGTGCCCGAGTCATCGCTGTAGACCAGCACCGTGGCGGTCGGCTGCATCGTTCCTCCGCGTTACGTGGGTGGACTCCTGGCGCGGATGGTACTCCCGTACCGCCGTGTGGAGGAGGGGGCGTGCAGGCCCCTCCCTCCTTCGGGGGACCGGCCCGCGGACCGGCCGACCAGGCCCGAAGCCCGCCGGACACCCGCCCGCAACGGGCCGTACGAGCAGCATCGATGCCCTTGACACTCCGAACGGTACCCCCGGGAGTGAGGGCTGGATAAGCGACCGACATAATGTCGGTCGTGGCGACAGCAACAGCAGTAGATACCGGGCACGCGCACCCGTCGGTCAACCGGCCGAACCTCACCAGCGTCGGAACCATCATCTGGCTGAGTTCCGAGCTGATGTTCTTCGCGGCCCTCTTCGCGATGTACTTCACCCTGCGATCGGTGACCGGGGCAGAGCACTGGAAGGAAATGGCGTCCGCGCTGAACTTCCCGTTCTCCGCGACCAACACCACGATCCTGGTGCTCTCCTCCCTCACCTGCCAGCTCGGTGTCTTCGCTGCCGAGCGCGGTGACGTGAAGAAGCTGCGCACCTGGTTCGTGATCACCTTCATCATGGGCGCGATCTTCGTCGGCGGTCAGATCTTCGAATACACCGAGCTGGTCAAGCACGAGGGTCTCTCGCTCTCGTCCGACCCGTACGGCTCGGTGTTCTACCTGACCACCGGTTTCCACGGACTGCACGTGACGGGCGGACTCATCGCCTTCCTGCTGGTCCTGGGCAGGACGTACGCGGCCAAGAGGTTCACCCACCAGCAGGCGACAGCGGCCATCGTGGTGTCCTACTACTGGCACTTCGTCGATGTCGTCTGGATCGGCCTCTTCGCCACGATCTACATGATCAAGTAATCCGGTCGCCGTACTGGCACCACGTCCTCAAAGCATCGACGCAGAAGATCCTGACACCGGGGTAATCCGTGAAAAAGCTCTCCGCACGACGGCGCCATCCGCTGGCTGCGCTCGTCGTCCTACTCTTCGCGCTGGCGGTCACTGGGGGGCTGTACGCCGCGTTCTCGCCGAGCGAGGCGAAGGCCGATGACAGCTCCGCCCAGTCCCTCGCCATCGAGGAGGGCAAGAAGCTCTACGCCGTCGGCTGCGCCAGCTGCCACGGCACCGGCGGTCAGGGTACGACCGACGGTCCGAGCCTGGTCGGCGTCGGCTCCGCCGCCGTGGACTTCCAGGTCAGCACCGGTCGCATGCCCGCGCAGCAGCCCGGCGCGCAGGTGCCCAAGAAGAAGAACATCTACTCGAACGCGCAGATCCAGCAGCTCTCCGCGTTCATCGGCTCGCTCGGCCCCGGCCCGGAGACGCCGACGAAGGAGCAGTACGACCCCGCGGGCGGCGACGTCGCCGAGGGTGGCGAGCTCTTCCGCACCAACTGCGCGCAGTGCCACAACTTCGTCGGCAAGGGCGGCGCCCTGACCAACGGCAAGTACGCGCCGTCGCTCGAGGGTGTGTCCCCCAAGCACCTCTACGAGGCCATGCAGACCGGCCCGCAGAACATGCCCTCCTTCCCCGACACCACGATGCCGGAGGAGAAGAAGAAGGCCATCATCGCGTACCTGGACACGGTCAACAGCGACAAGACCGAGACCCCCGGCGGTATGGAGATCGGCGGCCTCGGCCCGGTCAGCGAGGGCCTGTTCGGCTGGATCTTCGGCATGGGTGCCATGATCGCCCTGACCATCTGGGTCGCCGCCCGGACCGCAAAGGCCAAGAAGTCATGAGTAGCCACGACAATTCACACGAAGACCACCTGCCCGAGGGGCGGGGAGGTGAAGAGGGCGGCGCGGTAGAGCCCGCCGACAACCCCTTCGCCGACCCGGGCCTGCCGCCGCACGAGCCCCGACAGCAGGACATCGACGAACGAGCCGCCAAGCGCTCCGAGCGCACGGTCGCGCTGTTCTTCACCGCCTCGATGGTGGCGACGATCGCCTTCATCGCCTCGTTTGTGGCGCTGCCGGTCGACAAGATCATCTATGTCTTCCCGCTCGGCCACATCAGCGCGCTGAACTTCGCGCTCGGCCTGACCCTGGGCATCGCGCTGTTCACCATCGGCGCGGGCGCGGTCCACTGGGCCCGCACCCTGATGTCCGATGTGGAGATCGCCGACGAGCGCCACCCGATCGAGGCCTCGCCCGAGGTCAAGGCCAAGGTGCTGGACGACTTCCGGCAGGGCGCGGCCGAGTCCGGCTTCGGCCGGCGCAAGCTCGCCCGCAACACCCTCTTCGGCGCGCTGGCCCTGGTGCCGCTCTCCGGCCTGGTGCTGCTGCGCGACCTCGGCCCGCTGCCGCAGGACAAGCTCCGCCACACCAAGTGGGGCAAGGGCAAGCGCCTGATCAACCAGAACACCAACGAGGCGCTGCGCCCCGAGGACATCGTGGTCGGCTCGCTCACCTTCGCCATGCCCGAGGGCATGAGCGAGGAGGACCACGACTTCCAGACGCAGATCGCCAAGGCGGCCCTGATGCTGGTCCGGCTGCAGCCGGAGAACATCAAGGACAAGCGCGAGCTGGACTGGTCGCACGACGGCATCGTCGCGTTCTCCAAGATCTGCACCCACGTCGGCTGCCCGATCAACCTCTATGAGCAGCAGACCCACCACGTCCTGTGCCCGTGCCACCAGTCGACGTTCGACCTCTCCGACGGCGGCCGAGTGATCTTCGGCCCGGCCGGGCACGCCCTGCCGCAGCTGCGGATCGGGGTCAACAAGGACGGTTACCTCGAAGCCAAGGGCGACTTCGCGGAGCCCGTCGGTCCTGCTTTCTGGGAGCGCGGATGAGTACTGCAACTGAATCGCAGCGGGACCGCAAGGCCCCCGCGGGCGAGCGCGTCGCCGACTGGGCCGACGGCCGGCTGGGCGTCTACAGCCTCGCCAAGGCCAACATGCGCAAGATCTTCCCGGACCACTGGTCCTTCATGCTGGGTGAGGTCGCGCTCTACAGCTTCATCATCATCATCCTCACGGGTGTGTATCTGACGCTGTTCTTCCACCCCAGCATGGAAGAGGTCACGTACCACGGCCCGTACGTCCCGATGCAGGGCGTGCGGATGTCCGAGGCGTTCGCCTCGACGCTCGACATCAGCTTCGAGGTGCGCGGCGGTCTGCTCATCCGGCAGATCCACCACTGGGCCGCGCTGATCTTCCTCGCCGCGATGCTCGTGCACATGATGCGCGTCTTCTTCACCGGCGCCTTCCGCAAGCCGCGCGAGATCAACTGGCTGTTCGGCTTCCTGCTGTTCTTCCTCGGCATGCTGACCGGCTTCACCGGCTACTCGCTCCCCGACGACCTGCTCTCCGGCACCGGTCTGCGGTTCATCGAGGGCGTGTTCCTGTCGATCCCGGTCGTCGGCACCTACATCTCGATGTTCGTGTTCGGCGGCGAGTTCCCCGGCATGGACCTGATCCCCAGGCTCTACCCGGTCCACGTCCTGCTGCTGCCGGGCATCATGCTCGGCCTGCTGGTGGCGCACCTGATCCTGGTCTTCTACCACAAGCACACGCAGTACCCCGGGCCCGGCAAGACCGAGAAGAACGTGGTCGGCATGCCCCTGCTGCCGGTCTACATGGCCAAGGCGGGCGGGTTCTTCTTCCTGGTCTTCGGCGTCATCGCGGTGCTCTCCGCGATCGCCACCATCAACCCGATCTGGGCCATCGGCCCCTACCGGCCCGACCAGGTGTCCACCGGCGCCCAGCCCGACTGGTACATGGGCTTCGCCGAGGGTCTGGTCCGTGTGATGCCCGGCTGGGAGATCAACCTGTGGGGTCACACGCTCGTCCTGGGCGTGTTCATCCCGATCGTGCTCTTCCCGCTGGTGCTGTTCGCGATCGGTCTGTACCCGTTCATCGAGTCCTGGATCACCGGCGACAAGCGCGAGCACCACATCCTGGACCGCCCGCGCAACGCCCCGACCCGGACCGCCTTCGGTGTCGCCTGGCTGACCGTCTACCTGGTGATGCTGGTCGGTGGTGGCAACGACCTGTGGGCCACCCACTTCCACCTGTCGATCAACTCGATCACCTGGTTCGTCCGGATCGCCTTCTTCGTCGGCCCGGTGGTGGCCTTCATCGTCACCAAGCGGATCTGCCTGGGTCTGCAGCGGCGTGACAAGGACAAGGTGCTGCACGGCCGCGAGACCGGCATCATCAAGCGGCTGCCGCACGGCGAGTTCATCGAGGTGCACGAGCCGCTCTCGCAGGAGGACCTGTTCAAGCTCACCCAGCATGACCAGCCCAAGCCGCTCGAGATCGGCCCCGAGGTCGACGAGAACGGTGTCCGCCGCAAGATAAAGCGTTCGCAGAAGCTCCGGGCCAAGCTGTCCAAGGGCTACTACGGCGGGGACAACGTGATCCCCAAGCCGACCACCGAGGAGTACAAGGAGATCACCAGCGGCCACGGCCACCACTGATCCCCTCAGCGAACACCTCAGCTGTTACGCCACACACCAGGGCCCCGGCCCGGACCACACGGTCCGGGCCGGGGCCCTGGGCCGTGGTGCGGGCCGTGGCCCAGGGCCCCGGCCCGTCCAGCAGCCGGGCACGGACCTGCCACCCCCCGCCGCGCCGATAGGCTTGCCACGGGGCCGCCCCGTCGAACCGCGCGGACCCCCTCAGCCCAGCCGAGATCCAGGAGCGGACCATGGACGTTGTGACCCCAGCCGGAGGCGACAACCGCGCGACGGCCCGCACCTGGCCGGACGTGCTCGACTCCCTGCTGCTCGGCCACGACCTCGCCGCCGACGACACCGCCTGGGTCATGGACCGCATCATGCGCGGCGAGGCCAGCGACGCCCAGATCGCCGGCTTCGCGGTGGCGCTGCGCGCCAAGGGCGCCACCGTGGCGGAGGTGTCCGGGCTGGTGCGCACCATGTACGAACACGCCAACGTGATCGAGGTCCCCGGGCCGACGGTGGACATCGTGGGCACCGGCGGGGACCGCGCCAAGACCGTCAACATCTCCACCATGTCGGCGCTCGTGGTGGCCGGCACCGGCGCCAAGGTGGTCAAGCACGGCAACCGCGCCGCGTCCTCCGCCAGCGGCTCCTCCGACGTCCTCGCCAAGCTCGGCGTCAACCTGGACCTGACCCCCGGGCGGGTGGCCGAGGTGGCCGAGGAAGCGGGCATCACCTTCTGCTTCGCGATGCGCTTCCACCCCGCACTGCGCCACGTCGGGACCGCGCGCAGCGAGCTCGGCATCGCCACCATCTTCAACTTCCTCGGCCCGCTCACCAACCCGGCCCGGGTGCGCGCCCAGGCCACCGGGGTCGCGGACGCCCGCATGGCGCCCATCATGGCCGGTGTGCTCGCCGAGCGCGGCTCCTGCGCGCTGGTGATGCGCGGCGACGACGGCCTGGACGAGCTGACCGTCACCTCGACCTCCCAGGTGTGGGTGGTCGAGGACGGCACCGTGCGGCAGGAGACCTTCGACCCGCGGGACGTCGGCATCGACCTGGTCCCGGTGGAGGCCCTGCGCGGCGCCGACCCCTCGTACAACGCGGACGTCGCGCGGCGGCTGCTGGCGGGGGAGCGCGGCCCGGTCCGCGACGCGGTGCTGCTCAACTCGGCGGCGGCCCTGGTCGCCCTGGAGGGCGGGACGGGCGGCAAGCCGCTCGCGGAGCGGATCGCCACGGGTATCGAGAAGGCCGCCGAGTCCATCGACTCCGGCGCGGCCCGCGCCTCCCTGGACCGCTGGGTCCTCGCCACCAACGCCTAGTTGTTTCAGGCGCCCCGGGTCCCGGCCCCTGCCCGCCATGCGTACGCATCGTCCGTATGGCGGACAGGGGTCCCGTGCGCGGGGCGCGGCGTGGCATACTCCTGCGCAGGTCACGAGCGACAGCGACTTCGGCCCCGGCCCGCTGTCCGGCAACCCTCCGTCCGTGGCGGGGTGCCCCGGGTGATGACCAGGCCGCAGGCAGCGAGGTCTGCGGCAAGCGCGGACCCCTCGCGAAACCCAGGGGTCCTGGTTGTCGAGGGAGTTCTTCCGTGATGCAGCGAATGCGCTAGGGCCGACGGCCCCTCTTCCCCCCTCAACCGGCGCGGTGCGGTCAATGCCCGCGCGTTGAGCATCCTTCCGCGTGCCCGGCGGCGGTCGCCGCGCGCACGCGTGACGCATTCACCTCTTCGTCCTCCCGGGAGACTTCGCCATGTCCGCGATCACCGCTGCCTCCGCCACCGAGACCCGCTCCCCGCTGCCCGTCCTCGGCCGCGACGTCCTCGTCCCGCTCGTGACCGGCGGCGAGGTCACCTACGCCGCGCTGGACTACGCCGCCAGCGCCCCCGCCCTCCAGCGCGTCTGGGACGACGTCGCGGCCTACGCCCCGTACTACGGCAGCGTCCACCGGGGCGCCGGCTACCTCTCGCAGCTGTCCACCGACCTGTTCGAGAACAGCCGCAAGGACGTCGCCGCCTTCCTCGGCTGCCGCCCCGACGACCAGGTGGTCTTCACCCGCTCCACCACCGACTCGCTCAACCTGCTCGCCGCCGTCCTCCCGCACGGCACCCGGGTGTTCGTGTTCGAGACCGAGCACCACGCCTCGCTGCTGCCGTGGCAGCAGCGGGAGGGTGTCGAGGTCGGCTTTCTGAGCGCGCCGCGCTCCCCGCGCGAGGCCGTCGAGACGCTGGACCGAGCGCTGTCCGCATGGCGGGCGGAGGGCCCGGCCGAGGGCGGGGCGGCCGGGCCGGCGCTGGTGTGTGTGACCGGCGCGTCGAATGTGACCGGCGAGCTGTGGCCGGTGCGGGAGCTGACCGAGGTGGCCCACGCGCACGGGGCCCGCATCGTGCTGGACGCGGCGCAGCTCGCCCCCCACCACCCGGTGGACATCGCCGCCTCGGACATCGACTGGGTCGCGTTCTCCGGGCACAAGCTGTACGCGCCCTTCGGGGCCGGGGTGCTGGCGGGGCGCGCGGACTGGCTGCGCGAGGCCCGGCCGTATCTGGCGGGCGGCGGCGCCAGCCGCAAGGTCGCCGTGCGCGTCCGGGAGGGGGGCGGCGGGGTGGACGTGGAGTGGCACACCACCGAGGCCCGGCACGAGGCCGGCTCGCCGAACGTGATCGGTGCGTACGCGATCGCCGCGGCCTGCAAGGCGCTGACCGAGGCCGGGTTCGAGGGCCTGGTGGCGCGGGAGCGGGAGCTGATCGCGAGGGTCCGCGAGGGCCTGGCGGAGGTGCCCGAGGTGCGGGTGCTGTCCCTGTTCGGCGACGACGCCCCGAGGGTGGGGGTCATCTCCTTCGTGGTGGAGGGCTGGAACAGCTCCCACTTCGCGGCCGCGCTCTCCGCCGAGTACGGCATCGGGGTGCGGGACGGGCTGTTCTGCGCGCATCCGCTGGTGCGCACCCTGCTGGGCGGGGAGCCCGGGGACCAGGGCGAGTGCGGGGCGCCGGAGGCCGCGCCGGGGGAGCGGTCGCTGAACGCGATCCGGGTCAGCTTCGGCGCGGGCACGCCCGACGAGCACGTCGAGCGGTTCATCGGCGCGGTGAAGGAGCTGGTCCGCGACGGCGCGAAGTGGACCTACCGCACGGAGGACGGGCGCTGCGTCCCGGACCGGGGCTGACCCCTGTACTCCGGGATCGAGGCCGGCCCGGGGCCCCGGCCTAGCCGTCGAGGCCGATCGCGAAGGCGGCCTCCAGGTCGTGCTGGGAGTAGGTGCGGAAGGCGATGTGGGTCTCGGTGGAGGCCACGCCCGGCACCTTGCTGATCCGGCCCGGGATGACGTCCGCGAGGTCGTCGTGCCGGGCCACCCGCACCATCGCGATCAGGTCGTGCGCCCCGGTGACCGAGTAGACCTCGCTCACGCCGTCGAGCGCGGCGATCTTCTCGGCGATCTCCGGGATCTGGTCCACGCTGGTCTTGATGAGGACGATCGAAGTGATCACGGCTGGCTTTCTCCCTCGCTGGGCCTGGCTGCCCTGTTCACTCTAGTCGTCCGCCCGAAGCGGACCCACGCGTAGAGGAACCCGAGGCTGAACCCGACCAGGTGGGCGAGGTAGGCGACCCCGGGGCGGTCGTCGGCGCCGTGGGCGGCCAGCCACTGCAGCGCGAACCAGAAGATCAGCACCACCCAGGCGGGGAAGCGGAGCGGCAGGAAGAAGAGAAACGGGAAGAGGCTGGTCACCCGGGCCCGGGGGAAGAGCCACAGAAAGGCGCCGAGGACCCCGGAGATGGCCCCGGAGGCGCCGACCAGGGTCTGGGTGGAGTCGGCGTGGGCCGCCGCGTAGCCGAGCAGCGCCAGATAGCCGGTGGCGAGGTAGAACAGGGTGAACTGGAGCCGCCCCATCCGCTCCTCCGCCATCGCCCCGAAGACGTACAGGAACAGCATGTTGCCCAGCAGGTGCAGCCAGTTGCCGTGGACGAACAGCGCGGTCAGCGGGGTCAGCGGCTCGGCGGGCGCGCCGCTCCACAGCGCGCTGGGCACCACTCCCCAGCGCTCGAAGTAGCCGGTCTGGGCGCGCAGCAGATCCCCGCCGGTGCCGTAGCCGGGGTTGAGACCGGAGGCCGGCCCCACGGCGAAGACGAGGCAGCAGGCGGCGATGAGGGCGTACGTCATCAGGGGGCGGCGGGGTCCCTTCGACGTCTCGATCATGGGCAGATCATGGCGTACCGGGCACAACCTGCCCAGAGCGCCTCGCCGCCGCCCGGGGGCGTGGCGGGGAGCGCGCCTGCCCCCGGCGCCGGGCGGGGCCGAGGCCGTAGGGTGACAGCACGCGAGTGCCAACCGAGTGCAAGAGTGGAATGAAGACGAGGACGACGACGCCATGGCCGTGCCCCAGCCGACAGCCGAGACCCGCTGGCGCTGCACCCTGTGCGGCAATCTGACCCGGTTCGATGTGACGCGGTCGATGAAGGTCGTCGACTACGTCCATCTCGAGCTGGGCGGGGAGCCCAGGGTCGAGGAGCGCGAGGTGGTCAGTGAGACCATTGAGTCGGTGCGCTGCCGCTGGTGCAACGCGGTCGACCAGATCGAGCTGGTGGACCGTCCGGGCGCGAGCGCGAGCGGCTGAGAAACGGAGCGGTGACAGGTGGTGGAGCGGACGGGCGACCCCGGGTCGGCCAGTGACGCCGAAGGCGTGGCCGAGGCGCTCGACCGCCCCCTGCCGGAGGGGGTCAGGCGCCGGGTGGTCGCCCTGGTCGCGGACGCCTTCGGCGGGCTGACGGTCACCGAGCTGCCGGCCCAGCTGCGGCAGTACGCGCGCTTCACTCCGACCCGCCGGGCGAAGTTCGCGGGCAACGCGATGGCCGCCGCGGTGGAGTCCGACCCGGTCTTCCGGCAGCGGATCGCGGGGCGGCTGCGGGAGACCCAGACGGAGCTGGCCGAGGCCATCGAGGGCGGCTCGCCGCCGGCCGCCGCCGATCCGGTGGACGTGGCGGCGCTGGCCTATGTGCTGCGGCCGGCCGGCTGGGTCAAGCTGGTCGAGGCCGCGGGCGAGGAGGCGCAGCGGGCCTCCGCGGAGCGGGCCGGCGAGGAGGCGGAGCGGGAGCTGCGGCGGCTGCGGGAAGAGCTCGCCGAGGCCCGGGCCGCGGCGCGCGCGGAGGCCGAGCGGTCCCGCGCCGAGCTGGAGGCGGCCCGCAAGGAGGCGGACACCCTGCAGCGGAAGCTGCGCAGCGCGCTCAGCGATGTGAAGCGGGGCGAGGCGGCGCTGCGCAAGGCCGCCTCCGAGCTGGACTCCGTGCGGTCCGCGGCCGCGGTGCGGCAGGCCACGGCGGAGGGCGAGGCGCGGCGGCTGCGGGCCCGGCTCGCGGAGACGGAGTCGGCGCTGGAGGCCAGCCGGCGGGCGGCGCGCGAGGGGCGCAGCGTCGAGGACATGCGGGTGCGGCTGCTGCTGGACACGGTGCTGGACGCGGCGCAGGGGCTGCGCCGCGAACTGGCGCTGCCGCCCGCGTCGATGCGCCCGGCGGACGCGGTGGACGCGGTGGAGCCGGGCAAGATGACGCCGAAGGACATAGCGACCAGGGCGCTGTCGGAGATGGACCCCGCGCTGCTGGACCAGCTTCTGGCGCTGCCCCAGGCCCATCTGGTCGTGGACGGCTACAACGTCACCAAGACCGGCTATCCGACCATGCCGCTGGAGAAGCAGCGGCTGCGGCTGCTGGGCGGGCTCGCGGTGCTGGCGGCCCAGACGGGCGCGGAGATGACCTGCGTGTTCGACGGGGCGGAGCTGGCCGCGCCGGTGCTGCTGGCGCCGCCGCGCGGGGTGCGGGTGCTGTTCAGCAAGCCGGGGGTGACCGCGGACGAGCTGATCAGACAGCTGGTGCGGGCCGAACCGCCGGGCCGGCCGGTGGTCGTGGTCTCGACGGACCGCGAGGTGGCCGACGGGGTGGCCAAGGCGGGGGCACGGCCGGTCTCCTCCGCGCTGTTGCTCAAGCGACTCGCGCGCACCTGAGCTGTCGCCGAGGGGCGGGCCGAGCGGCGTTTGACGTCTGCGGAGCGTCAATCGACCGTTACCGTATGTGTGTTGTTTGTAAAAGATGCGCCCGAAGACCGACTTTTTCGTCTGTGGGATTTGAACGGATCACGACGAGGTCACTAAGGTCGGCTCGAACCTCCGCGCGGTTGATCATCCATCCGGGATGACAGCGGGGGTACCGCCGAGTCCGCGTGCCCTGCGTTCCGCGGAGCCGGGGTTTGCCCCCACCCGGTAGGCGGCTGGAGGAAGAAGGAGCTCGCCTTCGTGGCGTCCCACCGTCGACCCAAGCAGCCGAGCCGCACTCGGGTAACCGTCTTCACCGCGACGGCCGCCGCGGCTGTCGCCCTCTCGTCCCAGGCCGCGCAGGCCGCGCCCAAGGCGGACAAGAAGGACGTCAAGGAGCAGGTCGACAAGCTCTACGAGCAGGCGGAGCAGGCGACCGAGAAGTACAACGGCGCCAAGGAGAAGAAGGAGAAGCTGGAGAAGCAGGTCGGCGAGCTCCAGGACAAGGTGGCGCGCGGCCAGGAGGAGCTCAACAAGCTCCGCAACGGCCTGGGTTCGATGGCCACCGCCCAGTACCGCTCCGGGGGCATCGACCCCTCCGTGCAGCTGCTGCTCTCCTCCGACCCGGACAGCTACCTCGACAAGGCATCCACGCTCAATCAGCTGAGCAGCAAGCAGGCCGAGTCGCTGCGCAAGATCGCCGACAAGCAGCGCACGCTCAAGCAGCAGCGCGAAGAGGCGGCCACCAAGCTGCAGGACCTCGAGGACACCCGCAAGGCGCTGGGTCAGAAGAAGAAGGAGATCCAGGGCAAGCTCTCCAAGGCCCAGCAGCTGCTGAACAGCCTCACCGCCAAGGAGCGGGCCGAGCTCGCCGCCAAGGAGAAGGAGCGCGCCAACCGCTCCAACGAGCGGGTGGATCTGGGCAACGAGGCCCCCAACTCCAACTTCGCCGCCGCCGCGCTGGCCGCCGCCAAGACGAAGATAGGCTCGCCGTACGTGTGGGGCGCGACCGGGCCCTCCTCCTTCGACTGCTCCGGGCTCACCGGCTGGGCCTACGCCCAGGCCGGCGTCTCGCTGCCGCGCATCTCCCAGGACCAGGCCAACGCCGGCACCCGCATCGGCCGCAGCGAACTCAAGCCGGGCGACCTGGTCCTCTTCTACGGCGACCTGCACCACATAGGCCTGTACGCGGGCAACGGCCAGGTCCTCCACGCTCCCAAGCCGGGGGCCAATGTGCGCTACGAGTCGATGGACAACATGCCGTTCATGTTCGGCGTCCGGGTCTGACGACCCGTCCCCGGACCGTCCGTTCGGGGGAATTAGGGGGAAGCCGACCACTCCCGCTGAGCGTCCGCCCCGCCGGTGACCTGCGTCTCCGGCGGGGCGTCACATTGTCTGCCCGGTACGGCCATTGGACCGTGCGTGATCGTCCGGTTACTGTCTGCGCGCAGTTCGTTGCGACGCGCCGAACACCCCCACACCGGACATCCCCACACATCAGACATTGCGACGCAACAGGCATTCCGACACAGCGGACTTCGCGATTCAGCGGACTTCCCGACACAGCGGAAGGGAGTGCGGCTTCCCCATGGCGTCCTCTCGCCGTCCCTCTCAGCCCGGAAACCCCCAGCCCGGCCCGGTGCGCTCCGGCTCCGGCCGGGCCGCCGTCCTGGGCCGGGTGACCGCCCTGACCGCCGCCTCGGCCGCCGTGGCCCAGGCGGCCGTGCTGTCGGCGGTCCCGGCCGGCGCCGAGCCGCGCGACCCCGCCCAGGACCCCACGGCCCAGGGCGCCACCCCCGGCGCCGTCCAGCGGCTCTACGCGCAGGCCGAGCGGGCCACCGAGCGGTACAACGCGGCCGAGGCGCACACCGAGGGGCTGCGCCGCCAGGTCGACCGGATCCAGGACCGCGTCGCCCGTGGCCAGGAGCGCCTCAACCGGATGCGGTTGGCGCTCGCCGCCCTCGCCGGCGGGCAGTACCGCTCCGGCGGCGTCGCCCCCGGCCTCGCCCTGATCCTCTCCGAGGACCCCGCCCACTACCTGACCAAGGCCGCCACCCTGGAGCGGATCGGCGAGCGGCAGGCCGGTCAGCTGCGGGTCTTCCAGGCCGCCCAGCGCACGCTGCGCCAGCAGCGCGCCGAGGCGGCCGCCCGGCTGGCGCGGCTGGAGCACAGCCGCAAGGCGGTCATCCGCCACAAGCGGGCGGTGCGGCACAAGCTGGCCACCGCGCGCCGGCTGCTCAACGCCCTGTCGCCCGGCGAGCGCGCGGCCTATCTGCACGGCTCCCCGGCGGCCCTCCAGCCGTCCGGCGTGCCCGATCTGCCGCCGTCCTCGCCGCGCGCCGCAGCCGCCCTCGAGGCCGCCCGCGGGGCGGTGGGCCGGCCCTACGCCTGGGGGCAGGCCGGGCCCGCGGCGTTCGACTGCTCGGGGCTGACCCAATGGGCGTACGGGCGGGCCGGGGTGGCGATCCCGCGTACCTCGCAGCAGCAGGCCTCCGCCGGGCAGCAGGTGACGCTCGGCCACATCCGCCCGGGCGACCTGGTGGTCTACCGCTCCGACGCGGGCCACGTCGGGATGTACGCGGGCGACGGGCGGGTCATCCACGCGCCCTACCCGGGGGCGCGGGTGCGGTACGACCCGGTCGGCATGATGCCGATTTCCGCCATCACACGTGTCTGATACGCGCGCCTGAATCCGGCCCGTCGGCCTCGTACGATCTACGGCGTGGCGGGTATGCGGCGGGCGGGCCGACGGCGGTGGGCGACCAGACGGGCGGCGGCGCTGTGCCTGGCCGCGCTCTGCGCCCTGCCGGCCACCGCGCTCACCGGCTGCGGCGCCGCCCCGCCCCCCGACGACGCCGCCGGGCGCGACGGGCAGGCCGTGCAGCGGCTGCTCGACCGGCGGGCCGCGGCGGTCCGGGAGCGGGACGCCGACGCCTTCCTGGCCACCGTCGACCGGAGCTCGGCCCGCTATCTGGCCGAGCAGCGGCGGATGTTCGCGAACCTGGCCGCCGTACCGCTGCGCTCCTGGACCTACCGCCTGGTGGACACCGGCGGCTTCACCCCCTCCCTCGGCCAGGGCCGCCGCCTCGCCGCCCGGGTCGAACTGCGCTACCGGCTCTCCGGATACGACACCGCGCCCGTGGTCGCCGAGGAGTATCTGACCCTGGCCCAGCGGAACGGGCGCTGGTACGTGGCCTCCGACGACGGCGAGGACGACGGCCGGCGGACCTCCGTGGAGCTGTGGGACCAGGGCGCGGTGACCGCCGTGCGCGGCGAGCACAGCCTGGTCCTCGGCGTGGGCCAGGACCGGCGGCGGCTGCGCGAGGTGGCGGCCGCCGCGGACCGGGGGGTGGGCGTGCTGCGGAAGGTGTGGCCGCACTCCTGGGCCGGGCGGGTCGTGGTGGAGGTCCCCGCCTCCCTGGACCGGATGGCCGCCCTGCTGGGCTCCTCCGCCAGCGGCTACCGCGGCATCGCGGCCGTCACCACGGGCGAGGTGGGCGGCGGCCGGGACGCGGCCGCCGACCGGGTCATCGTCAACCCCGAGGCGTACCGGATCCTCGGCGCCTTCGGCCGGCGCGTGGTCATCACCCATGAGACGGCCCATGTGGCCACCCGCGCCGCCACCACGGCCGCCACCCCGCTGTGGCTCTCCGAGGGCTTCGCCGACTGGGCGGGCTACCTGGGCGCCGGCCGCGCCCCCCACGAGGTGGCCCCCGAACTCGCCCAGGCCGTCGCGGCCGGCCGGCTGCCGGACGCGCTCCCGGCGGACGGCGCCTTCAGCTTCGGCGGCAAGGCCGAGCGCCTGTCCCAGGCGTACGAGGAGGGCTGGCTGGCCTGCCGCATGATCGCGCAGAAGTGGGGGGAGCGGAAACTCGTCGCGTTCTACCGGGCGGTGGGCGAGAGCCCGCGCCGCGAGGGGGCGGTGGAGTCCGCGCTGCGCGAGGTGCTGGGCGTGGGCCTGGGCGAGTTCACCGACCTGTGGCGCGCGTACGTGGCCGCCCAGTTCGGCGTGGACCGCCCGGCCCGCTGAGCCTCCCTCAGGCCACCTCAGGCCCCTGCCCCTCCGGCCGGGGCGGGACCTCCGGCCGGGGCGGGACCTCCGGCCGGGGCGGAGCCTCCAGTCGGGACAGGGCGTCCGCGAGCCACCGCCTCTCCTCGGCGGTGGTCGCCCGGGCGATCCGGAGCATGCCCTCGCGGAAGACGTCCCCGGCCCCCTCGGCGCGGACCGGCTGCCCGCCCTCGTAGAAGAAGCTCGACGGGGCGTCCAGGAACGCCTGGCGGCGGCGCAGCACGGCCGCCTGCTCGGCCGGGTCTGGCAGATGGCGGAGGAAGGCGAGCAGCGTGAAGAAGCGCTGGCCGTCAGTGATCTCCACGTCCTTGGGCGCGCGCAGCCGGGACAGCAGTTCGGCGCGGCCCGCGTCGGTGAGGGACAGCACCCGGCGCGGGGCGGCGCCCGCGCCCGGCTCGGTGCGCTGGTCCAGCAGGCCGGCCCTCGTCAGCCGGGTGATCGCCGGATAGAGCGCGCCGTCGCTGACCGGGCGTACATGGCCGCTCAGGGCCGTGATGCGCTCCTTGAGCTCGTAGCCGTGGAGCGGCTGGTCGTACAGGAAACCGAGGATCGACAGCTCCAGCACCTTCGGTGACGCCCCTTCCCCTTGCGTTTCCCTTGTCCGCTCGCCCGCGCCATGATACCTCTCATCGCGGTACCTCTAAACGAGGTATTCGATCGTCGCGGGGGAGGGAAGCGATGTCGTCCGAGCAGCGACGGGTCAGGGAGCAACAGGGCAAGGCGCACCGGGGCCGGCTGGTGAGGCTGGCGTATCCGGTCTACGGCGAGCTGCTGGCCGGTGTGGTCGCCGGAATCGTCAACATGGTGTGGGTGGCCCGCCTCGGCGGCCCGGCCGTCGCCGCCGTGGCCGTGGCCACCAACGTCGAGAACCTCGCCCTCGGCCTGATCCTCATGGCCGGCAGCGGCACCACCGTGCTCGTGGCCCGCGCCCGGGGCGCCCGCGACCCGGCGGCCCTGCGCACCGCCGTGCGCGGCGGCTGGGCGCTCTGCGCGCTGCTCACCCCGGCCGTCGCGGTGGGCGGCTGGGCGCTGCGCGAGCCCCTGGCCTTCCTGGTGCTCGGCGGCGGCGACGGGCCGGCCCAGCGGCTGGCCGCCGGCTACTTCGCGATCTCCCTGCCCGGCCTCGCCGTCTTCTTCGCGCAGAACCTCCTCGACGGCATCCTCAAGGGAGCCGGGGACACCCGCACCCCCATGCGCCTCGCCTTCCTCGGCAACGCGCTGATCCTCGTCCTCGACCCGCTGCTGATCTTCGGCCTGTGCGGGCTGCCCGCGCTCGGCGTCCACGGCGCCGCCTGGGCCACCGTCGCCGGCCGCTCGGCCGCCCTCGCGGCCGGCCTGGTGGCGCTCCGGAGCAACCCCCTGCTGCGCCAGGCCGCCACGGCCCGCCCCGCCGGGCGCACCTGGAGCGCCCTGCGCGCCACCGCCGCCACCGGCCTGCCGATGGCCGCCGACTTCACGGCCCGGATGGCCGGCTCCCTGCTGCTGGTCGCCGTCGTGGCGCGGATCGGGGTGACCTCCGTCGCCGCGTACGCCATCGCCACCAAGGCCATGTACGTGGCCACCATGTCCTTCTACGCGGTGCGGCAGGCCGCCGCCATCCACACCGCCCACACCCTCGGCGCCGGCCGCGACGGGCGCGCCGCCATCGCCCGCCAGGCCGCGCTGCTCGGCGCCGCGCTCGGCGTGCTGGCCGCCCTCGCGCTGCTGGCCGCCGCGCCGTGGGTGATGCGGGCCTTCGGCGCCCGGCCGGACGTCGCCGCGGCCGGCACCGCGTTCCTGCGCTGCCTGGGCCCGTATCTGGCCCTCCTGGGCTGCTTCATCGCCGTCGGCGGGGTCTTCGAGGGGGCCGGGGGCAGCCCGCTGATGCTGCGCGTCACCCTCGCCGGCACGGCCGTCCAGCTGCCCCTGGCCCACGGCCTCGCCGGCTTCGGACTGCCCGGGGTGTGCGCGGCCATGGCGCTGGCCGCCGCCCTCCAGTGCCTGGCCGTGCTGGCCCTGTCCCGCCGCTTCGCCCCGCCCCCGGCGGCCGCCGAGCGGGCGCCGGACCGGGTCGGCGCGTCCTGATCGGACCCGTACCGACCGCCCCCACCCGGTACTGTCGGCGGGGATGGACAAGACCCTGATCGTCACCAACGACTTCCCGCCCCGGCCCGGCGGCATCCAGGCGTTCCTGCACAACATGGCGCTGCGCCTGGACCCGGGGCAGGTCGTCGTCTACGCCTCCACCTGGAAGCACGGCCGCGAGGGTGCCGAGGCCACCGCCCGGTTCGACGCCGAGCAGCCGTTCCGCGTCGTACGGGACCGCACCACCGTGCTGCTGCCCACTCCGCGGGTGACCCGGCGGGCCACCGAGCTGCTGCGCGCCCACGGCTGCACCTCGGTGTGGTTCGGGGCCGCCGCGCCGCTCGGGCTGATGGCCCCCGCGCTGCGCCGGGCCGGCGCCCGGCGGCTGGTGGCGACCACCCACGGGCACGAGGCGGCCTGGGCCCAGCTGCCCGCCTCCCGGGGGCTGCTGCGCCGCATCGGCGAGTCCACCGACACCCTGACCTACCTCGGCGAGTACACCCGCTCGCGGATCGCGGCGGCGGTCGGGCCGGAGGCCGCGGCCCGCATGGTCCAACTGCCGCCCGGCGTGGACGAGAAGACCTTCCACCCCGACTCCGGCGGCCAGGAGATCCGCGCCCGGCTCGGGCTCGCCGACCGTCCCGTCGTCGTCTGCGTGTCCCGGCTGGTGCCGCGCAAGGGACAGGACACCCTCATCGAGGCCATGCCGCGGATCCTCGCCGAGGTCCCGGACGCCGTCCTGCTGATCGTCGGCGGCGGCCCGTACGCCAAGGAACTGCACCGGCTGGCCGAGACCACCGGGGTCGCCGGCTCCGTGCGCTTCACCGGCGCGGTCCCCTGGGAGGAACTGCCCGCCCACTACGGCGCGGGTGACGTGTTCGCCATGCCGTGCCGCACCCGCCGTGGCGGGCTGGACGTGGAAGGGCTCGGCATCGTCTACCTGGAGGCGTCCGCGACCGGTCTGCCCGTCGTGGCGGGCGACTCCGGTGGCGCGCCGGACGCGGTCCTCGACGGCGAGACGGGCTGGGTGGTGCGCGGCGGCTCCGCCGGGCAGGCGGCCGAGCGGATCGTGGCGCTGCTCCAGGACCCCGAGCTGCGGCGGCGGATGGGGGAGCGGGGGCGCGCCTGGGTGGAGGAGCGCTGGCGCTGGGACCTGCTCGCCGAACGCCTGGAGGGCCTGCTCTGACCGGTGACCCCGGGGCGAGGCCGGCCGGGGGCCCCGGGGACGAGCCCGGCCGGTAATGAACCCGGCCGGGAATGAGCCTGACCGGGGACGGGGCCGTCAGCCCTGGTAGAGGGCCTCGATCTCGGCCGCGAAGTCCTTGGCCACCACGTTCCGCTTGAGCTTCAGCGACGGCGTGACATGCCCGCCGTCCTCGGTGAACTGCGTGGTGAGGATCCGGAACTTGCGCACCGACTCCGCCTTGGAGACCGCCGCGTTCCCGTCGTCCACCGCCCGCTGGATCTCGGCCAGCAGATCGGGGTCCTCCCGCAGCTCCGCCACCGTGGCCCCGGCCGGCTTGCCGCGCTCGGCCAGCCAGCGGGGCAGGAACTCCTCGTCGACGGTGACCAGCGCGCCGACGAAGGGGCGGCCGTCGCCGACCACCATGCACTCGGCCACCAGGGCGTGCGCCCGGATCCGGTCCTCGATCACCGCCGGGGCCACGTTCTTCCCGCCCGCGGTGATGATGATCTCCTTCTTGCGGCCGGTGATGGTGAGATAGCCGTCCTCGTCGAGCGTGCCCACGTCACCGGTGTGGAACCAGCCGTCGGACAGCGCCTCCGCCGTCGCCGCCTTGTTGTTCCAGTACTCGGTGAACAGGTGGTCGCCGTGCAGCAGCACCTCGCCGTCGTCCGCGATACGCACCACCGTGCCCGGCATCGGCTGACCCACCGAGCCGATCTTCTGCCGGTCCCACGGGTTGAAGGTGGTCGCCGCGCAGGACTCCGTCAGCCCGTAGCCCTCCAGCACCGTGAAGCCGATGCCCCGGTAGAAGTGGCCCAGCCGGGCGCCCAGCGGGGCGCCGCCGGAGATCGCGTGGGTGGCCCGGCCGCCCAGCGCGGCCCGCAGCTTGCCGTAGACCAGCCGGTCGAAGATCCGGTGCCTGATCCTGAGACCGAAGGACGGACCGCCGGGGGTGTCCAGCGCCTTGCTGTAGGCGATGGCGGTCTCGGCCGCCCTGTCGAAGATCTTGCCCTTGCCGTCGGCCTGCGCCCTGGCCCGCGCCGAGTTGTACACCTTCTCGAAGACGCGCGGCACGCCCAGCACCAACGTCGGCCGGAACGAGGCGAGTTCGTCGGTGAGCGTCTTGATGTCCGGCACATGACCCAGCTTGATCGGCGCCAGCGCCGCCGCGATCTCCACCAGCCGCCCGAGGACGTGCGCCTCGGGCAGGAACAGCAGCACCGACGACTCGCCGGTCACGAACATCGGCTTCAGACGCGCCACCACATTGCCGCACTCCGCGAAGAAGCTGCGGTGGGTGAGCACACAGCCCTTGGGGCGCCCGGTGGTCCCCGAGGTGTAGACGATGGTGGCCGGGGAGTCGGCGTTCGCGATGGCGCTGCGCTCGTCGACCACCTCGTCCGCGATGTCCGCGCCCAGCTTCCGCAGGGTCTCCACTGCCCCGCCGCCCTCGATCCGCCAGAGGTTCGCGAGCGCCGGCAGGGTGTCCCGTACGGACTCGACGGCGGCCTCGTGCGCGGCGGTCTCCACCACGGCGGCCACCGCGCCCGAGTCGCCGAGGATCCACTGCGTCTGCTCGGGGGAGCTGGTCTCGTAGACCGGCACCGTCACCGCGCCCGCGCTCCAGATGGCGAAGTCCAGCAGCGTCCACTCGTAGCGGGTGCGGGACATCAGCCCCACCCGGTCGCCCGGCTCCACCCCGGCCGCGATCAGCCCCTTCGCCGCGGCCCGCACCTCCGCGAGGAACTCGACGGCGGTCACGTCCCGCCACTGACCGTCGACCTTCCGGCCGACCACCGCGACCTCGGGGTGGTGGGTGGCGTTGCGCCGGATGAGGTCGGTCAGATTCCCGTCGGCCGGAACCTCGTACAGGGCCGGAAGGCTGAACTCGCGCAAGACTGCTGCTCCTCGTCGGGCGCCGGCGCCGCTACACGGGCAATGGGGGGGTGATGGACTGCCCGGACGTTACCGATGGGTATGCCGTCTGGGATAGGGGGCGCTCCCAGATGTTCGCTGCGTCACACACCGCTCTCGTACTGGCCGCAGACTAGTCGACCCCGCCCGGGACCCGGAAGTAACCGCAGGTGGCGGCGGGGTGGTGCGGGGGCCGTGCCGGACGGGCGGGCGGCCCGGGTCTAGGCTGACCGCCATGCGAGTTCACGTGGTCAGCGACGTGCACGGCAACAGCCGGGACCTCAGGACGGCGGGCGACGGGGCGGACGCCCTGATCTGCCTCGGCGACCTGGTCCTCTTCCTGGACTACGCCGACCACTCCCGCGGCATCTTCCCCGACCTGTTCGGCGTCGAGAACGCCCACCGCATCGTCGAGCTGCGCACCGCCCGCCGGTTCCAGGAGGCCCGCGAGTTCGGCAACCGGCTGTGGAACGGGATGGACCGCGAGGCCGCCATCGAATCCGCGGTACGCCGCCAGTACGCCGAACTCTTCGCGGCCTTCCCCACCCCCACCTACGCCACCTACGGCAATGTCGACATCCCGAAGCTGTGGCCCGAGTACGCCCGCCCCGGCACCACTGTCCTGGACGGCGGGCGGGCCGAGATCGGCGGCCTGGTCTTCGGCTTCGTCGGCGGCGGGCTGCGCACCCCGATGCGCACGCCGTACGAGATCGATGACGAGGTCTACGCCGCGAAGATCGCGGCGCTCGGCGAGGTCGACGTGTTGTGCACCCACATACCGCCCGACACCCCCGAGCTGTGCTACGACACCGTCGCCCGCCGCTTCGAGCGGGGCAGCGCCGCCCTCCTCGACGCCATCCGCGCCACCCGGCCCAAGTACGCCCTCTTCGGCCATGTCCACCAGCCACTCGCCCGCCGGATGCGCATCGGCGCCACCGAGTGCGTCAACGTCGGACACTTCGCCTCGACCGGGACCCCCTGGACCCTGGAGTGGTGAGTCGAGTGGTGAGTCGCGCGCGGTAGCCTTCAGCGGCAGAGAGCGGCGAAACAACGCGGATCAACACCGACCAATACCGAAGGACCACGGCGATGGCGGAACACACCAGCTCGAGCATCACGATCGAGGCGGCACCGGCCGACGTGATGGAGGTGATCGCCGACTTCGACCGCTACCCGGAATGGTCCGGAGAGGTGAAGGAGGCCGACGTCCTCACCAAGGACGACCAGGGGCGCGCCGAGAAGGTGCGGATGCTGCTCGACGCCGGGGCGATCAAGGACGACTACACCCTGGCGTACACCTGGACAGGTGGCAACCAGGTCAGCTGGTCCCTGGTGAAGTCCCAGATGCTCCGCTCCCTCGACGGCTCGTACCGGCTGGCCCCCCTCGACGGCGGCAAGCGCACCGAGGTCACCTACCAGCTCACCGTCGACGTCAAGATCCCGATGCTCGGCATGATCAAGCGCAAGGCCGAGAAGGTCATCATCGACCGCGCCCTGGCCGGCCTGAAGAAGCGGGTGGAGAGCGCCGCCTAGCCGTATCGAAACGGGCCCGACCGGGCCCGAGGCCCCCGGCCACCCACCCCTCGGCGCGGGCGCGACCGCGAGCGCCGCCGATCCCGCTACCGTCGGGAAGACACGCCCCACCCTGCCCGGAGGCTCCTTCACATGCGTACGGTCCTCGTCACCGGTACCGGCGGCGCGGGCCGCACCACCGTCGCCGCCGCGACCGCGCTCGCCGCGGCCCGCGAGGGGCGGCGCGCCCTGCTGCTCACCGCCGACCGCGACGGCACCCCGGAGGCGCTGCTGGGCATCCCCGCGCCCCGGCCCGCCGCCGCGCCGGCCGTCCGGCGGCTGCCGTGGTCCCCGCCGGTCGAGGCCGCTCCCGGGCTGTGGGCCGCGCGCGTCGCCGCCGACGACTGGTTCCGCGGCGAGCTGACCGCCCTCCAGGAGCGCGGCCATGGCGCGCTGGACATGCTCGGCGCCGCCCCGCTGGACCCCGAGGAGCTGACCGGCCTGCCCGGCACGGAGGCCTTCGCGCTGCTGCGCGCGCTGCGCGCCGCCCATGACGCGGGCCCCGCCGTGGCCGGCTGGGACGTCCTGGTCGTCGACATGCCGCCCGCCCCGGACACCGTCGCCGTCCTCGCCCTGCCCGAACAGCTGCGCCGCTATCTGCGACGGCTGCTGCCCGCCGAGCGGCAGGCGGCGCGCGCCCTGCGGCCGATGCTCGCGCAGCTCGCCGGGGTGCCGATGCCCGCGCAGAAGCTGTACGAGACGGCCGAGCGCTGGGAGCGGGAGCTGGCCGCCGTCCAGGCCCTGATCGAGTCCGAGGCCACCACCGTACGACTGGTGGTGGAGCCCGGGCCGCTCGCCGACCGGGCGCTGCGCACCGCCCGCGCCGGACTCGCGCTGTACGGCTGCCGGGTGGAGGCCGTGGTCGCCAACCGGCTGCTGCCCACCGGCGCCGCCGACCCCTGGCTCGCGGCGCTGTCCGGCCGGCAGCAGGCCGCGCTCAAGGAACTGCACGGCGAGTGGGCCCCCGAGGTCCCGGTGCGCGAGCTGCCCCACCTGGGCCGCGACCCGATCGAGGCGGGCGACCCGGGCGAGGCGGTCGGCCCCGGCGAAACGGGGGTCCCGGTCGAGGCGGGCGGCGCGGCCCACGACGGCGGCCCCGCCACCGGGCTCGCCGCCCTCGCCGGCCCGGCCGGCGCCCCCGGGCCGCGCCCGGACCGCCCGGCCGCCGAGCCGTGGACGGTCGAGGACCGGCTCGCCGACGAAGGGGTGCTGGTGTGGCGGCTGCCGCTGCCCGGCGCCGACCGGGACACCCTCGGCCTGGTACGCCGCGGCGACGAACTCATCATCACCGTCGGCCCGTTCCACCGCGTCCTGCCGCTGCCGTCCGCCCTGCGCCGCTGCACCGTCTCCGGCGCCGGGCTGCGCGACGGCAGCCTCCACGTCCGCTTCGCCCCGGACCCCGAACTGTGGCCCAGGGGCCTGTGACGCCTCCAGCCCCTTTCCTCGCCTCGGCGTTCCGGTAACGTCGGGAGTAAGCCCGGATGAACGCCCCCGGGCGGCCAGTCACCCCGCCGCAGGAGCCCGCCATGAGCGACGCCACCGAGCGCCCCGCCGAACCCCCGGTCGACGAGGTCCCGGTCACCGACATCGACCCCGACGCCTGGGAGCGGGCCTGCGCCGAGGACCTCGCCGCGGAGCGCGCCCGCCGCCGGTCCCAGGAGGGCGGCCAGGAGCAGCCGGGCAGCGCCGCCGAGGAACTGCGCAAGCTGGCCGAGGCCATCGCCGACCGGTTCGCCGGGCCCCAGGCACCGCTGGCCGGGACGGCCGTGCACGGCGCCGTACAACACTTGATCGCACAGGCGAAGTCCGCCGTCGAGCCGGTCATTGAGCGGAACCCCGAGGTCTTCGACCATCTCGCCACCGCGGGCAGCGAGCTTCTCGCCGCCTACCGGGCGGCAGTTCTGGGCCAGGAGCAGCGCTGGACGCGGGGCGCCGAGGGCGCCGGCGGCACGCACGAGGACGGCCCCGACAAGGGCGGCGAGTCTTCGAGTAGTGAACACATCGACCTCGACTGAGCCCCACCTCCGGTACCGTTGTGCTCGGCGGGGTTCGACCAAATAACTGAGGGACACATGGGACTCACCATCGGCGTCGACATCGGCGGCACGAAGATCGCAGCTGGCGTGGTCGACGAAGAGGGCTCGATTCTCGAGACGTGCAAGGTACCGACCCCGCGCACTCCCGAGGGGGTCGTCGACGCCATCGCGGACGCGGTGCGCACGGTCAGCACCGGCCATGACATCGAGGCCGTCGGCATCGGCGCGGCCGGATACGTGGACGACAAGCGCGCCACGGTCCTCTTCGCGCCCAACATCAACTGGCGTCACGAGGCGCTCAAGGACAAGGTCGAGCAGCGCGTGGGCCTGCCCGTCGTCGTCGAGAACGACGCCAACGCGGCCGCGTGGGGCGAGTACCGCTTCGGCGCCGGCCAGGGCCATGACGACGTCGTGTGCATCACACTCGGCACCGGCCTCGGCGGCGGCATCATCATCGGCGGCAAGCTGCACCGCGGCCGGTTCGGCGTCGCGGCCGAGTTCGGCCACATCCGCGTCGTCCCGGACGGGCTGCTGTGCGGCTGCGGCAGCCAGGGCTGCTGGGAGCAGTACGCCTCCGGCCGCGCCCTGGTCCGCTACGCCAAGCAGCGCGCCAACGCCACCCCGGAGAACGCCCAGGTGCTCCTCGGCCTCGGCGACGGCACCCCCGAGGGCATCCAGGGCAAGCACATCAGCGACGCCGCCCGTCAGGGCGACCCGGTCGCCATCGACTCCTTCCGCGAACTGGCCCGCTGGGCCGGCGCCGGCCTGGCCGACCTCGCCTCGCTCTTCGACCCCTCGGCGTTCATCGTCGGCGGCGGCGTGTCCGACGAGGGCGACCTGGTCCTCGACCCGATCCGCAAGTCCTTCCGCCGCTGGCTGGTCGGCAATCAGTGGCGTCCGCACGCCCAGGTGCTCGCCGCCCAGCTCGGCGGCAAGGCCGGGCTCGTCGGCGCCGCCGACCTGGCCCGCCAGGGCTGACCGGGACGGGGGGGACGAGATCGTGGTACTGGCCGACCTGCCGGCGTCCGCCACCGCCCAGGACGCGGCGGTGGTGCGCGTGCTCAGCTACAACATCCGCTCGCTGCGCGACGACCGGCAGGCGCTGGCCCGGGTGATCCGGGCCTGCGCCCCCGACGTGGTGTGCGTCCAGGAGGCGCCGCGCTTCTTCCGCTGGCGCAAGGCCGCCGCCTGGCTGGCCCGCGAGACCGGCCTCGTCCACACCACCGGCGGCGCCACCGCCACCGGCCCGATGCTGCTGACCTCGCTGCGCGCCCATGTGGAGCGCACCGAGGACATCCTGCTGCCCCGCGTCCCCGGCCTGCACCGGCGCGGCCTGGCCACCGCCGTGCTGCGTTTCGGCGGCCACCGGGGGGCGGGGGACATCAGGCTCGGCGTGGTCAGCTGTCATCTGAGCCTCGCCGCGGCCGAGCGCTACGACCAGGCCGGGATGGTGCTCGACCACCTCGCCGCGCTGGACGTCCCGTACGCCGTGCTGGCCGGGGACATCAACGACGTGCCCGACGGCCCCGCCTTCCAGCGGCTGGCCGGTCCGCTGCGCGACGGCTGGGCGGTGGGGCCCTGGGGCAGCGAGTTCACCTACTCCCCGGGCCGGCCGCGGCGCCGCATCGACGCGCTGTTCGCGACCGAGGGCGTGGAGATCCTCGGCTGCGGGGTGCCGGCCGGGCTGCCCGGGGTCACGGACGCCGACCTGAAGGCGGCCTCCGACCACCTCCCGGTCCTGGCCGCCCTCCGCCTCCCGCGGCCGGAGCCCGACCCGCGGTAAGCGCGGCCGGAGCCCGACCCGCGGTAAGGGCTCCGGCACCGCTCAGACGACCGCGCCGCGCCCCGGGTCGTCGTCCTCCTCGTCGTCGTCCTTCATCCGCAGCACCAGCGTGGTGAAGCCGCCCAGGAAGCCGCCCACCCCCAGCGTGGTGATCCACCAGGTCAGCTCCACCTGGAACAGCACCACACCGAGCAGCAGCAGCGGGCCGCCCAGGACGCCCAGCCAGGCGAAGCGGGCGGTGGTGTCGCTCTCGGGGAGCGGGGGCGGCTCGGGCGGGACGAAGTGGCCCTCGTCGGTCTCGTCGAAGTCGTCGTCGGACGGCTCGGCGGGCTCCCAGTCGCGAGGGCCGACGCCCGGCGCGTACACGATGAAGCTGCCGACGGGCCGATCGGTCCCGGCCACGGCGGCCGGGCCGGCCCCGTCCCGCTCGGACCGGCGCTCGGCGTCCTCCCCGTCCCCGCCGTCCCCGTCGTCCCCGCCGTCTCCGTCGTGCCGGCCGTCCCCGGCGCCGCTGCTCCCGGCGCCCCGGGCGCCCCGGCGCTCCGGGCCGTCGCCGTCGTCGGGGAGGTCCTCGGCCTCGGGCCAGGGCACCGAGCCGTCGGGCTCCCGGGACTCCTTGCCGTACGCCGCGACGATCTCGGCGAACGCGGCGTCGTCGTCCCGCGCGCCTGCCTCGTTCTCGTTCGGGTCACGCTCCGCCACTGGCCGCCCCCTCCTTCCCGAGTCCCGTGTCCATCCCGCCGTCCTTGTCGGTCATACCCTCCGCGACCCTGCTGATGAACGCGTGGGTCTCGGCGAAGACGAGTTCCGCGTCATGGTCCAGCGTGGCCACGTGATAGCTGCGCTCCAGCACCAGCTCGGTCACGTCCCGGGACGAGACCCGGCTGAGGATGCGCGCCGAGTCGACCGGCGGCACCACGTGGTCCACCGCGCTGTGCATCAGCAGCAGGGGCTGGGTCACCCGCGGCAACTCCGCGTCGACTTCCCGCAGCAGCCGGCGCAGCTGGTACGCGCCGTGCAGCGGCACCCGGTCGTAGCCCGTCTCCCGCACGCCCGGCTTGGCGATGTCGCTGACGATGCCCTTGGCGGACGGGACCAGATGGCGCAGCACCGGCAGCGCCGCGGCGGCCCGCTCGTGCATCCCGTGGGCCGGGTTGACCAGGGCGAGCCCGCTGACCCGCGCCCCGTGCCGGGCGGCGAGGCGCAGGGCGAGCGCGCCGCCCATCGACAGACCGCACACGAACACCCGCCGGCACCGCTCGGCGAGCGCGCGCAGCTCGCGGTCCACCTCGGCGTACCAGTCCTCGCGGCTGGTGACCGCGAGATCCTGCCAGCGGGTGCCGTGGCCGGGCAGCAGCGGGAGCGAGACCGTCAGGCCCTGCCGCGCGAGGTGCTCGGCCCAGGGGCGGACCGACTGGGGCGAGCCGGTGAAGCCGTGACAGACGAGGACGCCGATCTCTCCGCCGTCGTGGCGGAACGGCTGGGCCCCTGGGAGGAGCGGCACCGCGGATCTCCGTTCGGTGTGTGTGGCGGTTGTCGGCCGGTTTCCGGCGGGTCGGTGAAAGGGCCGGGCGGCCCGCGCCTCAGCGTACGCGGCGCGCCGCACAGGGGGTAGGCACGTTAAGGTCTCCTCGTCGGATACAGGAGGTCCTCGGTTGTTCTACGGCGCCATGAAGCTGTCGGTCGGCGGAGCGTTGAAGTTGGCCTTCAGGCCCTGGGTGGAGGGGCTGGAGAACGTCCCCGCCGAGGGGCCGGCCATCCTCGCGAGCAACCACCTGTCCTTCTCCGACTCCTTCTTCCTCCCCGCGATGCTCGACCGCAAGGTCACCTTCATCGCCAAGCAGGAGTACTTCACCACCCCGGGTGTGAAGGGCAAGCTGACGGCCGCGTTCTTCAAGGGGGTCGGGCAGCTGCCGGTCGACCGCTCGGGCGGGCGCGGCGCGAGCGAGGCCGCGATCAAGAGCGGCATCGAGGTGCTGGAGCGCGGCGAGTTGTTCGGCATCTACCCGGAGGGCACCCGCTCGCCGGACGGGCGGCTGTACCGCGGCAAGCCGGGCGGTCTGGCGCGGGTGGCGCTGGCGACCGGCGCCCCGGTGATCCCGGTCGCGATGATCGACACCGAGAAGATCCAGCCGCCGGGCAAGGTCATCCCGAAGCTGATGCGGCCGGGCATCCGGATCGGCAAGCCGCTGGACTTCAGCCGCTACCACGGCATGGACAACGACCGCTTCATCCTGCGCTCGGTGACCGACGAGGTCATGTACGAGATCATGAAGCTGTCCGGTCAGGAGTACGTCGACATCTACGCGACCGTCGCCAAGCGGCAGATCGCGGAGGCGGAGGCGGCCCGCAAGCGCGAAGCCAGGAGCGGCGACGACAAGGGCGACGACGACAAGGGCGACGGGAAGAGCGGGGACAAGGCCGGGGCGTGACCGCGTCCGGCACGGGGGTGGGGAAGTGGCGCAGCGTCTCAAGGGCGGGCGTCTCAGAGGCGAGCGCGTCAGGGGCGAGCGCGTGGTGCGCATGTCGGTGGAGCAGCCCCTGTGGCGGGCGCTGACCGCCTACCGGGTGCTCACGCTGCTGTACGCGCTCGTCCTCTACGTCCACGGCTTCGACGACTACGAACACCCGCTCGGCGCGGGCGCCTACATGCTCGTGCTGACCGTGTGGACCGCGCTCACCGTCCGCATGGTCTCCTCGGCCGAGCGCTGCACCCTGCGGTTCCTGGTCGGTGACCTGACCGTCGCGGTGGTCGGCATCCTGCTCACCCCGCTCGTCGACGCCCATGACCGCATCGCCGAGGGCACACCGACCCTGCCGTCGATATGGACCGCCGGGGCGGTGCTCGGCTTCGCCGTCAAGGGCGGCTGGCGCTGGGCCGCCCGGGCCTCGACGGTCGTGTGCGCGGCCAACATCATCGAGCGCGGCGGATTCGCCCAGGACACCGTCCACATGCTGATGCTGGTGTGGGTGGCGAGCGTGGCGATCGGCTATGTGGTCGAGGTGGCCCGCGCCAGTGAGCGCACCCTGGCCCGCGCGCTGCGGATCGAGGCGGCGACGCGCGAGCGCGAGCGGCTCGCCCGCGACATCCACGACGGCGTGCTCCAGGTGCTCGCGATGGTGCAGCGGCGGGGCGCGGCGATCGGCGGGGAGGCGGCCGAACTGGGGCGGATGGCGGGGGAGCAGGAGATCGCGCTCCGCACCCTGATCTCCACCGGACCGGCCACCGGCCCCGGCGCCCAGGACGCGGCGGCCCCGCCGGCCGGAAGCCCGCCGGCGCCGGCCGGGGCTCCGCCGGCGGTGGGCCCTGCCCTGGTGGCGGTGGCCGACGCACCCGCCCCGGACGGGGCCGACGGCGGCGAACCGCGCGATCTGCTGGCCCTGTTGGCCCCGCACGCCGGATCCCGTGTCACGCTCTCCGGGCCGGGCACCCCCGTACCGCTTACGGCCGCCGCCGCGACCGAGCTGGCGGCCGCCGTCGGCGCCGCCCTGGACAATGTGCGGGTGCACGCCGGGGAGGGCGCGCACGCCTGGATCCTGGTCGAGGACGAGCCGGACGCGGTGACGGTGACCGTGCGCGACGACGGGCCAGGCATCCCCGAGGGGCGGCTGGCCGACGCCGAGCGCGAAGGGCGCCTGGGAGTGGCGCTGTCGATCCGGGGGCGCCTGCGCGACCTGGGCGGCAGCGCGGAATGGATCTCGGCCCCCGGCCAGGGCACCGAGGTGGAGTTGAAGGTTCCGCGACGGCCGGGCGTCGCGCGACGGGGGGAGAACGGGCGATGACCGAGCGGCAGGACGGCGAGCAGGGCAGCGTACAGGACGGCGGGCAGGACGGCCGGCCCGTGAGCGTGATGGTGGTCGACGACCACCCGATGTGGCGCGACGCGGTCGCCCGCGATCTGTCCGAGGCCGGGTTCGAGGTGGTGGCCACGGCGGGCGACGGCCCCCAGGCGGTGCGCCGCGCCAGGGCCGCGAGCCCCGATGTCCTGGTGCTCGACCTCAACCTCCCCGGGCTGCCCGGGGTCGAGGTCTGCAAGCAGCTCGTAGGCGGCGAGTCCGGTCCGCCCGGCCCGCGCGTGCTGGTGCTCTCCGCGAGCGGGGAGCACGCGGATGTGCTGGAGGCGGTGAAGTCCGGCGCGACCGGCTATCTGGTCAAGTCGGCCAGTACCGAGGAGCTGCTGGACGCGGTGCGCCGGACGGCGGCCGGGGAGCCGGTGTTCACCCCGGGGCTCGCGGGCCTGGTGCTCGGCGAGTACCGCCGGCTCGCGAGCGACCCCGCCCCCGCCGCGCCCGACCGCCCCGTCGCCCCCCGGCTGACGGAGCGGGAGACGGAGGTGCTGCGGCTGGTGGCCAAGGGGCTGTCGTACAAGCAGATCGCCGAACGGCTGGTCATCTCGCACCGCACGGTCCAGAACCACGTCCAGAACACCCTCGGCAAGCTGCAACTGCACAACCGCGTCGAGCTGGTGCGCTACGCGATCGAACGCGGCCTGGACGCCACCTGAGACGCCCGGCGGTGCGCCGGGCAGCCCCGCCGCCGCTCGATCGGGTGAAGTCTGAACTCAACTGCCCCTGCCCGCAGGGCATTCACTTCCCGCCCTATCCCGTGTGACCTGGATCACGGTTACCGTTACCTAGCGTATCGGGCCAATCACGGGGATTCAGGAATTCATGGGAGAAGGGAAGAAACGATGCGGGTCGGAGTGCTGACCGGTGGCGGCGACTGCCCCGGGCTCAACGCGGTCATCCGCGCCGTCGTCCGCAAGGGCGTGCAGGAGTACGGCTACGACTTCGTCGGCTTCCGGGACGGCTGGCGCGGTCCGCTCGAAGGCGACACCGTCCCCCTGGACATCCCGGCGGTGCGCGGCATCCTGCCGCGCGGCGGCACCATCCTCGGGTCGTCCCGCACCAACCCCCTCAAGAGCCAGGACGGCATCCGCCGGGTCAAGGACAACCTCGCCAAGGAGGAGGTCGACGCCCTGATCGCGATCGGCGGCGAGGACACCCTCGGGGTGGCCGCGCGGCTCTCCGGCGAGTACGGGATCCGCTGCGTCGGCGTCCCCAAGACCATCGACAACGACCTGTCCGCCACCGACTACACCTTCGGCTTCGACACCGCCGTCAACATCGCCACCGAGGCCATCGACCGCCTCCACACCACGGCCGAGTCGCACATGCGCGTTCTCGTCGTCGAGGTGATGGGCCGTCACGCCGGCTGGATCGCCCTGCACTCGGGGCTGGCCGGCGGCGCCAACGTCATCCTCATCCCCGAGCAGCGCTTCGACATCGACCAGATCTGCGCCTGGGTCGAGTCCCGCTTCAAGATCCGCTACGCCCCGATCGTGGTCGTCGCGGAGGGCGCCATGCCCAAGGGCGGCGACGCGGTGCTCAAGGACGAGTCGCTCGACTCCTTCGGCCACGTCCGGCTCTCCGGCATCGGCGAGTGGCTGGCCAAGGAGATCGAGAAGCGCACCGGCAAGGAGGCCCGCACCACGGTGCTCGGCCACGTCCAGCGCGGCGGCACCCCCAGCGCCTTCGACCGCTGGCTCGCCACCCGCTTCGGGCTGCACGCCATCGACGCGGTCCGCGACGAGGACTACGGCAAGATGGTCGCGCTGCGCGGCACCGACATCGTCCGTGTCCCGCTGAGCGAGGCCACGGCGCGGCTGAAGACGGTCGACCCCTCCCTGTACGCGGAGGCCGAGGTCTTCTTCGGCTGACCCGAGCCCGTGCCCCGGACCCCGGCCCTCATGGGCCCGAGGGGTCCGGGGCGCGGCCCGTCAGGCGGAGGCGGTCACACCAGGACGGCCGCCAGCAGCTCGGCCACGAGGGCCGAGCCGTTCAGCGTCAGCACCGACTCGGGGTGGAACTGCACCCCCGCGAAGTTCGGCCCGCGCAGCGCGTGCACCTCCCCGCTCACCGGGTCGCGGCTCACCTCCACCCCGTGCATCGCCAGCTCGGCCGCCGCCGCGTCGTCGCACCGCGCGGCGAAGGTGTTGTAGAAGCCGACGGTCTCCTCGCGTCCGAAGAAGCCGATCCGCTCCTGCGCGCCCTGGAACGGCACGTCCTTCCGTACGATCTCCAGCCCCAGCTCGGCCGCCAGCAGCTCGTGCCCCAGGCACACCCCCAGCAGCCCGTGCCGGTGCCCGCGCACCAGGTCCGCCGTCAGCCCGCGCAGGAAGCGCATCTTCGGGTCGGCGGTGTCGGACGGGTCGCCCGGCCCCGGGCCGAGCACCACCGGCCCCTCGTGCGCCAGCGCCGCCTCCCGCACCCCCGGCTCGTCGTACCGCCGCACGGTCACCGTCAGCCCCGTCGTCCGCAGCAGGTGGGCCAGCATCGCCGTGAAGGTGTCCTCGCCGTCGACCACCAGGGCGTGCCCGGCCGGCCGGGTCCCGGCGTGTGCCGGGGTCCGCGGCGTGTGCATCCGCAGCCAGAACGGGGCCAGGTCGGCCCGCCGGGCGTCCAGCGCCGCCCGCACCCGCGGGTCGTCGGCCAGCCGGGGCAGCTCGGGCCCGCCGCCCCGGGCCGCCGGGGCGGGCCGCACCCCGAGGGCGGTGAGCACCCCGGCCGCCTTGGCGTGGGTCTCGGCGACCTCGCCGCGCGGGTCGGAGTGGCGCACCAGGGTCGCCCCCACCGGGACGCGCAGCGCGCCCGAGCCGTCGATGTCGGCGGTGCGGATCAGGATCGGCGAGTCCAGCGTCTGCGCGCCCCCCGCGTCGCGACCGATGAGCGCGAGCGCCCCCGCGTAGTAGCCGCGCCCCGCCCCGTCCGGCCCGGCGGGCTCGTACCGCTCGATCACCCGGCAGGCGTTCTGCACCGGCGAGCCGGTCACCGTGGCCGCGAACATCGTCTCCCGCAGCACGTCCCGCACATCCAGCGAGGAGCGGCCGCGCAGCTCGTACTCGGTGTGCGCGAGGTGCGCCATCTCCTTGAGCCGGGGGCCGACCACCACCCCGCCCATGTCGCCGACCGTGCACATCATCTTCAGTTCCTCGTCCACGACCATGGACAGCTCCTCCACCTCCTTGCGGTCGTGCAGGAACTCCAGCAGCCCCGCCAGCCGCGCCCCGCCCCGCGGATAGCGGTACGTCCCGCTGATCGGGTTCATCACGACCGTCCCGCCGGACATCCGCACATGCACCTCGGGGCTGGCCCCGACCAGCGTCCGGCCGTCCGCCAGCCGGACCACATAGGTCCAGTACGCGCCGCGCTCCCCGGCCAGCAGCCGGCGGAACAGCGCGAGCGCGTCGGCGGCGGAGAAGCCCGGGATCTCGCCCCGGAAGGTCCGGCGGATCACGAAGTTCGCGCCCTCGCCGGCCCCGATCTCGTCCTCGACGACCCGCTCGACGATCCGCGCGTACGCGTCGTCGTCCACGTCGAAGGCCCCGCCCTCGACCCGGACGTCGTGCGCGGGCAGCGCGTCCAGCACCTCGTCCAGCGCCAGCTCGTACGCCTCCTCGGGCCGCAGCACCGCCAGCGGCGTCCCGTCGTCGCGCACCTCGAACCCCCGCTCCCGGATCTGCCGGAACGGCACCAGCGCCAGCGCGTCGTGCGCTCCGGCGCCGTTGCCCGGCGCCCCGGCCGGCAGCGGGATGTCGGTCAGCCGCTCCACCTCGGTGACCGGGCCGAGCAGCACCTCGACGGTGTCGGGCGCGTGGCCGGGCGTACGGCGGTGCAGCAGGGCGAACGGCGGGCAGTCGGCGGCCAGCAGCCGCCGCACGGTCGCGTGCGGGTCGTGGAGCTGATCACGGTGCATGGCGGTGGTTCCTTCCGGGAGGGAGGAACGACCCGCGGATACGCCGAAGGCCGCCCCTCGGGCGGCCTTCGCGGTGTCGGTGGGTACGCGCGATCAGTGGGCCGCCGGATGAGCGGTCCACCACCAGGTCATGGTCAGTCGCGCGAACATGCCCCGGACCCTACCGCACGCCCTCCGGGCGGCGTCAGCCCCCGTCGCCGCCCGCGCCGCGGTCGTGGTGGTCGTGGTGGTCGTCGTGGCCGCTCACGGCGTACCGCCCCGGGCGCGGCGGCGGGTGTCTCATCTGGTGGGCAGGGGGCTGGACGGCGGTGGGGACCCCGTAACCTTGCTGGCGTGACCGTGAACGCTGAAACCCACACCGGTGGCCACACCTGGAAGTCTCTCCCCGCGGCGCAGCAGCCCGACTGGCCGGACCAAGCGGCTCTGCGCGAGGTGATCGCCGAGCTCGAGTCCTATCCGCCGCTCGTCTTCGCGGGCGAGTGCGACCAGCTGCGGGAGCGCCTGGGAGCCGTGGCCCGGGGTGAGGCGTTCCTGCTGCAGGGTGGCGACTGCGCCGAGGCGTTCGACGCCGTGGGCGCGGACCAGATCCGCAACAAGCTGAAGACGCTGCTGCAGATGGGCGCCGTGCTGACCTACGCCGGGGAGGTCCCGGTGGTGAAGGTCGGGCGGATCGCCGGCCAGTACAGCAAGCCGCGCTCCAAGCCGACCGAGACCCGCGACGGGGTGACCCTGCCCAGCTACCGGGGCGACTCGGTCAACGGCTTCGAGTTCACCGAGAAGGCCCGGATCCCGGACCCGCAGCGGCTCAAGCGGATGTACCAGGCCTCCGCCTCGACGCTGAACCTGGTGCGCGCCTTCACCACCGGCGGCTACGCGGACCTGCGCCAGGTGCACGCGTGGAACCAGGACTTCGTGAAGTCGTCCCCCGCCGGGCAGCGCTACGAGGCGCTGGCGCGGGAGATCGACCGGGCGCTGAACTTCATGAACGCCTGCGGGGTGGACCCGGAGGAGTTCAAGACGGTCGAGTTCTACGCCTCGCACGAGGCCCTGATCCTGGACTACGAGTCGGCGCTGACCCGTACGGACTCCCGTACGGGCGAGCTGTACGACGTGTCCGGGCACATGGTGTGGATCGGCGAGCGCACCCGCCAGCTGGACGGGGCGCACGTCGAGTTCGCCGCGCGGATCCGCAACCCCGTCGGCGTGAAGCTCGGCCCGACGACCACGCCGGAAGAGGCGCTGGCGCTGATCGAGCGGATCGACCCGGGCCGGGAGCCCGGCCGGCTCACCTTCATCACCCGGATGGGCGCGGACAAGATCCGCGACAAGCTGCCCGACCTGGTGGAGAAGGTCACGGCCTCCGGTGCCCAGGTGGCCTGGATCTGCGACCCGATGCACGGCAACACCTTCGAGGCGGCGTCCGGGCACAAGACCCGGCGCTTCGACGATGTGCTGGACGAGGTCAAGGGCTTCTTCGAGGTCCACAAGGCGCTCGGCACCCACCCGGGCGGCATCCACATGGAGCTGACCGGTGACGATGTCACCGAGTGCGTGGGCGGCGGCGACGAGATCTTCGTCGACGACCTGCACCAGCGCTACGAGACGGCCTGCGACCCGCGGCTCAACCGCAGCCAGTCGCTGGACCTGGCGTTCCTGGTCGCGGAGATGTACCGGGACCAGTGACCTGACGGGAACGAACGGTGCCGTGGGGCGCGGATCACATCGATCCGCGCCCCTCGGCGTTGTCGGCCCCTCCGGAGGAAGGTAAGGTAAGGGTTACCTCACTGATCAACCTCGCTGATCAACCCCTCGCCGACCGACCTGGAGAGCCGCGTGTACGTCTGCTCGTGCTTCGGCATCACCGAGAGGCAGGTGCGCGAGCACGCCGAGTCCGGCGCCTGCACCCCGCGCCAGATCGCCGGCGCCTGCAAGGCCGGCACGGACTGCGGCTCCTGTGTGCGGCGCATCCAGGCGCTGCTGGGGCGCGGCGCCTGCCCCCGGCGCGAGACCGAGGACACCCTCGGCCCGGCCGGTGTCCCCGTGGTCGCGCCCGTGTCCGGGCCCCGGGTGGCGGAGGCCGCGTAGCGGTCAGCTGCTCGGCTGCTCGATCTGCTGGGCGATGTACAGCGCCTCGCCGAGTTTCTCGACCAGCGCGAGCTGGGTGTCCAGATAGTCGATGTGGTGCTCTTCGTCGGCGAGGATGTCCTCGAAGATATTCGCCGAGGTGATGTCGCCCTTGGTCCGCATGACCTCGATCCCCCGCTTGAGGCGGTCGATGGCCTCGATTTCCACCTGGCGGTCCGCCTGGAACATCTCGGTCACCGTCTGGCCCACCCGGACATGGAACAGCCGCTGGTAATTGGGCAGCCCGTCCAGGAGAAGGATCCGATCGGTGATCGTCTCCGCGTGCCGCATCTCGTCGAACGATTCCGCCCGGGTGTATGCCGCGAGCTTCGTCCAGCCGAAGTTGTCCTGCATCTTCGAATGCAGGAAGTACTGGTTGATCGCGGTCAGCTCGCCGGTCAACTGCTCGTTGAGGAACTCGAGGACCTCGGGGTCGCCCTGCATCGAAGGGCTCCTTCCCATCAGAACGGGGACGGCCGTTTGTGCGCATGGTCGCATCGCCCGTCGGGAGCGTCCAGTAAGTGCACGCTTAGTATGAGTTGCCCGGATAGCTGATGCCCTGGTCACGACCACCCCCAAAGGTCTGACACCATGGAGGCCATGGGTCAGTCGGAAAGCCGCGAGGGGGAACTCGGACAGCTGCCTCCGGGGCAGCGGCTGCAGCGCGGTTGGCCGGTGACGCACTACGGGCCGGTCCCCAAGTTCAAGCCCGACCGGTGGGAGTTCCGGGTCTTCGGCGCCACGGCCGACGGGGAAAAGCGCGGCTGGACGCATGAGGAGTTCTCGGCGCTGCCGTACTCCACCGTCGTGGCCGATCTGCACTGCGTGACGAAATTCAGCATGCTGGGCGCGGAATGGGGCGGAGTGGCGGCGCGCCGGATCCTGGAACTCGCGCCGCCCGCTCCCGGGGTCACACATGTGATGGTGTGGGCCGAGTACGGCTTCAGCTCGAATCTGCGGCTCTCGGATTTCGCCGCCGAGAAGACCATCTTCGCCACCCACAAGGACGGCGAGCTGCTCACCGCCGAGCACGGATTTCCGGTCCGGCTGGTCGTCCCCCACCTCTACGCCTGGAAGGGGCCCAAATGGGTCCGGGGCGTGGAGTACATGACCGCCGACCGCCGTGGCTTCTGGGAGGAGCGCGGCTATCACAACATCGGCGACCCGTGGCGTGAGCAGCGCTACTCCTACCAGGAGGAGCCGGGGGACGGCCCGGAGCTGTAGCCCGGAGGCGGGCGGGCCTCAGTGGTACTGGTGCACCACGGCGTGCCCCTTGCCGCGGCCGATCATCCACCGGTTGACGGGCGTGGTCACGGCGAAGGCGACCACGAAGGACAGCGCGAGGCTGAGCCAGAAGAGCGCGTCGGACAGCGTCGCGTCCATCGCCCCCGGGAAGACCAGGATGGTGCCGTTGTCGGCCAGCTCCATCACGGCGATCGAGACGGTGTCGGCCGCGAGGGCGACCCGCAGGGCGGTGCGCATGTCGAGCCCGGCGCGCAGGACGCCGCGCATGGTGAGCGAGTAGCCGAAGACGAAGGCGAGCACGATCGCGAGGATCATCGTCGGGACGTTGTGCCAGGCCAGCGCGGTGCCGATGGCCATCCCCAGGATCTCGCCGATGGCGCAGCCGGTGAGGCAGTGCAGCGTGGCCTGGGCGGCCATGGCCCAGCTCGCCGAGGCGTGGCCTGTGTGGCCGGGGTGACCGGTGTGACCGGCATGGCTGGTGTCGTCTGCGTGGCGTGGGTGGCGGGGGTGACCGGCGTGGCCTGCATGGCCTGGGTGGCCTGGGTGGCCGGTGTGGTCGCCTTGGTCGGTCTGCTCGGGTCGGCTGGGCTGGTGGTGCTCATGTCCGGGCTGGACGTCGTGCCGCTCCATCGGATGCCTCCGGAGGTGGTGGCGCTTCTGTTGGCGTCGTTGTTGTCCTCCAACCATATACCCCCCAGGGGTATTCCCCACCCGTCTTTTTTCCTCACCCGCTCAGCCGTCGCGCAGCCCCTTGAGCCGGGCCACGTCCGCCGCGTGCCCCTCCTTGCCGCCCGGCGTCTCGATCACCAGCGGCACCCCCTTCGTCGCCGGATGCCGGAACAGCTCCCGGAACGGCTCGGCGCCGATGTGGCCCGAGCCGATGTTCTCGTGCCGGTCCTTGTGGGCGCCCGCGACGTCCTTGGAGTCATTGGCGTGGATCAGCCTCAGCCGGCCCTTGCCCGTGACCGACACCAGCTCGTCGAGCGTCTTCTTCACCCCGCCCGGCGCCGCCAGGTCGTGACCGGCGGCGAACACATGGCAGGTGTCCAGGCAGACGCCCAGCTTGGGATGCCGGTCCAGCGCCTCGAAGTACGGGCCGAGGTCCTCGACCCGCGAACACAGTGAGGTGCCCTGCCCCGCCGTCGGCTCCAGCAGCAGCCAGGGGTCGTCCTCGTGGGTGAGCTCGTCGAGCAGCGGCAGCATCCGCTCCCGTACCTGGGCGAGCGCCGTGGACCGCGCTCGCCCGCCGGTGGCCGAGCCGGTGTGGACGACGACGCCCAGCGCGCCGATGGCGCGGCCACGCCGCAGCGAGTGGCGCAGCGAGTCGACCGACCGCTCGGCCGTCTCGGGGGTGTGCGAGCCGAAATTGATCAGGTAGGGGGCGTGGACGTACGCCTGGATCGACTGGTCGGCGCACGCCGCGCGGAACTTCTCGTCCTGCGCCTCCACACCGCGCGGGGTCGCCCAGCCGCGCGGGTTGGCGACGAAGACCTGGACGGCCTCGGCGCCGATGTCGCGGGTGTAGGGCAGGCCGATGGTGGCCAGGCCGCCGGCCACGCGGATGTGGCCGCCGACCGGATTGCGGGCGCGGGCGCGGTTCTTGGGCGTACTCACGAGCCCAGGGTGCCAGCCCGGGCCCGGCGCCGGTGCGCCGGGCCCGGGCGGCGGATGCTGTTCGTGGCAGAGCCTGGAAGAGCTGCGGTGAGTATCGGACAGCGACACGCCGTGGTGTCGGCGTGTCGCTGTCCGATACTCACCGCAAAGTCACTGGCGTGGTGGCCTAGAAGACGCCCTTGACCTTGATCGTGATCGTGCTGCCCTTGGGCGCCTCGTCCCCGGCGTCCACCGACTGGTCGGTGACCTTGTCCCCGGGGAACAGCAGCGGCTTGTCCAGCTTCACCTCGAAGCCCGCCGCCTCCAGGGCCTTGGTGGCGTCGTCCACGGACTCGCCCTCGACGTCCGGTACCTCGATCATCTCCGGGCCCTTGGACAGGGTCAGCGTCACGGTGTCGCCCTTGGCGGCCTGGCCGTTGGGGGACTGCGCGGCCACCGAGCCCTTGTCCTCGTCGGAGAAGACCCGCCGCTTCGCGATCTTCACCTTGAAACCCGCGTCCCCCAGCTCGGACCGGGCGTCGTCCTCCGACTCACCGACCACGTCGGGGATGTCGATCGGACTGCCC
This sequence comes from Streptomyces sparsogenes subsp. cuspidosporus, assembly GCF_039532705.1. Lineage (NCBI taxonomy): Bacteria > Bacillati > Actinomycetota > Actinomycetes > Kitasatosporales > Streptomycetaceae > Streptomyces > Streptomyces sparsogenes. The sequence continues at coordinate 34,934 of NZ_BAAASD010000037.1, read as the reverse complement.
ATGCTGACCACGATGCCCACGGGTGTGTCGGGCCTGCGCTCGGTGCCGGCCACCGGGTCGGTGCTGAGCACCGAGCCCTGGGGGGTCTCGGCGCTGAAGCGCTTGGTCACCTTGCCCACGGACAGGTTCGCGTCCGCGATCTGCTGCTTCGCCTTGTTGAACGGCATGCCCACGACATTGGGTACCTCCGCGCGCTGCGGCCCGCGCGAGACGTGGAGGGTCACCGTGCCGGTGTCGCGGATGCGCTCACCGACGTCCGGGTCGGTGGAGATCACCTTGCCCTTGTCCACCACATCGCTGAACTCCGAGACGACCTTCACATCGAAGCCGGAGTCCTCCAGCTTCTTCCTGGCCTTCGCCTCCGGCAGGTCCAGCACGGCGGGCACCTTGGAGAACTGGCCGGAATTGATGTACCAGACGCCCACCCCGATGCCGAGCGCGAGCAGCACCCCGACGACGATCGTCACGATCCCGCGGCGCGGCAGCCGGCCCCGGCCGGCGGGCCGCCCGGGGCGCGCCGCCTCCGGTGGCTCCGCGGGCAGCTCCAGCCGGCTGGTGAGCTCGAGCCGCTCCTCGTCGGCGGGCACCGGCCCGGCCGTCGCCCCGACGGGGCGCGGGATCACGCTCGTACGGTCCTCCGAGCTGTCGCGCGCCTCCGCCGTGGCCTGCGGGGGCACGGCGTCGAGCTGCTCCTCGGTCAGCGCGGCGCGCGCCGTCCGCGCGAGCCCGAGCAGCTCCACCGCGTCGGCCGGACGCCGCCCGACCTCGCGCGCGGTGGCCGCGGCGACCAGGCCGTCCAGCTCCGGGGCGACCTGCGGCGCGAGCGCGGACGGCGGGGGCACGTCCTCGTTCAGCCGCTGGTAGAGCACCTGCGCCGGGGTGGTGCCGGTGTGCGGCTTGGACCCGGTCAGCATCTCGTAGAGCACCACGCCGCAGGCGTAGACATCGGCGCGGGTGTCGGCCGTGCCGTGCTCGATCTGCTCGGGCGCCAGGTAGGAGACGGTGCCCAGCACGCTGCCGGTGGAGGCGCTGGTGTTGGTGTCCACGGCCCGCACCAGACCGAAGTCGGCGACCTTCACCCGGCCGTCGTCGCCGATCAGCACGTTCTCCGGCTTCATGTCCCGGTGGACGAACCCCGCGCGGTGCGCCGCCCCGAGCGCGGCCAGCACCGGCTCCAGGATGTCCAGCGCGGCCCGCGGCTGCAGCGCCCCCCGCTCGCGCAGCACATCGCGCAGCGTGCACCCGGCGACGTACTCCATCGCGAGGTAGACGTGGGAGCCGTCGGTGCCCTGGTCGAAGACGCCCACCACATTGGGGTGGGCGAGTCTGGCCACGGACTTCGCCTCACGGATGAAGCGCTCGACGAAGGCGTCGTCGGTGGCGAGCGACTGATGCATCACCTTGAGGGCCAGCACGCGGTCGAGCCGCGTGTCGACGGCCCGGTAGACCGTCGCCATGCCGCCCGCGGCGATGCGCGCCTCGACGCGGTAGCGGCCGTCGAGCAGCTGCCCGACCAGGGGGTCATGCAGGGTCGTATCCACGAGAGTGCAGTCTACGAGCCGCCACGACACGCCAGGCCACCCGCGCCGCCCGCGCGCGGGACTGGTGCCGAACGGTGACACCGGCGCCGCTCCCGCGCCCGGACGGCGCCCACTCGGCCGCTGATCCGGGCGGGTTCGACCGCCGCCCCGTGGTCCAGGGTTCGGCACGACGAGGGGCGGTCGGCGGCGATCGCTTGCGGCGAGCCGTTCTTCACCGGCGCCCTTCGCTCTTCAGCGGGGGATCGCTTCGCGCGGGCAGCGCGCCGGAAGCCGAGCCGCTCACGCGCAGCCGCTCGACCAGAAGGGGCAGCCCGACGACAACTATCAACCAGAGCTGCACGTAGAGCCGGTCGCCCTCCATCGCCACCGGATGGGCCGCGGTCGTCAGCAGGCCCGTACCGCCCACGGCGATCAGGCACAGCGCGACGGGCAGCGAGCGGCTCATCGCGCCCCAGACGCCCAGCGCCAGGAGGAAGAGCAGAGAGGGGGCCAGCGCCTCTCCCTGGAGCCACTGCCACCAGTAGTTGGCATCGAGCCGGAGCAACCGGCGCCACGGGTCGGCGACTTCGGCGTAGGTCCAATGGAGGGAGAAGGTGTCCTGGAGAGAATCCTCCAAGCCGGGCAAGCGGAGCGCCCTGCTCATCGCAAAGGCGGCCAAGGACTCGAAGAGCGAGACGATGAGCAGGCAGCGCGTGCCCTTGTGCCGGGCCTGTGGCACGAGGATCAGCGCCATGGCGCTCGCCGCCACCAGGCATGGCCCCACCAGGGCGAAGCTCGAGTACTTGACCGCGAAACCGAGCGCGAAGGCACCCACGCTCAGCAGGGTTCCCGCCACCCGCCGCCCCTGGTGCAGCCAGACCGCGCCGAGCAGCATGGCCACCATGAGGGCGGTCACCGGACCTTCCGTCATGGGCCGGCTGCCCCACAGCCCGATGGGCGTGACGTAGTACAGGCACTGGCCGAGCCATGACACCGGAGGCGGTGCCCGCAGCGCGCGCAGGAGCAGCAGGACCAACAGCCCTCCGAGTGCCGTGAAACCCAGGGCGACGGCCGTCAGTCCGGCCTTGGCCCCCAGGAGCCGGACGAACGGCGCGGCCACCAGGGGATAGGCGGGGCGGGCATGAAAGATCGCCTCGTACCGCGGGTTGCTGGGGTTGAGACCGTCCGCATGCTGCGCCAGGCAGTCCTGGAACTCATGGCGGCGCACCGGGGCCCGGAAGTCGATCTGATGCAGCATGCGGTTTCGCCGAAGCATGGCCGCCGTGTCCGCGCAGTAGGCCCGTAGCGCCTTGTCCTGGGCTTTCCGGTAGGGGACGCCCAGGAACACGTACGCGGAGCGAGCGTAGCGGTAGGAGTCGTTGGAGAAGCGTGTGCCCGGATAGGCGAAGACGTGCAACAACACGAAGACGACGACCGTCAGTAACGGGATGATCTTGTGTATTCGCGCCACGGCATACAGCCTAAACGCGCACAAAAGGGGCGACCTCTGGAACGGTCCACCAGGGTGTCGAAAACGGTCGCCCGGACGTTCGGGGCCGCCGGGCCCGGCCCTAGTTGTGCGACGCCGCGGCCAGCGCGGCGAGCTCCTCGAGCGCGGTGGCCCAGGTCGCGGCGGCGTACTCCGCGTGCTTGGCCTTCGCCTCGTCCGGGAGCGACAGTTCCCGGATGCCGCTCTCGGTCACGCGCAGCCGCGTGCCGCCGCCCTCGGCCGAGAGTACGAACTCCACCAGCGTCGAGTCGCCCGAGCCAGAGCCCGAGCCCGGACCCGGGGCCAGGGGGTGGTCAGGCTCCTGGGCGAGCCGGAAGCGGAACAGGGCGTCCGGCACCGCCTTCTCCACCCGGCCGTGGAACTCGCCCTTCTCGTCCCAGCGGAAGCGGAGCGTCCCGCCGGGCCGGGGGTCGATCTCGCACCCCTCGAACGCGTACCAGACGCGGACGTGCTCCGGGGTCGTCAGCACCCGCCACACGCGGTCCACGGGCGCCGGGACGTACACCTCGCGCTCGATCCGGTCGGCCACCATGCCCTCACGCTACCGCCCCCTACCCGAAGGCCGGGCGCTCCGGGTCCAGCGCGGCGAGGCCCTCCGCGGGTGAGGAGGCGTGGGCGAAACGGCGGCGCGGGATGCGGCCGGCGCGGTGGGCCAGCCGGCCGGCCGCGACCGCGTGGCGCATGGCCTCGGCCATCAGGACGGGCTCCTGGGCGCGGGTTACGGCCGACGCGAGCATGACCGCCGCGCAGCCCAGCTCCATGGCGAGGGAGGCGTCCGAGGCGGTGCCCGCCCCCGCGTCCAGGATCACCGGGACGGTGGCCCGCTCGACGATCAGCTCGAAGTTGTGCGGGTTGCGGATCCCCAGGCCGGAGCCGATGGGGGAGCCCAGCGGCATGATCGCGGCACACCCCACCTCCTCCAGCCTGCGGGCCAGCACCGGGTCGTCATTGGTGTACGGCAGGACGGTGAAGCCGTCGTCGACCAGCGTCTCGGCGGCGTCCAGCAGCTCGACCGGGTCGGGCAGCAGGGTGCGCTCGTCGGCCACCACCTCCAGCTTGACCCAGTCGGTGCCGAGCGCCTCCCGCGCGAGCCGGGCGGTCAGCACCGCCTCGCCGGCCGTGAAGCACCCGGCGGTGTTGGGCAGCACCCGGATGCCGTGCCGGTCGAGCACCGAAAGGACCGAGCCCTGCACGGTCGGGTCGAGGCGGCGCATCGCGACGGTGGTGAGCCGGGTGCCGGAGGCCAGCAGCGAGCGCTCCAGCACCTCCAGGCTGGGCGCGCCGCCGGTGCCCATGATCAGGCGGGAGGAGAACGCGGTGCCCGCGATGGTGAGCGGGTCGGGGCCGGGGTCGGCCGCCGGGGACGGCGCCGTGGCGTAGGGCGGGGCGTACGGCGTCTCGTGCGTCGTGTCGCGCATGGTGTCGGCCATCCGGGGGTCAGCCTCCCTGGACCGCGGTGAGGACCTCGACCCGGTCCCCGTCGCCGAGCGCCGTGGCGGGCCACTGTCCGCGCGGGACGACCTGTTCGTTGACGGCCGCCGCGACGCCGGAGGGCGCCCGGGTCAGCTCCGCGACCAGCACGTCGAGCGTGGTCCCGCCGGGGAGCTCACGGGGCTCGCCGTTCAGGGAGACGGTCATGGAGCCGGTGCCGGGGTCGGGGGCGGGGCTGGGGCCGGTGCCGGGGGTGCTCATACGGGCTGCTCCTGCGGTACGGGGGTGGCGGGCGGGACGTCGGTCCGGGTGGCCGGGAAGCGCCGCGGCGAGAACGGCCGGGCCTCGTCCGGCAGCTCACCGCTCGTCAGCACCTCGGCCATGACATCGCCCGTGACGGGGGTGAGGAGGACGCCGTTGCGGTAGTGGCCGGTGGCCATGAGCAGGCCGGGCAGCGCGCTCGGCCCCAGCAGCGGCGCGTTGTCGGGGGAGCCGGGGCGCAGCCCGGCGCGGGTCTCGACGAGCGGCAGCTCGGTGATGCCGGGCACCAGCTCATGGGCGTCGCGCAGCAGTTCGTAGACGCCGCCGGCGGTGACCGTGGTGTCCCAGCCGAGCTCCTCCGAGGTCGCGCCGACGACCAGCTCGCCGCTCTCGCGCGGCACCAGATAGACGTGCCCGCCGCGCACCTGGGCCCGTACGGTCCGGGACAGGAACGGCGCGTACGCGGGCGGCACCCGCAGCCGCAGCACCTGACCCTTGACGGGGCGCACGGGCGGCAGCGCCTCCGGGGGGACGCCCGCGAGCCGTCCGCTGAGGCTGCCCGCGGCCAGGACGGTCCGCCCGGCCGTCAGCCGGGTGGCGTCGGCGAGTTCGACGCCGGTCGCGCGGTCCGCGGCGCGCGTGAGCCGCTCCGCGCGGGCGCGGTGGAAGACGACGCCCGCGCGCTCGCACGCCGTGAGCAGTGCCGCCGTCAGCCGCCGCGGATCGACCTGGTGGTCCCCGTCCACGCGCAGGCCCCCGCGCACGCCCGGCGCGAGCATCGGCTCCAGGCGCCGGCATTCGCGCCCCGTCAGCCAGTGCGACTCCAGCCCGAGCCGCCGCTGGAAGTCGTGCAGCTCGCGCAGCTGGGCGCGGTCGTCGGGGTCGAACGCCACGGCGAGCGTGCCGCAGGCGCGGTAGCCGACGTCCTGGCCGCTTGCCTCCTCCAGCTCGGCCACGAACTCCGGATAGCGGCGCGCGGAGGCGAGGTTGAGGGCGAGCAGCGTCTGCTCCCCGTAGTGCAGCTCGGTGACGGCCGCGAGCATCCCCGCCGCGACCTCGGCCGCGCCGCCGCCGGGCGCCGGGTCGGCGACCGCGGTGCGCAGCCCCCGCTGGGCCGCCCGCCAGGCCGTGACCAGGCCGATGACCCCGCCTCCGACGACCAGCGCGTCGTACGGCCCGCCGGGCTCTCCCGAGGTGTGCGATGCGTGCATGGGCGTGACGCCCCTCCCTTCGCCGGCATGACCCGGATCAGGTTCGTACGGTCGGAGGCCGCTCCAGCCTCCCTCTCAGCCCGGTGCGTCCGGGCTCCCGCGAGTGCTTCGTCCCGCCACCCTAGTACGAGCCCGGAACCGCCCGGAAGACCAGCCCCCTCGCCCGCTGTGCCGGAGATCTCGTCCGTCGTTCCACCGGTCGGCCCCGCGCGCCGCCCTACAGTGATCGTGTGAGCGATGAGACGACGAAGCCGGCGTCCCCGGGGGGCGGCGGACAGCAGGTGGTGATCGTCGGCGCGGGAATGGCAGGGGTCCAGACCGCCGTCGCGCTGCGCGAGCAGGGCTGGACCGGGGGTGTCCTGCTGCTCGGCGCCGAGGCCCACCAGCCCTACGACCGGCCCCCGCTGTCCAAGGCCGTGCTGCTCGGCAAGGCCGACGGGTCCGCCTTCGACGTGGACTTCGCCGCGCTCGGCGTCGAGCTGCGGCTCGGCGTGTCCGTCACCGGCCTGGACACCGGGGCACGGCGGCTGGAGACCTCGTCGGGCCCGGTGCCGTACGACGTCCTGGTCATCGCCACCGGCGCCGAGCCGATCACCCTCCCCGGCGCGGAGGGCGTGCCCGGCGTGCACCTGCTGCGGACGCTCGACGACGCCGAGCGGCTGCGCCCGGTGCTCGCCGGGCAGCGCGCGGTCGTGGTGGTCGGGGCGGGCTGGATCGGCGCGGAGTTCGCCACGGCGGCGCGCGAGGCGGGCTGCGCCGTGACCGTCGTGGAGGCCGCCGACCGCCCCCTGGCGGGCGCCCTCCCGGCCGAGGTCGCCGCCCCCATGGCGGGCTGGTACGCCGACTACGGCGTCGAGCTGGTCACCGGGGCCCGGGTGGCCGCCGTGGACGAGGAGGGCCTGCTGCTCGGCGACGGCACCCGGCTGCGGGCCGACGCGGTGGTCGTCGGCATCGGCGCGCGGCCCGCCACGGGCTGGCTGGCCGGCTCGGGCGTGGAACTGGCCGCGGACGGGTCCATCGCCGCCGACGAACGGCTGCGCGCCTCGGCGCCGGACGTCTACGCCGTCGGGGACTGCGCCTCGTTCCCCTCCGCCCGCTACGGCGAACGGCTGCTGGTGCACCACTGGGACAACGCGCTCCAGGGGCCGCGCACCGTCGCCGCCAATGTGGTCGGCAGCCGGACCGCGCATTTCACCGGTTCGGTCTATGACCCGGTGCCGTATTTCTGGTCCGAGCAGTTCGGCCGCTTCGTGCAGTACGCGGGCCACCACGCCGCCGCCGACGAACTGGTCTGGCGCGGCGACCCGGAGGGCGCGGCCTGGTCGGTGTGCTGGCTGCGCGAGGGGGCGCTGGTCGCCCTGCTGGCGGTCGGCCGTCCGCGCGATCTGGCCCAGGGCCGCAAACTGATCGAGCAGGGCGCCCGGCTGGACCGCGCCCGCGCCGCGGACCCCTCGGTGCCGCTGAAGTCGGCGGTCCTGTGACCCACCGCGCGGGCCGGCGGGCGGCGGCCGGGCGCCCCGCCGTCCGCTGCCCGACTACCCACTGTCAGTCCCAGATGGCAGGCTTGTCCCGTGACCGAGATTGACGCAAAGATCGATGCTCTCGTCCCCGCCTGGCTCACCCTCCCCGATGTCGCCGAACGGCTCGGTGTCGAGGTGACCCGCGTGCGGCAGCTGGTCAAGGAGGGTCAGCTGATCGCGGTGCGCCGTGGCGAGAACAGGGTGCTCCAGGTGCCCGCCGAGTTCATCGGTGACGGAAAGGTCGTCAAGGGCCTGGTGGGCACCCTGACGCTGCTGAAGGACGACGGCTTCAGCGACGAGGAGATGCTGGAGTGGCTCTTCACCCCGGACCCGAGCCTGCCCGGCACCCCGGCCCAGGCCCTGCGTGAGAATCGCGGCACCGAGGTGAAGCGCCGCGCGCAGGCGCTGGCGGTCTGAGCCATCCGATCCGTCCGCACCATCCGATCCATCCCATCCGTCTGATCCGTCCGCACCACACCGCGGCGTACGGGCCGGCCGCTCCGGTCCGTACGCCGCCGACCCGGCGTCTGCGTGCCGCCGCCCTCGCCACCCCGTCCCGCCACCGCCGACCCAGGGGGAAAGCCGTCCCAATGGCCGCCACCACCGCCCGCGAGCAGCTCGCCGACGCCCGGCTCTACCTGTGCACCGACGCCCGCCGGCGCCAGGGCGACCTGCCGGAGTTCCTGGACGCCGTGCTGGGCTCCGGGGTGGACATCGTCCAGCTGCGCGACAAGGGCATGGAGGCCCGCGAGGAGCTGGACCACCTCGCGGTCCTCGCCGACGCCTGCCGCCGCCACGGCAAGCTGCTGGCGGTCAACGACCGGGCGGACGTCGCCCACGCCATCGGCTCCGACGTGCTGCACCTCGGCCAGGGCGACCTCCCCGTCCCGGCCGCGCGCGCGATCCTCGGCGCCGATGTGCTGATCGGCCGGTCCACCCACGCGCCGGCCGAGGCGGAGGCCGCGGCCGCCGAGCCGGGCGTCGACTACTTCTGCACCGGGCCCTGCTGGCCCACACCCACCAAGCCGGGGCGGCCCGCGCCCGGCCTGTCGCTGGTGCGGTACACCGCCGCGCTGAGGACCGCGCGGCCCTGGTTCGCCATCGGCGGGATCGACGCCGCCAACCTGGACGAGGTGCTGGAGGCCGGCGCGCGGCGGATCGTCGTGGTCCGGGCCGTCACCGAGGCCGACGACCCCGGCGCGGCCGCCGCCGAGCTGGCCAAGCGGGTGCGCGCGCACGCCCTGTGAGCCCCCGCGGCCACGCCCCGGCGGAGCCGTGCCGACCCGCTCTCTTCCCGCGATGTGTCCGCAGTACGGACCAACGCCCGGCGAAAGGGGCATAACGCCTCGGCCCGCTGGGCGTGCGCCCCACCGCTGGCTAACCTTCCCGTATGGCCCTTGGCACAGCCTCCACCAGGACAGATCGCGCACGGACCGTGCGTGATCTCCTCGCGTCCGGCGAGCAGTCGTATTCCTTCGAGTTCTTCGCTCCGAAGACGGAGAAGGGAGAACAGACTCTGTGGAACGCCATCCGCCGGCTCGAAGCAGTCTCCCCGACCTTCGTCTCCGTGACCTACGGCGCGGGCGGCTCCTCCCGCGAGGGGACCGTGCGCGTGACCGAGCACATCGCGACCGACACCACCCTCACCCCGGTCGCCCACCTCACCGCCGTCAACCACTCCCGCGCCGAGCTGCGCAACATCATCGGGCAGTACGCGGGCGCCGGGATCCGCAACATGCTGGCGCTGCGCGGCGACCCGCCCGGCGACCCCATGGGGGAGTGGGTCCGCCACCCCGACGGCGTCACCTACGCCGCCGAGCTGGTCGAGCTGATCAAGGAGTCCGGAGACTTCTGCGTCGGCGTCGCGGCCTTCCCCGAGATGCACCCGCGCTCGACGGACTGGGACGCCGACATCCGCCACTTCGTGGACAAGTGCCGCGCCGGCGCCGACTTCGCGATCACTCAGATGTTCTTCTACGCCGAGGACTATCTGCGGCTCCGCGACCGGGTCGCCGCCGCGGGCTGTACGACGCCGATCATCCCTGAGATCATGCCCGTCACGAACGTGCGGCAGATCGAGCGGTTCGCGCAGTTGAGCAACGCCGCCTTCCCTCCGGACCTCGCGGAGCGGATCCTGGCGGTCAAGGACGACGCGGCGGCTGTACGCTCGATCGGGATCGACTACGCCACCCAGTTGTGCGCGCGGTTGATGGCCGAGGAGATCCCCGGACTGCACTTCATTACGCTGAACCACTCCCCGGCGACGCTGGAGATCTACGAGAATCTGGGACTGCATCAGCGGTCCTGATGACGGCAGCCGACGGGCGGCCGCACGAGAGGGGCGGGCATGGGCTGGACGGTCCTCTACATCGCGTTCGGCATCGTCGCGCTGTGGCTGCTGGGCGAGGTGCTGCTGCAGTACAAGGCACGGTTGCGCTGGCGGCTCCTCGCTTTCACCGGCTTCCTCGGAGTGGTGGTCGGCGTGCTCGTCCCGTCGGTGTGGGTGATCGGTGCGGGCGCGATCGCCTTCGCGGTCGGCCAGACCTACGTCACGCTGTCCTTCCGGCGCGGCTTTGCCGCCGGGTGGGCGCTGCGCGGCGTACCGGGCCTCAGCCGCGGGGAGCGCGAGAGCGCGCCGCCCCCGCCGGACGCCGAGCCGACGCTCGAGGTCTCCGACCTCGAGGCGGTCCCGGTGTCGCAGCAGGAGCCGACCGCGTACCAGCCGGAGCCGCTGCCCGACGACACGGGTGAGTACGGCGTCTACGGCGACTCCGCCGCGCACGGCGCGCAGGCCGCGCAGACGGCCGGGGCCGGCGGGACCGGGGGTTACGGAGGCTACGAGACCTACGGCGGCTACGGCACCCCCGACGGCCATCACGACGGCCATCACGACGGCCACGCCGGGAGCCCTGCCTACGGCACGGGCCAGGACCACGGCCAGGACGCCTACGCGGACGCCGGCCAGTACGGATACGGCACCGACGGCTACGGCGGCTACGGCGACCCGTACGGCGGCTCCCCGCAGCCCGGGTACGAGCCGCAACAGGCGGGCTACGACCAGCAATACGCCCACCAGCAGTACGCCGGGCAGTACGCCTCCTACGGCCACGACCAGTACGGCACGGGCGGCCTCGGCGACCACTACGCGGCGGAGCCCTCCTACGGCGGTCAGCAGCAGTACGCCCCCGAGGCGAGCATGGAGCCCGGCGGGCCGTGGGTCCCCCAGCAGCGCGACGGCGACGACCTCCCGCACGACCAGCCGCCGTACCCCTACCAGCAGCAGGACTACAACGGCGGCTACGACGAGCGCTACCGCTACTGACGCCTGACGCCTGCCGGTCCCACCGGGCGGCGCGGGGTCTGTCTCCCCGCCCCGCCCCTTCCCCCGGCCGGGGCAAGCCCCCGGCCCCGGGGCGCGCGGCGGGCGCCCCGCGTGGCCTCGCGGGACCGGTGGGTCCGGCACGCCCCGGCCGCGCCGGGGCCGAGCGGGCCTGCGGCCGGACGGGGCGGAGCCGGCCCGGGCGGCGAGCCGCGCCGCCGGGGACGCCCGGCGGGCGTCCGGGAGCGGGCCTCGCTTCCCGTCACTGGGAGCCGCGCCAGTCCGCCCCGTCGACGATCAGCCCGGCCACCATCGCGCCCGACATCCCCGCATGGGCGAGCCCGCCGCCCGGATGCGCCCAGCCGCCCGCCAGATACAGCCCCGGCAGGCGCGTGAGATTCGCCGGACGCAGGAAGCGCCCGTCCGCGCCGGCCAGCGCGGGGCCGGGCACGGCGCCGCCCGGGGCGGCGGTGTCCGCGGCGGTGTCGGCGGGGGTGCGCACCTCCCGCCACAGCAGCCGGTCGCGCAGCCCCGGTATCGCCGCCTCGGCGGCCGCCACGAGCCGCTCCGCGTCCTGCTCGGCGGCCGGACCGTCGATCCAGTCCACCGGGCCGTGCGGGGCGACGGTGGCGGTGAGCGTGACGGCCTCGTGGTCCTCGTCGGGGCGGGTGGTGGGGTCGTCCGGGCGCAGCACGGTCACCGTCGGGCGGGGGCACGGCTCGCGCGTCCCGCGGCCGTCGCCGGCCTCGCCGAAGGCGGCCGCCAGCTCGGCCTCCCGGTCCGGGGTGTGGACCACGGTGCGGTGGGCGGCGTCCCGGGGGCGGGCACCGCGCAGCGCGAGGAAGACCGTGAGCCGCCCCGCCGCCCCGCCGCCGGCCCCGGCTCCGGCCCCGGCTCCGGTCGCGGGGTCGCCGGCGGGCCGCACATCGCCGTCGCGCCAGGGCTCGGCGCCGCCCAGCAGCGCGGGCAGCAGCGCCGGGGCGACGCCGGCCACCACCGCGTCAGCCTCCGCCACGGAGCCGTCCGCCAGCTCCACGCCCGCCGCGCGCCCGTCCTTCTCCAGGATGCCGACGACCTCGGCCCCGAAGGAGAACCTCACCTTCCGCGCCCGGCAGCGCTCGTACAGCGCGTCGGCCAGCGCCCGCATCCCGCCGCGCGCGTACCAGGTGCCGAAGGTCTGCTCCAGATACGGCAGCACCGCGGCGCCGGCCGGGGCGGTGCGCGGATCGAGGCTGTGCGCGAGCGCGTGGCTCTCCAGCAGGGCGGCGGCCCTGGGGTCCCTCAGCTCGCGGCGCGCCACATCGGCGAGCGTGGCCGGCCGCCCGCCGTCCCGGCGGAGCCAGCCGGAGATCCCGCGGCGGGCGGGCGCCGGATAGGGGTCGCGGCCCAGGGCCCGCCAGTCCGCGCGCAGCGGCTCCTCGAGCAGCGGTCTGCGGGTGGCGTCCCAGGCCTCGCGGGCCCGGTTGACCAGGTCGCTCCAGCGCTCGCCCGCGCCCGCGCCGAAGGCGTCGTCCAGCGCCCGGACCACCCCGGCCCGCGAGGCGTTGGGCAGCGGGACGTCCGTGCCGTCGGCGAAGAGGTGCCGGCTCGCGGGGTCGACCTGGGTCAGCTCGACGCACTGCTCCAGGGTCTCCTTGCCCGTCTTCACGAACAGATCGCGGTAGACGGCGGGCAGGTGGAGCAGCCCGGGGCCGGTGTCGAAGGCGAACCCGCCCCGCTCGAAGCGCCCGACCCCGCCGCCATGGGTCCGCCCGCGCTCGTACACCGCCACCTGGTGGCCCGCGACGGCCAGCCGGGCGGCGGCCGCCATGGCGCCCATCCCGGCGCCGATCACCGCAATCCGTGCCATGACCGCGACTTTATCCGCCGCCACCGACAGCGGACACCGTGGCCTGGGGAGAAGCGCCCAGGGCTTGAGTACGCGTACCTAGTCGGACAGATGAGTAATCGCGCGGATGGGTCATGACCTGCGCGGAAGGAAGAGTGGTGGGCGCGGAAGGGGCGCGGCGCCGGACCGCCGACACGGGGCGGCGGAACGGCGTGGCGACCCGGACGCGTCGGGGGATTCTCCCGGGGGGAGGCGCTGTTCCGGCGCGGATCGATCGGGGTTCGAACCGCACCAGAACAGCGCCTTTTTGCCAGGGGCCGGGCTCAGCCCGGGGCGCCGACGCCTCTGGCCGGGCCCTTGGGCGAAGCGCCGCCCACGCGCCCCTGCAGCAGCCGGGACAGCGCGGCGTGCACGTCGTCCAGCGACCGCTCCGGCTGGTACGACTGCCAGTCCAGCGCCGCCACCAGCACCATTCCGAAGAGCGCCGAGGCGGTCAGCGGGATGTCGATGTCCTCGCTCAGCTCCCCGGCGGCCACGCCCTCCCGCAGCACCGACTCGATCACCGCTATGGCCTGCCGGCGCACCACCATCAGCGTGGACTGCCAGGCGCGGTTGGTGCGCCACAGCTCGGCGACGTACAGCTGGGTCAGCGACGGGTAGCGCGCGATGAACCCCAGGCCCGCGCGGACCATGGCGTCCAGCGCGTCGACGGGGCCGCCGCCGCGCTCGGCGGTCTCGTCGGCGGCGCTCTGCAGCGAGGCGGTCAGCAGCTCGATGCCGTGCCGCAGCAGCTCCTCGAAGAGCATGGTCTTGCTCGCGAAGTTGTAGTACACCGTGCCCTTGGCCACCCCGGCCCGCTCGGCGATCTCGTCGACGGTGGTGGAGGAGAACCCCTGCTCCGCGATGAGGGTGACCGCTGCCTCGAAGAGCTTCTGCCGGGTGGCCTGGCGACGCGTGCTGCTGCTGTCCATGGCGCTGATTGTGCCCGCTGCCGAAGTGGTCTCGCTCACAGGTCCGTTCCCTCCGCGATCACAGGCTCAGCTCCGGGTGCAGCCGTTTGACCGACCAGACCTGCCCCCGCCGGGCGGACCAGGCGGTGAGGGCGAGGGTCGCCGCGGTGAACCCGAGCAGCACCCCGCAGGCCAGCCACACCGGGCCGAGCCCGCCGCCCGTGATGAGCCGGCGCAGCGCGTCCACGACGTAGCTCATCGGCAGGAAGGGGTGGAGGGCGTTGAAGAACCGGGGGCTGGTCTGCACCGGATAGGTGCCGCCCGCCGAGGTCAGCTGGAGCATCAGCAGGGCCAGCACCAGGATCCGGCCGGCCGGTCCGAAGCGGGCGCTCAGCCACTGCACGATCGCCGCGAAGCAGGCGGCCACCAGGAACAGGAAGCCGATCGTCCCCGCGGCCCGGGCCATCCGCAGCCCCACCGCCCAGTGCAGCACGGCCATCAGCGCCGCCGTCTGCAGCACGCCGATCGCCACGACCGGCAGCCAGCCCGCCAGCGCCACCCGCCAGGAGGAGGCGCCCGCGGCCAGGGCGCGCCGGTTGAGCGGCGGGATCAGCATGTAGGCGACCATCGCGCCGACCCAGAGGGAGAGCGGGATGAAGTACGGGGCGAAGCCGGTGCCGTAGTTGGGCGCCTGGTGCAGGTCCCGGCTGGCGAGCTGGACGGGGTCGGCCATCACCTCCGTACGCGCGTCCCGGTCCTTCTTGTCGTAGTCGGGGATCTTCGCGGCGCCGTCGTGCAGGCCGCCGGAGAGCTTGCCGGAGCCGTCGGAGAGCTTGATCAGCCCGCCGCTGAGCGAGCCGGCGCCGTCGCGGAGCGTGCCGAGGCCGGTGTCCAGGGTGGACGCGCCGCCCTTGGCGGTCGTGAGCCCGGTGTGGAGGCGGTCGGCCCCCTTGGCGACCTTGTGCGCGCCCGAGTTGAGGGCGTTGATCTTGGCGACGGCGTTGTCGAGGTCGTCGCCGAGGTGCGGGGCGTTGTCGGCGAGCCATTGTGACTTGTCGTGCAGGTCGTCCAGGTGGTTCCCGAGCGTGGTGAGTTCGGCGGTGTGGTCCTGGATGAGGTCGTCGACGTCCTCGGCCACGTCGGCGGCGGTGTCGGCCGCGCCGACCGCCTTCTTCAACGCCGGGCAGTCGGGGGCGAGTTCCACCGCGCCCTCGCAGCGCGTCTGGTAGTCGGCGGCCAGCTCGTCGGAGGCCGCGCGGGCCTTGGTGGCGGCGTCGGCGGCCTGGGTGGGGAGGTCGCCGAGGCTGTCCGAGGCTTTCTTGGAGGCGTCGGCGACCCGCTGGGCGACCCTGCCGATCTCCTCGCCGTTCTGCTTGAGGAACGGACCCACCTTGCCCGCCACGCTGTTGACCTTGTCCGAGAGGGCCTGCGTGCCGTCGGCGACCTTGCCCGCGCCCGTCTCCAGGGTGCCCGCACCCCGGTTGAGCGTGGTCAGCCCGCTCTTGAGCGAATGCGCGCCCTTCTTGGCCCGGCCCAGGCCCTTGGCGAGGTCGTTCGCGCCCTTCTCGGCCTTCCCGATGCCTTCGTCGAGCTTGTCGGCGCCCTTGGCGGCCTTCTCCGTCTCGCCGTGGATGTCGGAGAACGACACGTAGATCTTGTCGTAGAAGGAGCGGGACGCCTTGGTGGAGGCGGCGGAGCGGACCTCGGAGAAGACCGTGCGGGAGATCTGGCCGACGATGTAGTTGTTGGCGTCGTTGGTGCGCACCTGGAGGGCGCCGGTCTCGGGCGAGTCGCCGGAGCTGGAGGCCACCCGCTCGCTGAAGTCCGCGGGTATGGTCAGCGACAGGTAGTACGTGCCGTCCTCCACCCCCCGGCGGGCCTCGGCGGCGCTGGTGCGGTGCCAGTCGAAGGTGTCGCTGCGCAGCAGGTTGCGGGTGATCTCGTCCCCCGCGTGGATCTTCTCCCCCTTGCCGGTGGCGCCGGTGTCGGCGTTGACGAGCGCGACCGGGAGCTTGTCGAGGCGTCCGTACGGATCCCAGAACGACCACAGGTACAGCGCGCCGTAGAGCAGCGGCAGCAGGACCAGGGCGGCGAGCGCCGCCCGGGGGAGCCGGCCCCTGCCGAACCGCCTCAGCTCAAGCGCGGCCAGTTTCGACGAGCGCATCCGCCGCCCCCTCTTTCCCGTCCTTCTCGTCCTGCCCTGCGCCCTTCGCGGCCCGGTCGTCCTCGGTGGCCCCGGCGTCCTCGGTGGCCCCGGTGTTCTCGGTGGCCCCGGTGTTCTCGGTGTCCCCGGTGTTCTCGGTGGCCCCGGTGTTCTCGGTGTTCTCGTTCTCGGGCGCGGTGGAGACCATGACCGCGCCGTCCGGGGCCTGGCCGCACACCGCCAGGACCGTGCGGCCCGCCTCCGTGAGGCCCCGCAGCAGCGCCCACGCCTGCTCGCGCTCGGCGTCCGAGAGCTTCAGGTCGATGTCGTCGACCGCCAGCAGCCGGGGCCGGGAGACCAGCGCGAGCGCCACCGACAGCCGCAGCGCCTCCAGCCGCTCCAGGTCCCGTACGGCCGTGCGCGGGCCCTTGGGCAGCGTCTCCAGGTCCAGCCCGGCGTCGCCGAGCGCCGTCTCGATCCGGGCCCGGGACTCGGCCGCGCGCTCCCGCCGGGGCCGCAGCAGCCCGCGCGGGGAGTCGGCGAACCGGCGCTGCAGCAGCGCGCGCTCGCGCAGGTGCTCGCCGACCGTGAGCGCGGGCTCCAGGTCGGTGACGCCCGGCACATGGGCGAGGGCGCTGATGCGCCGTATGGCCGCCATTTGTCGGGGCACACGGAGACCTGCGACCTCGGCACGGCCCTCCGTGGGCCGCATCCGGCCGGTGAGCGTGAGCAGCAGACAGGTACGGCCGGAACCCGACGGTCCGGCCACGGCGATCAGCGAGCCCGGGTCGGCGGCGACGGCGACATCGCGGAACGCCCAGCCGTGCGGGCCCTGGACGCCCAGCCCCTCGGCCGTGACGGCCGCTCCGGTCGGGGTGCTCTCCACGAGAACCCACTCCCTTGATTGAACTGACTGGTCAGTGCAAAAACGAGTATGACGCATTGTCGGGCCCGCTCGCCAACCGGGTGCCGCCGGTCTCGCCGGTGGGGGGCCGCCGGTCTTGCCGGCCGGGTGCCGACGGTCCCGGCCATCGGGCGCCGTTGGGGGGGGCGTTCGCGCAGGTCAGGGCCGATTGTCAGTGGTGTGCCCCACGATGGACCCATACGGCGGTCGCTCTACCACACGATCGGCCGCCACGCGACGACAGGAGGTTCGTCATGGCCAGTACCGCCGCAGCGCGCCGGCACCGTGCCGCCGCCCCTGCCCCTTCGTTGACCGGCCCCGCGAGCGATGTCCATCCCGTCCTGCGCCGCGCGGCCGCCCCGCCCGCCGCGCTCGACCTGCTCGCCCAGGCCCACCACGGCCTCGAGGAGGCCGCCGGTCTCGAGACCGCCAACGAGCGCTTCGCCACCGCCCATCTGGCCGCCCTGCGCACGGCGGCCGCCGTGCTCGCCGTGCGCGGCCGCCCCGAGCCCACCGCGCGCCGCCGCGCGCGGATCCGCAGCGCCTGGGAGGTGCTGCCCGAGGTCGCCCCCGAACTGACCGAGTGGAGCGCCCTGTTCGCCGCCGGCGCCGACCGCCGGGCCCGCGCCGAGGCGGGCATACCGGGCGCGGCCACCTGCCGGGACGCGGACGACCTGCGGCGCGCCGCCGCGACGTTCCTGCGCCTGGTCGAGCGGATGCTGGCCCTCCAGCCCGCCCTGCCCGAGCGGCAGTCCCAGCAGAGGCAATAGGCTGGGAGCGCCGACGTCAGTAACTCGTCGTCACCGCCGCAGGCGGTGGCGGCACCCCGCCGAGGAGCCACCCGCCGTGTCAGACCCGCTGCGCCCCCGTGCGTCCCTCCGTACCGCCGTGGTGTGGGAGGTCCTCAAAGACGCCCTGGACCGCCGGGTCAAGGCGGTGGGCCAGGCTCCCGCGCAGGGCGCGGGCGAGGGCGCGCCCGGTGTGCTCGACGTGCTCGACACCGGAGGCGGCAGCGGCAACTTCGCCGTGCCGGTCGCCCGCCTCGGCCACCGGGTCACCGTGGTCGATCCGAGCCCCAACGCGCTGTTCGCGCTGGAGCGGCGGGCCGCCGAGGCCGGGGTCGCCGACCGGGTCCGCGGCATCCAGGGGGATGCCCATGGCCTGTTCGACGTGGCCGAGCGCGGCGGTTACGACGTGGTGCTGTGCCATGGCGTGCTGGAGTACGTGGACGACCCCGCCGAGGGCCTGAGGAACGCGGTGGCGGCCCTGCGCCCGGCCGGCACCCTCAGCGTGCTCGCCGCGGGCCTCGGCGGCGCCGTGCTCGCCAGGGCGTTGGCCGGTCACTTCACCGAGGCCCGGCAAGCGCTTGCCGATCCGGCGGGCCGCTGGGGCGCCGGCGACCCGGTGCCCCGCCGCTTCACCTCCGAGCAACTGACCGAACTGGTCGAGGCGGCGGGCCTGGAGGTCGGCGCGGTGCACGGGGTGCGGGTCTTCGCCGACCTGGTGCCCGGAGTACTGGTCGACACCGAGCCCGACGCGCTGGAGGCCCTGCTTCAGCTGGAGGCGGCCGCCGCCGAGCTGCCCGCCTTCCACGCGGTCGCCACCCAGCTGCATGTGCTGGCGGAGCGCGACTGACCGCTACCCACCCCTCCCACCTGCGTGACCGCGGGACGGGCGGGGTGGATGGAGTAGGCCACAGGCCCCCCGATCGGCCGCTTGTCCCCGTATGATCGGGGTAACCGTCCGGCATGGCGGATGGGCGGGAGGGGAATGCAGGTCTCAGCGTCAACAAACGCCACGCCGTACCGGTGACGAATTGGCGCAGAGGGGCGGGTTTCACGGGGGCGATTCCCTGCCTATCCTGAAAGGGTCGCACCCCGGTCGCCCCCCGCGACCGACGAGTAGGAGGACTCCGTGCCGCTCTCGGAGCACGAGCAGCGCATGCTCGAGCAAATGGAGCGAGCGCTGTACGCCGAAGACCCCAAGTTCGCGACAGCGCTTGAGGGCACCGGCCTGCGCACGTACACCCGGCGACGGGTCTACCAGGCGATCGCGGGCTTTCTGGTAGGCGTCGCGCTCCTGATGGTCGGCGTGATCATCCCGCAGCAGATCTGGATCAGCGTGGTGGGGTTCCTCGTCATGCTGGGGTGCGCCGGACTCGCGGTGACCGGCTGGCGCAAGGCGCCCAAGCCCGGTGAGCGACCCCAGGCGGGCGGGCCCACGGCCCGGCGCCAGAGCCGTTCGCGCCGCTCCATGATGAGCCGGATCGAGGAGCGGTGGCAGCGCCGCCGCGACGAGCAGGGCCACTGAGGTCCTGCGGGGCCGGCTGAGCGCCTTCCGGGCCGCTGAGCGCATACGCCGTCCGGCAGGGCAGGGCCGCGCATGAGCGGCAAGGCCACGCACGAGCCGGCCTGCGCTTCGCATTCGGCACTCCGCGTCTCATGCCGGGCTTCACGCCTGAGCTTCACGCCTGAGCTTCGCACCTGAGCGAGGGGCGGCCGCCATCCGGCGGCCGCCCCTCGCGTGTGCGTACCCGGGCTTCGTCAGCCCTGCCCCGTCAGCTCCGCTGGCGGCTGGGGCGCAGCCCGGACACCCAGCGTGCCCACCGGGGCGCGCCCCACCGCTCGACCAGCGCCGACCGGCGGGCCGAGGCGGCCCACACCACCCGGACCGCCGACCGCGGGGCCAGCAGCGCGCGCAGCCGGGCCCACCGGCCGGAGGTGGCCCGGAAGCCCGCCAGCACCAGCCGCACGTCGTCCCCGATGCCCGGCGCCGGACGCGGCCGCGGCGCGTAGAGCACCTGCTCGACCGCCGTCGCGACCCGCCGCGCCGCCTCGGCCGCCTCCTGGCCGAGATCCGCCCCGCGCACGATGCGGGCCACCGCGCTGCGCGAGGTCTGGGAGTCGTCCGGGGCGATCCCGAAGTCCCAGGCGGTGTCGACCAGTTCGCGCCAGGCCGCCAGGACCCGGTCGGCCGCGTCCTCCTCGGTGCGCCCACCGGAGCCGCCCAGTCTGCGGGACCGCAGCCGCTGCCGCCACAGCATGGGCAGCATCGGGATGACGAGCAGCAGCGCCGCGAAGGAACTCCAGCCGACCCGCGTGCTCATCGACCAGCCGCCGCTCGACGAGGTGTTGTCGGGCTGCTCACCCGGGACCGCGCCGCACTCGCCGAGCTTCTTCCCGTCCTGCGCGCAGCTGTCCGATGCCGAGGGGGCCGCCGACGGCTCCTCGGACGTGGTGGGCGCCTGCGTCGGCTCGTCGGTGGAGTCGCCGGACGGCGTCTGCTCCATCGTGTAGTCGGGCTGGGTGCCGCGGCTGGGGGTGGGCTCGAAGCGGGTCCAGCCGACGCCCTCGAAGTACAGCTCGGGCCAGGCGTGCGCGTCCTTGAGCCCGACCGACACCGAGCCGTCCGCCTGCGCCGTGCCGGGGGTGAACCCGACGGCCACCCGCGCCGGGATGCCCAGGGTCCGGGCCATGGCCGCCATGGCGAAGGAGAAGTGGACGCAGAAGCCCTCCTTCTGGCGCAGGAACTTCACGATGGCGGTCGAGCCGCTGCCCGACCGCACCCGCGTGTCGTAGCGGAACCCGCCGTTCACCGCGAAGTAGTCCTGCAGCTTCACCGCCTGCTCATACGCGTTCGTGGAGCCCGCGGTGACCTGCCGCGCCGTGCGGGCCACCACGGCCGGCAGCGAGTCAGGCACCTTGGTGTACTCGCGCAGCAGCTTCGCCGACGGGCTCGGCGCGGCGGCCAGCTGGGCCGCCGTCGGCTCCACGACCAGGCTGTTGACCTGGTACCGCACGCCACGGGTGGTCTGCCCGCGGTCACCGACCAGCGTCCGGCCCTCCGGCTCGTAACGCCAGCGGCCGCCGATCTCGACCTTCATGGCGGGATAGGGGAGGGGCAGCCAGTTCTGCGCGTACCAGCCGGAGGCCTTGATCGAGGTGTCGATCGAGGAGACGCGGACCGAGGGGCCGAGGCCGGATGGGGTGGGGAGATTGTCGGGCACGTCCTGGACGTGCCGCTCCGAGGACTTCCACGTCTCCCCGTCGAACTTGTCCAGCGCGACGATCCGCAGATACATGTCCTGGGTGGTCGGGGAGGAGGTGCGGTACCGCAGCACCTCGCGGTTCTGCGGCTGGTTGAGGCTGTCCTGCAGGGACACCAGCGGATTCACCGCCGAGATGGTGCCGCTCCCGCCGCCCGAGCCGCCCCCGCCGTTCTGCTGGTCCAGCAGCCCGCCGTCCAGGGACGGCAGCACCGCGGGCACCGCCACGGCGATGCCCAGCGCGAGCGCGCCGATCCTGCGGCCGGTGCGGACCGGGGCCGGCGCCGGGCCGCCGCCCGCCGCGGCCAGGCCCGAGGGGGCCATGCCGTAGGGACGCGCGGCGCCGCCGCTGAACACCCGGCCCCACTGGGACAGCCGGTCCCGCCCCTCGGCCAGCAGCAACAGCAGATAGCCGCTCGCCGCCACCAGGAACCACAGCCAGTCCCTGCCGCCGTCCGACAGGCCCGCCGCGACCGAGTACAGCGCGAGCAGCGGCAGCCCGGCGGGGGCGGCGCTGCGGTAGGTCACCGCGAGCACGTCGACCACGAGACCTATCACCAGCACCCCGCCCACCAGCAGCAGCCGGATGCCGTCGGTGACCGGGGCCGGGATCGCGTACTGCCCCACGTCGACGGTGCCCTGCTCCAGCAGCCGCCCGAGCTCCTGGAAGGCCCGCGGGCTCGGCAGCACCCCGGCGAACGCCTGCCGGCGGGCGAAGGCCAGGGTGAGCAGCAGCAGCCCCGCCACGGCCTGCGCCGCCACGGTCAGCGGCCGCGCCAGCGGCACCCGGCGGGCCAGCGCGCCGACCGTGCTCTGGATCGCCAGCAGCAGCGCGGCCTCCACGAGCCAGCCGGGCTTGTCGACCAGCGGCAGCAGCGCACAGGCGGCCGCCACCGTCGCCAGCGCGCCGCATATCGCCAGCCGCACGCTTCCGCTCATGCCCAGCCCCCCGTCATGCCGCCGCCCGCCAGGCGCGGGCCGGCGTCGGCCCGGGCCCCGCCCTGGGCGTCGGCCTGCTGCCACAGCTGCGCCAGCGAGGTACCCGGGGAGACCGGCAGCGCCGTCCACCCCGACTCCCGCAGCAGCCGCAGCCGCTCCTGCGGACCTCGCGGGTCCGCGGCCCAGCCGCCCCGGGACCAGGCGGCGCCGTCCAGCACGAACGCCACCGCCGTCCCGGTGCGGTGCCGCATCCGCCCGACCATCGTCGCCTGCTCCTCGTCAAGATCGCCGAGGAACGCCACCAGCAGTCCCTCGTTGCCCCCGCGCAGCGCCTCGTAGGCCCGGGCGAGCCCGGCCTCCTCGGAGTGGTCCACCACCGCGAGGGTGTCCAGCATCAGCCCGGCCGTGTCCGCCGAGTC
Organism: Streptomyces sparsogenes subsp. cuspidosporus; assembly: GCF_039532705.1. Taxonomy (NCBI): domain Bacteria; kingdom Bacillati; phylum Actinomycetota; class Actinomycetes; order Kitasatosporales; family Streptomycetaceae; genus Streptomyces; species Streptomyces sparsogenes. The sequence goes on along the minus strand of NZ_BAAASD010000037.1, from coordinate 12,934 downwards.
ATGGCCCGAGCCGGTGAAGCCACCCCCGCTGTCCGGGCCCGGCACCGAGGTGCCGGTGTCGGTCAGCAGCCGGACCCCGTAGCCCCGCTCCAGCAGGTGCACCGCGGCCGAGGCCGCGCCGGAGACCGCCCACTCGAACGCCGAGTCGGGGCCCGAGCCCTGGTGGGCGATCCGCCGGGTGTCCAGCAGCACCGTGCAGCTGGCGCGCTGCGGCTGCTCCTCCCGGCGGACCATCAGCTCTCCGTAGCGGGCGGTGGACCGCCAGTGGACCCGGCGCAGGTCGTCGCCGTGGCGGTAGCCGCGCGGGATGATGTCGTCCTCGCCGGCGAGCGCGAGCGAGCGGTGCCGCCCGTCGCCGTAGCCCATGGCCTCCCCCGTGAAGCGGACCAGGGGCAGCGGCTCGACCCGGGGCACCACCGTCAGCGTGTCGTAGGCGCTGAAGGAGCGGGTGAGCTCGCACATCCCGAAGGGGTCGTTCAGCCGCAGTTGCAGCGGGCCGAGCGGATAGCGGCCCCGCAGGTCGGAGCGCACCCGGTAGGACACCTCGCGCCGCCCGCCCGGCTCCACCCGGTCCAGCACGAAGCGGGGTCGCGGCCCGAGCACATACGGCACCCGGTCCTGCAGCATCAGCAGCCCGGTGGGCAGCCGCGAGACATTGTCGACGCGCAGGTGCACCCGGGCCTCGGAGCCCGCCGGGACCCGCGCGGGGGAGAGCCGTCTGCTGCCCGCCACCTGATAGCGGGTGCGGTAGACCACGGCCACGCACACCAGGGGCAGCGCGGCGAGCAGCAGCCCGACCCGCAGCAGATCCGCCTGCCCCAGGACATAGCTGCACACCGCGGCCGCCACACCGGCGGCCAGGAACGAGCGGCCGCGGGTGGTCAGCCCGGCGAGCGCCGCGCGCACCCCGCCCCTGTCCTGTCGGCCGTCACGGTCGTCGCCGTCGCCGTCGCCTTCGCCGGGGGCCATGCCCATCCCCCCTGCCGTCATCACAGCTTCCGCGCGCCCGGCGGCTGCCGGCCGTACTCAACCGGAGGCGCGGGCGGCGCGGGCGGCATCGGACCGGCGCCGGGCGGGACCTGGCCGGCGACGGGCGGCATCGGACCGGCCCCCGGCGGGACCTGGCCGACTCCCGGCGGAACCTGGCCGACTCCCGGCGGCATCGGACCGGCCACGGGTGGCATCGGGGCCCCCGCGGGGGGCATCGGGGCCGCGCCGGGCGGCACGGGGCCCGCCCCGCGAGGCGTCGCGCTGGGCACCGGGGTGCGCTGCAGGATGTCCGCGACCACCTGCTCCGCGGTGCGCCGGTTCAGCTGGGCCTGCGCGGTGGGCAGCAGCCGGTGGGCCAGCACAGCGACGGCGAGCGACTGCACGTCGTCGGGCAGGGCGAAATCCCGCCCGGCCAGCGCGGCGGCCGCCTTGGCCGCCCGCAGCAGATGCAGCGTCGCCCGGGGGGACGCGCCCAGCCGCAGGTCGGGATGGTTGCGGGTGGCGGAGACCAGGTCGACCGCGTACCGCCGGACCGCCTCGGCCACATGGACCTCGCGCACCGCCTCGATCAGCTTGGCGATCTCATGGGCGTGGGCCACCGGCCGCAGGTCGTCCAGCGGGGAGACGCCGCCGTGGATGTCCAGCATCTGCAGCTCGGCCTGCGGGCTGGGATAGCCGATCGAGACCCGCGCCATGAAGCGGTCGCGCTGCGCCTCGGGCAGCGGGTAGGTGCCCTCCATCTCGATCGGGTTCTGCGTGGCCACCACCATGAAGGGGGTCGGCAGCTCATACGTCTGCCCGTCGATGGTGACCTGCCGCTCCTCCATCGACTCCAGCAGCGCCGACTGGGTCTTGGGCGAGGCCCGGTTGATCTCGTCGCCGATCACGATCTGGGAGAAGATCGCGCCCGGCTTGAACTCGAAGTCCTTCTGCTGCTGGTCGTAGACGCTCACACCGGTGATGTCCGACGGCAGCAGGTCGGGAGTGAACTGGATGCGGCGCACCGAGCAGTCGATGGACTTCGCGAGCGCCTTGGCGAGCATGGTCTTCCCCACGCCCGGGACATCCTCCAGCAGGAGATGCCCCTCCGCGAGCAGCACGGTCAGCGAAAGCCGCACGACCTCGGGCTTGCCCTCGATCACACCCTCCACCGACCTGCGGACCCGCTCCGCTGTGGTGGTCAGATCGCTGAGGCTCGCTCGCTCGTCATAGGTCGTCACCCGGCCCTCCTCGGCCCGATCCCGGGGCCGCTGCCCTCGGAACGGACCGGCCCACCGCAACACGCTGGCATCGGCCCCCCGCAGGCCGCGGGGGGCGATGTCACATACGCATTCTTGCGGTCCCCGCCTCATCTCGTCACTCGGCTGTGGATAACCCGAGGCGATTTGCCGGGACCGGAGCGGTTTGGGGAGTTAAAACGGGCTCACCCGCGCGGCTGGACCTCGCGCAGCAGCCCGGTCGTCACGTCGAAGACGAAGCCGCGCACATCCTCCGTGTGGAGGAGGAACGGAGAGGTGCGCACCCGCTGCATCGACTGGCGTACGTCGGCGTCGATGTCCTTGAACGCCTCGACCGCCCACGACGGACGCTGGCCGACCTCGTCCTCGAGCTCGTGCCGGAAGTCCTCGGTCAGGTTCAGCAGGCCGCAGCCCGTGTGGTGGATCAGCACGACGCTGCGGGTGCCCAGCGCGCGCTGGCTGATGGTCAGGGATCGGATGACGTCGTCGGTGACGACGCCGCCCGCGTTGCGGATGGTGTGGCAGTCGCCCAGCTCCAGGCCGAGCGCCTCGTGCAGGTCGAGGCGCGCGTCCATGCAGGCGACCACGGCGACGCGCAGCACGGGGCGGGCGTCCATGCCGGGGTCCCGGAACTCGGCGGCGTAGCGGCGGTTGGCCTCTACGAGGCGATCGGTGACGGTACCTCCCGTGCCGACGGCGCTGTCGGTGGGCTGGGGCAGCGGCTGCGGAGACGATATCGACATGGCGGGGACACTACCTTTCACCAGCGGATTTTGTCTTTTCTTTAGATAGGGCAAACGGGTGCATCGCCAGGCGCGCGGCCCCCGGTGTGAGAGACCCCACACCAGGGGTGCCCGCGCCACCGTGCGCCCGCACGGAGGGTTTCGACACCCGCGGCGGGCGCGCCAGCCGGTTGGTTGACCGAAGGGACGAGTGGACTAAAGTGGCGCGAAGTGGGAGGCGCGACGCTCCCCTAGGATCCCGGAATTTCGTTGTGAGCGCGGTGCGTACGTACCACTCGGCCTCCTCCCGCTCCGGCCGCCTGACGTCACTTCCCCGGCGCCAGTAGGCCACTTCCCCTTCAGAGCGGGCGGGGACCCGGCGGTGCGTGCCCTCCTCGCCCGACCCGCAGAAGGGCGCACGAGCAGCGCAATGAGCAGCAACGCTCTCCACGTCCCCGTCATGCTCCAGCGCTGTCTGGACATGCTCGCCCCCGCCCTGACCCGGCCCGGGGCGGTGGTGGTGGACTGCACCCTGGGCCTCGGCGGGCACAGCGAGGCGCTGTTGCGCACGTTCCCCGACGCCAGGCTGATCGCGCTGGACCGCGACCCGGCCGCGCTGAAGCTCTCCGGCGAGCGGCTGGCCCCCTACGGCGACCGGGCGACGCTCGTGCACGCCGTCTACGACGAGCTCCCCGAGGTCCTCGCCCGGCTCGGCGTCCCTCGCGTCCAGGGCGTCCTCTTCGACCTCGGCGTGTCGTCCATGCAGTTGGACGAGGCCGAGCGCGGCTTCGCCTACGCGCAGGACGCGCCGCTGGACATGCGGATGGACCAGACGACGGGGGTCAGCGCGGCCGAGGTGCTCAACACCTATCCGCCCGGCGAGCTGGTGCGGATCCTGCGGACGTACGGCGAGGAGAAGTTCGCCAGGAAGATCGTGGACGCTGTGGTGCGCGAGCGCGCGAAGGAGCCGTTCCGCACCAGCGCCCGGCTGGTGGAGCTGATCCGCGAGGCCCTGCCGCAGGCGGCCAAGCGCACCGGTGGCAACCCCGCCAAGCGCACCTTCCAGGCGCTGCGGATCGAGGTCAACGGCGAGCTGACGGTCCTGGAGCGCGCCATTCCGGCGGCGGTCGCGGCCCTCGCGGTCGGCGGCCGGATCGCCGTGCTCTCCTACCACTCGCTCGAGGACCGCCTCGTCAAGCAGGTGCTCGCGGCCGGCGCGGAGATCACCGCGCCGCCCGGCCTGCCGGTCGTACCGGAGCGCTACCAGCCCCGCCTGAAGCTGCTCACCCGCGGCGCCGAACTCCCCACGGAGCAGGAGGTCGCCGAGAACCGCCGCGCCGCCCCCGCCCGGCTGCGGGGCGCGGAGCGCATCCGCGAGGAAGCGAACGAGGGGACACACTGATGGCTGCCGGGGGGCCGCGGGCGGCGCGGCGTACGCCGTTCGTGCTGCTGGTCGTCGTGCTGCTGGGCTCCGGCCTGATCGCGCTGCTGCTGCTCAACTCCTCCCTCAACCAGGGGTCCTTCGAGCTCAGCAGGCTGGAGAAGCAGACCACGGAGCTGTCCGACGAGCGCCAGGCGCTGCAACAGGAAGTGGACAGGCTCTCGGCGCCGGACGCGCTCGAGCGGCGCGCGAGGAAGCTCGGGATGGTGCCCGGCGGCAGCCCGGCCTTCCTGAACCCGGACGGCAGCGTCAGCGGCACGCCCACCCCCGCGTCCGGCGGGCCGTCGGTGTACCGCGCCCCCGCCGCGCCCCTCCCGACGCCGCCCGCCGCGTCGCCCTCGGCCCGGCCCTCGCCCCCCGCGCCGACGCCGGCCGTGCCGCGCTCGCCGGCCGCGCCCGGCGCGGCCTCCTCCCAGGCCTCCCCGACGCCGTCCGCCACCGCGTCCGGCAGCGCCCAGTCCGAGAACCCCGCCCCCCGGTAGGTGACACGGTGACGCGACCCTCCGCCTGCGCCCAGCCCGGTCCGGGGGCGGCCGCGTGACGGCCCCCCGCGACCCCCGCCGCCTGCCAGGCCCCGCGCGCCCCCGGGGCGACGGCCGCCCGCGCCAGGGCGGCGCGCGCCCCGCCCCGCGGCGGCCCGGGACCGCCCGCCCCGGCCGGCCCGCCCGCCCGGGCAACGCCGCGCCGCTGCGGCTGGGCAGCCCGCGCCCCCGGCTGCGGCTGATCAGCCTCGGCCTGACCCTGGTCATGCTGGCCTTCGTGGTGCGGCTGCTCCAGGTGCAGGCCGTCGACGCCAACGCGTACGCGGCGAAGGCCAATGTGAACCGCTACATCCCGGTCACCCTGCCCGCCGAGCGCGGCTCGATCACCGACCGCCACGGCGTTGACCTGGCCACCACCGTGGACGCGTACGACATCACCGCGGCCCCCGACCTCCTCACCCCCGAGACGGCGAAGATCGACGACGCGCCGCGCCAGGCCGCCGCGCTGCTCGCGCCGATCCTCGGCAAGGACCAGGCGGACCTGGAGCGGAAGCTCACCGCCAACCCGAAGTCGAAGTACGTGGTCCTGGCCCGCCAGCAGACCCCGCAGGTGTGGAACCAGATCAAGGACCTCAAGAACGCCCTCGACGGCTCGGCGGCCAAGGGCAAGGGCGTCAACGTCCTGGCCGGGGTCAACCGCGAGGCGCACAGCAAGCGCGTCTACCCCAACGGCGACCTCGCCGCCGGCGTGCTCGGCTTCGTGGACGCGGAGGGGCACGGCGCCGCCGGTGTCGAGCGGGAGCTGAACAAGCGGCTCGCGGGCAAGGACGGCAAGCGCGTCTACGCCCAGTCCGGCGGCCGCCAGGTGCCCACCGGCGACGTCAAGGAGCAGCCCGCGGTGCCCGGCAGCGACGTCGAGCTGACGATCGACCGCGACATCCAGTGGGCCGCGCAGAGCGCCATCAGCGAGCAGGTGACGAAGTCCCGGGCCGACCGCGGCTACGTGATCGTCCAGGACACCCGCACCGGCGAGATCCTGGCCCTGGCCAACGCCCCGGGCTTCGACCCCAACGACATCTCGGACGCGAACGCGGACGCCCTGGGCAACGCCGCGCTCTCGGACGCGTACGAGCCGGGCAGCGTCAGCAAGCTCATGTCGATGGCGGCCGTCCTGGAGGAGGGCGCCGCCACCTGGGACACCCATGTGGTGGTCCCCAACCGGCTCCCGCGCGCCGACCGCGCCTTCGCCGACGACATCGACCACCCCACCTGGTACCTCACCCTCAACGGGGTGCTCGCCAAGTCCAGCAACATCGGCACGATCCTGGCCACCGAGCAGCTGGGGAAGAACCAGAAGCAGGCCGACCGGGTCCTCTACTCCTATCTGCGGAAGTTCGGCATCGGCCGGTACACCGGTCTTGGCTTCCCCGGCGAGACCCGGGGCATCCTGGCCAAGCCGGAGGACTGGAGCGCCTCACAGCAGTACACGATCCCCTTCGGCCAGGGCCTGTCGCTCAACGCGGTGCAGGCGGCCTCCGTCTACTCCACCATCGCCAACGGCGGCGAGCGCGTCCAGCCGTCCCTGGTGCGCGGTTCCCGGGACTCCAGCGGCGGCTTCACGGCCGCCAAGGCCCCCAAACGGACCAGGGTGGTCAGCGAGAAGACCGCGAAGATGCTCGCGGCCATGCTGGAGTCCGTCGTCGACAACGAGCAGGGCACCGGAACGAAGGCGAAGATCCCCGGCTACCGCGTCGCGGGCAAGACCGGCACCTCCAACCGGGTGGACCCGAAGACCGGCCGCTACCACGGCTACACGGCCTCGTTCGCGGGCTTCGCGCCCGCCGACCAGCCACGGGTGACCGTGTACTGCGCCGTCCAGAACCCGACCAAGGGCAGCTACTTCGGGGGCCAGGTCTGCGGGCCGGTCTTCAAGCGGGTGATGGAGTTCTCCCTGAAGACCCTGAAGGTGGCCCCGTCCGGGAAGCGCCCGGCGCGGCTCCCGGTCAGCTACGACCCCAGCCGGTGAGCCGACCCGGGCAGTGACCCCGATCACTCCGCGCTGCGCGCGGGACCCCCTGGCCCACCCGTCTCCCGCCACCGCCCTCAACCGTCCGCGCTGCGCGCGGCCCCCCTGGCCCACCCGTCTCCCGCCACCGCCCTCAACCGTCCGCGCTGCGCGCGGCCCCCCTGATTTCGCGGGGGAGCGGGTGCGGCGGGTACGCTCACGCCGTGCCCCACGCTGATCAGTCCCAAACCTCTCAGTCCTCTCAGCTCGCTCGGAAGGATGTTCCCGCGAGCTACCCGGGCGCGCCGCGCCCCCTCCAGGTCCGCCCCATTCCGCTGGGGGAGCTGGCCGATCAGCTGGGCATCGATGCCCCCCCGTCCGGGGAGGAGGCCGCCGTCACGGGCATCACCCACGACTCGCGGGCCGTACGCCCCGGCGATGTGTACGCGGCCCTGCCCGGCGCCCGTTTCCACGGCGCGGACTTCACCGCCCAGGCCGCCGACCTCGGCGCGGCCGCCGTGCTCACCGACCCGGCCGGCACCGACCGGGCGGCCGCCACCGGGCTGCCGGTCCTGACCGTCGAGGACCCGCGCGCCCGGATGGGCGCGCTGGCGGCCACGATCTACGGCGAGCCGGGCCGGGACCTGCTCCAGATCGGCATCACCGGCACCTCAGGCAAGACCACGACCGCGTACCTCGTCGAGGGCGGGCTGAAGGCGGCGGCCGCCAAGGGCGACGGCGCGCTCACCGGCCTCATCGGCACCGTGGAGTCGCGGATCGGCGACGAGCGGCTCAAATCCGAGCGCACCACCCCCGAGGCCACCGACCTCCAGGCCCTGTTCGCGGTGATGCGCGAGCGCGGGGTCCGCTCGCTGGCCATGGAGGTCTCCAGCCACGCCCTGGTGCTCGGCCGGGTCGACGGCTGCGTCTTCGACATCGCGGTCTTCACCAACCTCAGCCCGGAGCACATGGAGTTCCACTCCGGCATGGAGGACTACTTCCAGGCCAAGGCCCAGCTGTTCACCAAGGCGCGCAGCCGCGCGGCGGTGATCAACTTCGACGACGAGTACGGCCGGCGCCTGGTGGGCCTGTCCGAGGTCCCGGTCACCACCTTCTCCGCCGAGGGCCACCCCGACGCCCACTGGCGCGCCGCCGACGTGACCGTGGGCCCGCTCGGCTCCGAGTTCACCATCCTCGGCCCGAACGGCGAGTCCGTGACCGCCGCCGCGCCGCTCCCCGGCCCCTTCAACGTCGCCAACGCGCTGGCCGCCGTCGTGGCGCTCGCCGTCGCCGGGATCGACCCGCAGACGGCCGCCGACGGCGTCGCGGCCGTCCCCGGGGTGCCCGGCCGGCTCGAGCGCGTGGACGCCGGACAGCCGTACCTCGCGGTCGTGGACTACGCCCACAAGACCGACGCCGTCGAATCGGTCCTGCGCGCCCTGCGCAAGGTCACCAAGGGCAGGCTGCACGCCGTCCTCGGCTGCGGCGGCGACCGCGACCCGCACAAGCGCGGCCCCATGGGCGCGGCCGTCGCCCGCTACGCCGACACCGCCGTCCTGACCTCCGACAACCCCCGCTCCGAGGACCCGCTGGCGATCCTGGCCACCATGCTCGCGGGCGCCGCCGAGGTGCCCGCCCACGAACGCGGCGATGTGCTGGTCGACGCCGACCGGGCGCACGCCATCGCCGCCGCCGTCGCCCGCGCCGAGCCCGGCGACACCGTGCTGGTCGCGGGCAAGGGCCATGAGCTGGGCCAGGACATCGCCGGGGTGGTACGCCCCTTCGACGACCGCCAGGTATTGCGCGAAGCCATCGAGCTCGCCGTCAAACGCCAAGACAACCAGGGATGACAGACCGCCATGCGCGCACCAGCCCCCTCCCGGCAGTTTCCCCGCACGGCCGGAGGTGATCAGTGATCCCCCTGTCCCTCGCCGAGATCGTCGGCATCGTCGGCGGGCAGCCGCACGACATACCGGACATGGACCGGAAGGTCACCGGACCCGTCGTGATCGACTCCCGCGAGGTGCGCCCCGGCGGCCTCTTCGCGGCGCTCCCCGGTGAGCGCGTGGACGGGCACGACTTCGCGCGCGGCGCGGTCGAGGACGGCGCGGTGGCGGTGCTGGCCGCCCGGCCCATCCCGGCCGCCGCCCCCGACGCGCCCGTGCCGGCGATCGTCGTGCCCGATGTCCAGGCCGCCCTGGGGGCGCTGGCCCATGCCGTCGTGGAGCGCCTGGACGCCACCGTGGTCGCGCTCACCGGCTCGGCGGGCAAGACCAGCACCAAGGACCTGATCGCGCAGCTGCTGCGGCGCCACGGCCCCACCGTGTGGACGCCCGGCTCGCTCAACAACGAGATCGGCCTGCCGCTGACCGCGATGAGCGCCGACGAGACGACCCGGCACCTGGTGCTGGAGATGGGCGCCCGTGGCAAGGGCCACATCCGGTACCTGACGGAGCTCACCCCGCCCCGCGTCGGTCTGGTCCTCAACGTCGGCACCGCCCACATCGGCGAGTTCGGCGGCCGCGAGGCGATCGCCGAGGCCAAGGGCGAGCTGGTGGAGGCCCTGCCCACGGCCGCGGAGGGCGGCGTCGCGCTGCTCAACGCCGACGACCCCTTCGTGCGCGCCATGGCCGCGCGCACCAAGGCCCGTACGGTGTTCTTCGGCGAGGCCGCCGAGGCCGATGTGCGTGCCGAGAATGTCCGGCTCGCCGCGGGCGGTCGGCCGTCCTTCACCCTTCACACCCCTACCGGGTGCAGCGAAGTGACCATGCGCCTGTACGGTGAGCACCACGTGTCGAACGCGCTCGCCGCGGCCGCCGTCGCCCATGAGTTGGGCATGTCCGTCGACGAGATCGCCGTGGCGCTCTCCGAGGCGGATCAGCTCTCCCGCTGGCGGATGGAGGTCACCGAGCGCGCGGACGGCGTGACGGTCGTCAACGACGCCTACAACGCGAACCCCGAGTCCATGCGAGCCGCGCTGCGCGCGCTGGTCGCGATGGGCAAGGCCGGCCAGGCGGAAGGGGGGCGCACGTGGGCGGTGCTGGGCCCGATGGCCGAGCTCGGCGAGGACTCACTGGCCGAGCACGACGGGATCGGGCGGCTGGCCGTCAGGCTCAACGTCAGCAAGCTCGTGGCGGTCGGCGGCCAGGAGGCCGCCTGGCTCGACATGGGCGCCAAGAACGAGGGTTCGTGGGGTGAGGAGTCGGTGCACGTGTCCGACGTGCGGGCGGCGGTCGATCTGTTGCGCAGCGAGCTGCGACCGGGGGACGTCGTGTTGGTGAAGGCATCCAGGTCGGTGGGGCTGGAGCGGGTCGCGCAGGCGTTGCTCGAGGGCGAGGGTGAGGTCGTCTAGCCATGGGCATGAGGCAGATCCTCTTCTCGGGAGCCATCGGGCTCTTCCTGACCCTGATCGGCACCCCGCTGCTGATCAAGCTGCTGGCGCGCAAGGGCTACGGCCAGTTCATCCGGGACGACGGCCCGCGCAGCCACGGCAGCAAGAAGGGCACGCCCACCATGGGCGGCATCTCCTTCATCCTGGCCACGCTGATCGCCTACGCGGCGACGAAGGTGATCACCGGCAGCCAGCCGACCTTCTCCGGCGTGCTGGTGCTCTTCCTCTTCGCGGGCATGGGCCTGGTCGGCTTCCTCGACGACTACATCAAGATCGTCAAGCAGCGGAGCCTGGGCCTGCGGGCCAAGGCGAAGATGCTCGGTCAGCTCATCGTCGGCGTCGCCTTCGCGATCCTGTCGCTGAACTTCGCCGACGCCCGTCAGCAGACCCCCGCCTCCGACCGGCTGTCCTTCGTCCAGGACTTCGGCTGGTCCTTCGGCCCCGTGATCTTCGCGATCTGGGCGCTGTTCATGATCCTCGCGATGTCGAACGGCGTGAACCTCACCGACGGCCTGGACGGCCTGGCCACCGGCGCCTCCGTGATGGTCTTCGGCGCGTACACCTTCATCGGCGTCTGGCAGTACCAGGAGTCCTGCGCCAACGCGAAGACGCTCATGAACCCCTCGGCCTGTTTCGAGGTCCGTGACCCGCTCGACCTCGCGGTCGTCGCCTCCGCGCTGATGGGCGCCTGCTTCGGCTTCCTGTGGTGGAACACCTCGCCCGCGAAGATCTTCATGGGCGACACCGGCTCCCTCGCGCTGGGCGGGGCGCTCGCGGGCCTGGCCATCTGCTCCCGCACCGAGCTGCTGATCGCCGTCCTCGGCGGCCTGTTCGTCCTGATCACCATGTCCGTGGTCATCCAGGTCGGCTCCTTCCGGCTCACCGGGCGGCGCGTCTTCCGGATGGCGCCACTGCAGCACCACTTCGAACTCAAGGGGTGGAGCGAGGTCCTTGTGGTGGTCCGGTTCTGGATCGTCCAGGGCATGTGCGTGATCGTCGGACTCGGCATCTTCTACGCGGGATGGCGAGCCCAGTGACGCCCGGCGTCCCGGACCTCACCGTCTCCGACCTCGCCGGGCGGCATGTCACCGTCGCCGGACTCGGCGTCTCCGGGGTCCCCGCGGCGCGTGCGCTGCGGGGCCTCGGGGCCTCGGTGACCGTCGTCAACGGCAGCGACGGCGAGAAGCAGCGCGCCGAGGCGGCCGAGCTGGAGGCGCTGGGCGGCGTCACGGTCCGGCTCGGCGACGGGGACACGCTCCCCGAGGGCACCGAGCTGGTCGTCACCACGCCCGGCTGGAAGCCGGACAGCCCGCTGTTCCGGGCGGCCGCCGAGGCCGGCGTCCCGGTGTGGGGGGACGTGGAGCTGGCCTGGCGGCTGCGTAGTGCTGACGCACCGCCCTGGCTCGCGGTCACCGGCACCAACGGCAAGACCACCACCGTGCGCATGCTGGCCGCCATCCTGGAGGCGGCCGGGCTGCGCACCGCCGCCGTCGGCAACATCGGCGTCTCGCTGCTGGACGTGGTGCTCGGCGACGAGCCGTACGACGTGCTGGCCGTGGAGCTCTCCAGCTACCAGCTGCACTGGGCGCCGTCGCTGCGCGCCCACTCCGGCGCGGTGCTCAACCTGGCGCCCGACCACCTCGACTGGCACGGCTCCATGGCGGCCTACGCGGCCGACAAGGGCCGTATCTACGAGGGCAACCAGGTCGCCTGCGTGTACAACGTCGCCGACCCCGCCACCGAGGACCTGGTGCGCGCGGCCGATGTCGAGGAGGGCTGCCGCGCGATCGGCTTCACCCTCGGCACCCCCGGCCCGTCCCAGCTCGGCGTCGTCGAGAACATCCTGGTCGACCGCGCCTTCGTGGCCAACCGGCACAAGCAGGCCCAGGAGCTCGCCGAGGTCTCCGACGTGCACCCGCCGGCCCCGCACAACATCGCCAACGCCCTCGCGGCGGCCGCCCTGGCCCGCGCCTTCGGCGTCCCGCCCACCGCGGTCCGGGACGGGCTGCGCGCCTTCCGGCCCGACCCGCACCGCGTCGAGCACGTCGCGGACGTGGCGGGCGTGGCGTACGTGGACGACTCCAAGGCCACCAACACCCACGCCGCCCAGGCGTCGTTGGACAGCTTCGAGCACATCGTGTGGATCGCCGGCGGCCTGGCCAAGGGCGCCACCTTCGACGAGCTGGTCGTCGCCTCGGCGAAGCGGCTGCGCGGGGTGGTGCTGATCGGCGCGGACCGTGGCCTGATCAGGGAAGCGCTCGCGCGACACGCGGCAGATGTCCCGGTCGTGGACCTCGACCGGACCGACACTGGGGCGATGGCGGCGGCTGTCCGGGAAGCGGCCCGGCTCGCCCGGCCGGGCGATACGGTCCTGTTGGCCCCGGCCTGCGCCTCGATGGACATGTTCGTCAACTACAACAAGCGGGGCGACGCCTTCGCCGCGGCGGTTCACGACCTGGCCTCCGGCCGGGTGCCGGACGAGCAGTAACCCGCCGGTCCCCCGCGCGGACCGCTCGCGCGGGGACCTTGGAGGGGATACGACATGACGGCTGACCAGCCCGCCACGCCGCGCGCCTTCCGGCCCGGCCGCCCCCGCCCCGGCGGCGGCCGGCCCCCGGCCGCCCAGGCGGCCCCCCGGGAGCGCGCGGGCGCGCGGGACCGGGCG
>NZ_BAAASD010000036.1:0-100824 GCF_039532705.1 Streptomyces sparsogenes subsp. cuspidosporus | reverse complement strand
GCGCTCGCGCTGCTGCTGACCTTGTGCCAGCCGTCCGCCGCCTCCTCGAACTGGGCGGGGTCGAGCGCCTTCAACTGTGCGAAGGTAACCACGGCGCGGATCACCAGCTCCCCGACGGGCCACCCGGGAAGGGTATCGGCTTGGTTTTTATGGTCTTCATGGCAGGACAAGGAAGGTAACAGAACGGAACAACGAAAGGGAGTGTTCCGTGAGTTACCCGGCGGCGGCGTGGGCCTCGAAGCCGCGCCGCTGACCATCCCATGGACGAGCCGCCGTCGCCCCGCGCCCCGGCAGGGGGACCGGCACCGGCGCCCCCTCGTCGGCAACCGGGCCGAGCCCGTCCGCGCTGAACGACCGGCTCATCGGCCTGCTCGACGGGATCCGGCCGCCCCAGGAACGGCCCGGCGCCGCGCTGCGCGAACGCCCAGCTCAGGGGCCTGATCACGGCCGACCCTGTCACCCACGACGAAAGGAATGTATAAATGCGGACATGAGCAGACATGCCGCGACGGCTCGGAGCCGTTACCGGCCGCGGCCCCTGCCCGGAGCCTCCATACCGTCGCGCGGACGGAGGGGGCCGCTGCGGAGTGTGCGAAGCGTCGCCGGTCAGGTGTTCGTCCTGCAGCTTCTCTTGATCTTGGTGCTGGTCGCCGCGGGGGTGGCGATCCTGGCGCTCCAGGCCCGGAGCCAGAGCATCACGGACGCCCGGCGGCGATCCCTGGCGGTGGCCGAGACGTTCGCCCGGTCCCCCGGCGTGTCCGAGGCCATGACCACCCACGATCCGACCGCGCTGCTCCAGTCCCCCACCGAGGCGGCGCGGAAGGGCTCCGGTGTCGACAGCGTCGTGGTGTTCAACACCCACGGGATCCGTCTCACCCATCCCGACACGGGGCTGATCGGCAAGCGGATCATCGGGCCCGCCTGGGTGGTCCGCAGGGAGCTGGCCGGAGAGACGATCACCCGGATCTTCCGGGCGAGCCAGGGCCCCTCCGTGGTTTCCGCCGTCCCCATCGCCAAGCCCGACGGCAGCCTGGCCGGCGGGGTGTCGGTCGGGGTCAAGATCGAGAGCGTGAACGGCGTGGTGAACGGTCGGCTGCCGGCGCTGCTCGGTGCCGCCACCGGAGCGCTGGCCCTGTCCGCGGGCGGGACGGCGCTGGTGAGCGGGCGGCTGCGGCGGCAGACCCGCGGCCTGGGGCCCGCGGAGATGACGCGGATGTACGAGCACCACGACGCGGTGTTGCACTCGGTCCGCGAAGGAGTGCTGGTGCTGGCGGCGGACGGGCGGCTGCTGCTGGCCAACCAGGAGGCCCGGGAACTGCTGGGACTCGCTCCGGACGCCGAGGGGCGCCACATCGGCGAACTCGGCATCGAGCCGCGCCTGGCGGAGCTGCTGGCGTCGGGGCGCCCCGCCACGGACGAGGTGTACCCGTCCGGAAACCGGCTCCTGGCGGTCAACGTCCGGTCCACGGACCGTGCGGGCGGCCCCGCCGGGAGCGCGGCGACGCTGCGGGACACCACCGAGCTGCGGCTGCTGTCCGGCCGGGCGGAGGCGGCCCGCGAGCGCCTCGAGCTGCTGTACGACGCCGGTGTGCGCATCGGCTCCACGCTGGAGCTGACCGGCACCACCGAAAAGCTCGTGGAGGTGGCCGTCCCCCGGTTCGCCGACGTGGTCACCGTCGAGCTGCTGGATCCGGTGCTGCGGGGCGAGGAGCCCGCGCCGCCGTACGAGGTGCTGCACCGCACGGCGGCCGGCGGGGACACCACCGGACACCTCCTCTTCCGCCCCGGCGAGCGGGCCGTCTACCCGCCCTCCGCGCCGCAGCACCAGGCCCTGCGGACCGGCCGCGCCGTCCTTCGGGCCGATCCCGGGGAGGCCGTCGGGTACGGCGACGACGGCCGGCGGCCGCTCGACCACGGAATCCATTCGCTGATCACGGTTCCGCTGCGGTTCCGCGGGGTCACCCTGGGGCTGGCCAACTTCTGGCGGACCCGGGACAGCGTGCCGTTCGAGGAAGAGGACCTGGCCATCGCCGCGGAGCTGACCGCCCGGACCGCCGTCTGCGTGGACAACGCCCGTCGCTACGCCCGCGAACACGCCATGGTCAGCACCCTGCGGCGCAGCCTGCTTCCGTGCACTCTGCCCGATCAGGAGGCCGTGGAGGTGGCCTCCCGCTATCTGCCCGCGCCCGGCGGGGCGAGCGGTGGCTGGTTCGACGTCATCCCCCTCCCCGGCAACCGGGTCGCGCTGGCGGTCGGGCAGGTGGCCGGGCAGGGCCTGCACGCGGCGGCCACGATGGGCCGGCTGCGCACGGCGGTGCAGAACTTCTCGGCCCTGGACCTGCCCCCCGACGAGGTCCTCTCCCTCCTGGACGAGCTGGTCACCCGCCTCGACCTGGAACACGACGCGGGCGCCGACGCGGACACGGACACAGGCACAGAGGCAGACGCAGGCACAGACGGCGACGGCGTCCGGATCGCCGGAGCCACGTGCCTGTACGGGATCTACGACGCGGTGTGCGGCCGTTTCACCGTGGCCCGGGCCGGCCACCCCGGCCCCGTGCTGGTGGGCCCGGACGGCGCCGTGGACACCCCGGCGGTGCCGGTCTCCCGGCCCCTGGGGCGGGGCGGGGAGCCCTTCGAGGCGGTCGAGCTCTCACCGCCCGCGGGCAGCCGCCTGGTGCTGTACACCGACGGGCTTCTGGAGGACGACGACCGCGCCCTGGGCAAGGGCCTGGAGCGGCTGTGCCGCACCCTGGCCGACCGCCCGGACCTCGACCCGGACGAGACCTGCCAGGGCCTGTTCGCCACCGTGCTCCCGGCCCGCCCGAGCGAGGACGTCGCGCTGCTGGTGGCCCGCACGCGGGTGCTCGACCCAAAGGACGTGGCCGAGTGGGACGTGCCGTTCGACGTGGCCGAGGTGGCCACCATCCGCGCCGAGTGCACCCGGCGCATCCGGGCGTGGGGCCTGGAGGAGGACGCCGACACCGCCGAGCTGATCATCAGCGAACTGATCACCAACGCGCTGCGCTACGGCGCCCCTCCGGTGCACCTGCGGCTGATGCGCGGCCGGAGCCTGGTCTGCGAGGTCTCCGACGGCAGCAGCACCTCCCCCCACCTGCGTCGGGCCCGGGCCACCGACGAGGGCGGCCGCGGGCTGTTCCTGGTCTCCCAGCTCGCCCGGCACTGGGGCACCCGCTACACCGCTGACGGCAAGGTCATCTGGGCCGAGCAGGCGGTTTCGGCCGGTCAACCGGAAAACGCGTCCGGTACGGGGTCCTGGGAACGCCCGGTCTTCTCCGGGTCCGGCGGTGAGCACCCTGTCGGCCCCCGGCCGTAGCGACAGGGCAGGAGGGGCCCGGACCCCCGCGCCGGGCCCCTCCTGCCGCCGGTCCTGCCGCTGGGCGGTTCCCTACCGCGCCACGCCGTCCCCGAAGCGCGCCTCCTTCTCCGGCGCGCCCAGCGCGCGCGGGCCGAAGGACTGGACGGCGCCGGTCGTCAGGCCCGACCTGGAGCCGCGCAGCACCCACACGGCGCCCGAGTCCGCGTGGGCGCCGTCCTCGTAGGGGGTGGCCACGGTCAGGTCGGCGCGGTGGTCGGCGTTGACATCGGAGAGGAGCACGCTCCGGCCGAAGTAGTCGCCCTCCTCGGAGCTGCCGGGCACACCCGGGGTCGACTGGTGGAAGGCCTGCGCGCCCTTGCCGGTGAGGCCCGCCGCGCCGCCCTTGAGCAGGACGACGGCGCCCGCCTCGTGGACCGAGCCGATGTCCTCGCCGGGCACGCCCACGGCGATGTCGGGGTAGCCGTCGCCGGTGACGTCGCCGGCGGCAAGGGAGTAGCCGAACAGATCGCCGGGGTGCTGGTCGTGGTCGCCTTCCTCGCTCACTCCGGGGACGCCCGGCGTGTCCTGAGTGATCTTCGTGGTGCGGGTGGAGGGGCCGGACGCCGAGCCGTAGACGACGCGGACGGCGCCGGCGACCCAGTCGCCGTCCTCCGACATCTGGTTGCCCTGCTGGGCGACCAGGTCGCCGTAGCCGTCCTTGTTCACGTCGGCGACGACCCCGCCGGTCGTGTAGTGGCCGGTGGTCTTGGAGGTGGTGCTCACGCCGTCCTTCCCACCGGCCCAGAAGCGGGACTTGCCCTGCACATCGTCGAAGCTGTGGCTGGTGACGAGGTCGTCGGCGCCGTCGCCCGTCATGTCGCCCACCGCGACGGCCTTGGGGTGGTCGCCGTCCTTGAAGGGCAGGACCTGGGTGGAGGAAGGGATTCCGGCGCGGGAGAAGGGGCCGTAGCGCACGTCGAGGCCCTGGTCGCCGGCGGTCACGAGGTCGGCGTGGCCGTCGCCGTTGAGGTCGCCCGCCGCCGGCGAGTCGGCGGGCCCGGGGAGCGCGGTGCCGGTCCGCAGGCCCTTCGCGGAGCCCCAGAGCACCGCCGGGGCGGTGAAGTCGCCCACGACGAGGTCGGTGTAGCCGTCGCCGTCCAGGTCGCGGGCGGCCGTGGTGCGGCCGAAGGCGCCGTACGGCTCGACATCCCCCGGGACGCCCTCGGTGGCCCGCGTGATCAGACGCGGGTGCGCGGTGTCGACGCCGGCCGCGGAGCCGTACAGCACCGAGACATAGCCCGCCTCCGCGGCGCCCGACACCGTGCCGCCGGGGGCGGAGACGGCGAGGTCCGCGTAGCCGTCACCGTTGAAGTCGACGACGGGCTCGGCCTTCGCGGCGGCGGCCGCGGAGGTGGCGAGCGGGCCGGACACCGCCAGGGTGGCGGTCAGCAGCGCGGCCACGGCGGCGATCGGGGCGCCGTCCACGCCCTTGGGGCGGGGGGTGGGGGCATCGGCCCGGTGGCGGAGGGGACGGTGCATCGATGTCTTCTCCCGTACGTCGGTTCGCCCGGCGGCCACGGCACGTCTGTGCACCGGCGGTTGGGCCTGGGTACGCCATTCGTTCACCTTGACCATCGAGCCCGGGAAAGGGTTGTGGTGCGGTGGGGCGGGACCGGATTTCGGGCCGTCCGGGTCAGCGCGCGCGGAACTCGCGGAGGACGCGGGTCAGATCGGCCGGGTCGGCCGCGAGGCGCACCGGCCGCCCCGCGTCGTCGAGTTCGGCTATGTGCCAGCTCCTGGGGACGGTGTCGCCATCGCTGCCCCGGGCCCGCCGCACGTCCTTGACGGTGAGCCGCTCGACCGGGATCCGCCTGGCGGCGAACCGGCCCGGGCCGGGGTGGGGGATCACCGCGGGCGGGCCGTCTCCGAGGACGATGTGGGTGCCGAAGCCGTGCGGGTTGTAGTCGGTGTCCTCCAGGAAGCGGGCGGACACGAACACCTCCTGGCCTTCCCCGTCGGCCCCGCCGGCCGTTTCCGCCGCCCCGGGCGCCGCGTCCGTACCCTCGGGCATACGGATCCGGGTGGCGCGCCAGGCCCAGGCCAGCAGGCCCAGGGTGGTCAGCGAGCCCGCGGCCGCCCAGGTGGCCGTCCGGGGGGAGCCGAGCAGGGACGTGGGGTGCAGATAGCACAGCGGCAGCAGCCACAGGGCGGTGCCGACGAGCGCGCCCACGAACGGAAGGGCCGAGGGCAGCACGTCGTCATCGGGCAGTCGGCGGGCCCGCAGCCGCAGCACCACCAGCGCCCCGGGGTAGCCCGCGGCGAGGGCGAGCACGGCGGCCACCACGGCCAGCTCCCCGGGGCCGCTGACGTGCTCGCGCCACACGAAGCGCTCGCCGGCGACCTGGCGCACCTCGCCGCGCCAGACGGTCAGTTCGACCCGGTCGCCGGGCCGGAATTCCTGGGCGGCCTCCTGGTTGACGGCGAGCCGCTCCAGCGGCCGGCCGTCGGTGAAGTACAGCCTGCCGCCCCGCTTGGGCCCCCTGTCCTCGGTCCGCGCGATCACGGCCGGCAGGGTGGTCAGGCACTCGCGGCGCTCCGCGGCGGCCGTCCCGGCCGCGCACGGGCGGGCCGACTTCCACGCCTGTTGGTCGGAGGCGGCGCCGGGCACGAACCACGCGGCCACCCCCGCGCCCGCGAGCAGCAGCGCGCACACGCTCAGCGCCCCGGCCCGGCCGGCCCCGGCGGTGCGGTACGAGACCACCGGCAGGTGGCTGGACTCGGGGTCCCCGTAACGGCGGTGCAGCGCGCGGAGCGCGTCCAGCGTGGCGTCGAATTCCGGGTCCTCGGACGACCAGCTCCGCGGCAGGGGCAGCAGCCGCTTGTGGCCGTCGCGCAGCACCAGGACGACGCGACGGGTGTTCTGGACCCGGGAGTTGTTCGAATGTCTCAGGCTTACGCGCAGGTCGGCGACGTCAGGCCAGGACACGCTCCGGCGGCGCCACCACGTCCGCCAGTGGATGCCCCGCGCGTCGGCGTCGGTCCGGACCGTGGCCTGGTGCAGCGCCGCGACGCCACCCAGGGCGAGCAGCAGGCCGATGCCCAGCCACACGTCCACGAGCCGTCCCCGGTACGCCAGGCGCGCCCCGGCCAGGGTCGCCCCGGCCACCCCGAGTCCGGCGAAGAACCACAGGGTGCGCTTCCGGAGGGGACGACAGGTCACTTCCCGGGCATTGGTCATGCACCGAATCCTGCCACCGGCCGGGCCGCTTTGGCCCGGTGGTGTCCCGGGAGAAGTCCGGGCCCGCGCGCAGGCGTTGAAGCCGCGGCCCGGGGCCGGGAGCGGCCGGCCCGGCCCTCGGCGGCGCTCGCCGGCCGCTCTTGCGCAGGTCAGGAACGCTTGTCACAGTGACCGGACACGTCAGGAGGCTCCGTGAGCGAGAACCACCGAACGGATCGGCTGCCGCACGCGAACGACGGGGAAACGCGGGCGGTCGGCCGTCCGCTCACCGTGGCCGACGTCCTGGCGCTGCCCGTCGTGGCCGCCGGACAGCCGCGGGTGGTCACCGGCGAGGACCGCCTCGACCGGCCGGTCCGCTGGGTGCACATCACCGAGCTGACGGACCCCGCCTCGTTCCTCAAGGGCGGCGAGCTGGTGCTGACCACCGGCGTGCCGCTGCCGGAGGAACCCGCCGGGGTGCGCCGGTACGTGGCCGAGCTCGCCGATGTCGGGGCGGCCGCGCTGGTGATCGAGCTCGTCCGGCGGTACCACCGCCCGCCCGAGGCGCTCATCCGCGCCTGCCGGTCCCGGGGGCTGCCGCTCGTCACCCTGTCCCGGGACGTCAACTTCCTGGAGGTCACCCAGGTCGTCCATACGCTGATCCTCGGCGAGCAGATGGAGGCGATGCGCCGCACCCAGCGGATCCACGAGACCTGCACCGCCCTGACGCTGCGGGGGGCCGCTCCGGAGGACGTGGTGCGCGCCGCGGCGGAGATGAGCGGCCACACGGTGGTGCTGGAGAACCTGGTGCACCAGGCGATGATCTGCGAACCCGCCGACCGGGGTGTGGAGATCGCCCTCGCCGACTGGGAACGGCGCTCCCGGGCCACCCCCTCCGGTGAGCACACCGGCGTGGCGGGGCCGGAGGGCTGGCTCGTGACACCCGTGGAGTACCAGGGCGAGCGGTGGGGACGCGTGGTGATGCTGCCCGGCCCTCCCCCGGCCCCGGGCGGAAGGACACCGGACCACATGCCGGCGTTCGGCTCCGAGGACGTGACCGTCCTGGAGCGGGTGGCGATGGCCCTGACCATCGCCCGTCTCATCCACCCGACGCACTGGGAGCGCAGGGCGCACCGCGGCGCGCTCAGGGACATCGCCGAGCAGCGCCACCGGTCCCCCGACGCGGCCCGGGCCCGCGCCGCCGCGCTCGGTCTGCCCACCGAGGACAGCCGGTTTCTCGCCCTCCTGGTGGACACCCGCGCCCGGGAGGAGACGGAGGAGCTGGAGGGCCGGATGGTCCACGAGCTGCGGATGGCGGCCGTACCGGCCCTCGTGGGCGAGCTGGCCCCGGGGCGCCTCGGCGCGCTGCTCTCCCTGCGCCCCTCGCAGCCCTGGCGGCCCCCGGTCGAGCGGCTGAGCCGCACCGCGCTCACCCTGGACGAGCGTGCGGTCGTGAGCGTCGGCGCCGAGGTCACCGATCTGCGCCACATCTCCCGCTCCTTCCGCGAGGCGACCCGCGTGGCGGAGGCGGCTCTGCCCGGGTCCCCGGGCAAGTCCTTCCACGAGCTGTCCGACATCGGCCTGCGGCAGTTGCTGCACGCGCTGCGCGAGGACGTACGGGTCCAGAGCTATGTGGAGCGGCAGCTCGGCCCGCTGATGGAGCACGACACCCGGCACGGCACGGACCTGCTGCCGACCCTCCGCCACTACCTGGACGCCGCGGGCAACAAGACGACCGCGGCCCGCCGCGGCGACCTGTCGCGGCAGACGCTCTACCAGCGTCTGCACACCATCGAGCGGCTGCTCGGCTGCGATCTGGAGTCCGGCGAGCGACGGGCCGAACTGCACGTGGCGCTCATGGCCCTCGACGTGGCGCGGCTGGGCTGACGGGCGGTGGCGGCGCGCCCCGGCCCTGCGTGCCGGCCCGCGGCCCGGCCGGCCCCCGGGGTCAGCGTCCCGCCGGTACCGGTGTGACGAGCGTGCCCTCGGTCATGAACCGGTGCAGGTTGCGGAAGGCGAGTTCGCCCATGGCCTCGCGTGTCTCGTGCGTGGCGCTGGCGATGTGCGGGAGCAGGACGACCGTGTCCAGGTCGAGCAGCGCCTCGGGGACATGGGGTTCGTCCGCGAAGACGTCCAGCGCCGCGCCCGCTATCCGGCCGTCGACCAGGGCCTTCACCAGAGCCGGCTCGTCGATGACGCTGCCGCGTGAGACGTTGACCAGGTAGCCGGCGGGGCCGAGCGCGTCGAGCACCTCCGCCGAAACGAGGCCCTGCGTGGTGCCGCCCGCGGAGACCGCCACGACCAGCACGTCGCATTCCGCGGCGAGCGCGGCGGGCGATGCCACCCGGCGGTAGGACACGTCCTCGGCGGGCGTGCGCGAGCAGTAGAGGAGTTCCGTGCCGAAGCCCTCCAGCCGGCGGGCGATGGCGCGGCCGATCCTGCCGAGCCCGAGGATGCCGACGCGTTTCCCGCTCACCTTGGCGGAGAGGCGGAAGGCCGCCCCCTCCTGCCACGCGCCGCGGCGGACGAAGCGGTCGGCGGCCGACAGCCGGCGCATCACATCGATCAGGGCGCCGACGGCGAGGTCGGCCACGCAGTCGGTGAGCACATCGGGGGTGTTGCTGACGTCGATGCCGCGGGCGCGGGCCCGGGTGACGTCCGTGGTCTCGTAGCCGACCCCGAAGTGCACGATCGCGCGGAGCGCGGGCAGGGCGTCCATCAGGTCGTTCGACACGCCGATCCGGGCGCTGGTCACGGCGGCCACCACCTCGCCGCCGTGCTCCCGCAGATAGGCGTCGGGGTCGGGCAGTTCGGCGAGACGTACGGTGTGATGGTGCGCGGCCAGCGCGGTCTCCAGGGAGGACAGCAGCGGACAGACCTGGAGCACGGTTGAGCTGGGCATGGGAGCCACTCCCGTTCTTGTGGAATGGCCGGGAGCGTAGGGCCGATTCCCATGCGTGTCCAAGGCCGAAAGGGTATCGCCCGATACCTTCTCCGTATCGAAGCGAGGCCGGGAAGGCCACCGCCACCGGCTCGCGCTCCGGCAACCGGCCCTTTCGTCAGATCTCTTGACGCCCTCGCACCTCACCCTTAGCTTCGGCGTTTACAAATGCGGACCGGGTACGCATGTATGGACGGCCATGTCGACAGTCGCGTCTCCGGCAGCACCACTTCAGCCCTTTCGGAGATACGCCGACGATGAAGTCCTCCGTACGCTCCATCCCGCGCCCGGGAACGAGCCGGGGTCATGCGGTCCTCACCTTTCTCACCTCCGGCATCATGCTGCTGACCAGCGCCTGCGCCGTGGCGAACAGTGACACCGCCGGTGACACCGGCAGCGCGGACGGCAGCACCCTGCGGGTGGTTCTCACCCAGGAACCGCCGACCCTGGAGCCCTGCGAGTCATCGACGACCGCGACCGGTGTCGTCGTCCGCTCCAACATCACCGAACCGCTGGTTGAACGAGACCCCACCTCGGGGAAACTGGAGCCGCTGCTGGCGACCGGCTGGCGCCAGACGAAGCCCAGGACATGGACCTTCGACATCCGCTCCGGCGTGACCTTCCAGAACGGGCAGCCGTTCACCGCGAAGGACGCGGCCTTCTCCATCGACCGCGCGGTGAACTCCGACCTCGCCTGCAACGTGGACGGCTATGTCTTCGGCGACGAGAAGCTCGACGTACGCGCCGTCTCCGCCACCCGGCTGACCGTCACCACCAAGAAGCCCGACCCCATCATCCCACTGCGGATCAGCTTCATCGAGATCGTGCCGCGCACCACCGACACCAAGGCCAAGGTGCGCATACCGATCGGCACCGGCCCCTACGCCGTCAGGAGATGGCAGACCGGTGTCTCGATCTCCCTCGCCCGCAACGACACGTACTGGGGCAAGGCCCCCGCCTACCCGCGCGCCACCTATGTGTGGCGCAGCGACGCCAGCGTCCGCGCCGCCATGATCAACAAGGGTGAGGCCGACATCGCCACCTCGCTGGACCCCATGGACGCCACCGAGGACAACTCCGTCGCCTACCCCAACAACGAGACCACCGCCCTGCGGCTGGACGGCCGTGAGGCGCCGCTCGACGACATCCGGGTGCGCCGGGCGATCGGCATGGCCATCGACCGCAAGGGCATCATCGACGCCCTTCTCGGCGGGCTGGCCAAGCCCGCCGCGCAACTCGTCCCGCCCGGTGTGGTGGGCCACAACGACGACCTGGTGCCCCCCTCGTACAACGTGGCCGCGGCCCGCGAGCTGGTCCGGCAGGCGGCCGCCGACGGCGTCCCCGTCAACCGGCGGATCACCCTCGTCGCGCGCAACGGTCAGTTCGCCGGCATCGCCGAGACGGCCGAGGCCCTGCAGTACGAGATGGCACGGATCGGGCTGAACGTAAGGATTCGCATGGCGGACACGGCCACCAGTCTCCAGTACCAGCTGCGCCCGCTGCCCCGCGGCGTCGGGCCGATCGCCATGCTGGTCATGCACGGCAACCAGGCCGGCGACGCGGCCTTCACCACCAGTCAGTACCTGCTGAGCGAGGGCCCCCAGTCCACCTTCGGCACCCGCGAGCTGGACCGGCGCGTCGCCGCGGCCGGCGAGCTGTCCGGGAAGGCCCGCCAGAAGGCCTTCGCCGAACTGCTCGGCTACCAGAACAGGACCGTCGCGCAGTACGCCTACCTCGCCCATATGCGGGGACTGCTCGGCCTGTCCCCGTCGGTGCGGTACCGGCCGAACTCCGCCACCGGAGACGAGATGCGGCTGGCCGAGGTCAGCCCCGTGAAGGCGGGACAGCACTGACATGACGACCTTCCTGCGCAAGCGCATCATCTCCAGCGCCATCCCCCTGGTGTTCGTGGTACTGGGGGTGTTCTGCCTGGCACGCCTGACCGGCAACCCGGTCGACCTCTACCTGCCGCTGAGCGCCACCCCCGAGCAGCGCGCGGAGTTCTCCGCCGCCCACGGCTTCGACGACTCCGTTCCGGTGCAGCTGTGGCACTACCTCACCCAGGCCGCGCAACTGGACTTCGGCACCTCGCTGCGCACCGGGCAGTCGGCCACGACGATGGTGCTCGACGCGTTTCCCGTCACCCTCCAGCTCGCCGGCATGACGATGCTCCTGGCGATCCTCGGCGCCCTGCTGGTGGGCAGCCTGGCCGCCTACCGGCCCAACTCGCTCATCGACCGGATCGCCGGTCTGCTGTCGATGACCGCGGCCAGCATCCCCGACTTCTGGTTCGCCATCATGGGGGTGCTCGTCTTCGGGGTGGGCCTGGACCTGCTGCCCACCTCGGGCACCCTGGGCGGGCCCGAGATCTGGGTGCTGCCCGTCGCCACCCTGCTGATCCGGCCCTTCGGCGTGCTCGTCCAGGTGGTCCGCGGCAGCATGGTCGGCGCGCTGTCCGCGCCGTACGTCAAGGTGGCCCGCAGCAAGGGGGCCGGCGCCGGGCGGGTGGTGTTCGGGCACGCCCTGCGCAACTCCGTCACCCCCGTGCTGACCGTGGCCGGGGACCTCACGGTCGGCCTGGTCAACGGCGCGGTGATCGTGGAGACGATCTTCGGGTGGCCCGGGATCGGCAAGCTCATGATCGACTCGATTCTGCAGCGCGACTTCGCCGTGCTGCAGGCCGCGGTCCTGATCACCGCGGTGACGATCTTCGCGCTGAACATCCTCGTCGACGTCTGCCAGGCGCTGATCGACCCCCGAGTGCGCCAGGCGGTGCCGGCATGAGCGAAGGAGTCACGATGACCGACCCCACCCCCCGCCCCGACACCGGCATCGGCACGGGCACCGGCACCGGCACCGGCACCGAGAACGGCTCCCCGGGCACCCGGCCGCCCCGCTGGTGGCGGCTGCTCGGCAGGGACCGGGGCGCGGCCGTCGCCGCCGTCGTCCTCGCGCTGGTGTTCCTCGTCGCCCTGTTCGGCCGGCTGTTCATCGGCGACCGGGCCATCCGGCAGGACCTCGGCGCCTCGCTGCGCCCGCCCTCCCTCGACCACGGCTTCTACGGGCTGCTCGGCACGGACGTGCTGGGCCGCAGCGTGCTGGCCCGGCTGGTCGAGGCCGCCGGGACGACGCTGTACGTCGCGGTGCCCGCGGTGCTGTGCTCGCTGGTGATCGGCTCCGCGCTGGGCATGTGGGCCGGCTACCACGGCGGGTGGCGGGAGAACGTCGCCATGCGCGTCGCCGACGTCATCCTCAGCTTTCCCTCCCTGCTGATCGCGGTGGTCGTGCTGTACGTGTTCGCGCCCAGCGCGCTGAACATCGTGCTGATCCTCGCCATCGCCCGCATCCCCGTCTATCTGCGCACCGCCCGCGCGGAGTCGGCCGAGCTCAGAAGCCGGCTGTTCGTGGACGCGGCCCGGACCTTCGGCACCCCGAGCCGGAACATCATCTACCGGCACATCCTGCCGATCGCGCTGCCCACCCTGCTCACCGTGGCCACGCTCGACTTCTGCTTCGTCATGCTGACCGAGTCCTCGCTGAGTTTCCTCGGCATCGGGATCCAGCCCCCGGACGTGAGCTGGGGCCTGATGGTGGCCCAGGGCCGCCAGTACCTGCAGACCGCCTGGTGGATCGCCGTACTGCCGGGGATCGCCATCGTGCTCACCACCGTGTCGGCCACGGTGCTCGCCGCCTGGGTGCGCCTGGCCACGGACCCCGGCCAGCGCTGGCGTCTGACGCTGCCCAAGAAGCGA
This sequence comes from Streptomyces sparsogenes subsp. cuspidosporus, assembly GCF_039532705.1. Taxonomy (NCBI): domain Bacteria; kingdom Bacillati; phylum Actinomycetota; class Actinomycetes; order Kitasatosporales; family Streptomycetaceae; genus Streptomyces; species Streptomyces sparsogenes. The sequence continues at coordinate 87,595 of NZ_BAAASD010000036.1, read as the reverse complement.
CGCGGCGCTCGAGCCGCCGTTCCCCCGGAGATGATCGCGTGAAGCCGTCAACCCTGCCCGCGCCCGCCGCGGACCGTCCCGTCGCGCTCGAGGTCGAGGGGCTCAGCGTCGATCTGCGCACCCCCTCCGGCACGGTCCGTGCCGTGGACGGTGTCGGTTTCAGCGTGCGCAAGGGGCGCACCCTGGCCCTGCTGGGCGAGTCCGGCTGCGGCAAGTCGATGACCGCGCTGTCGATCGTCGGGCTGCTCGACCCGGTGGCCGAGGTGACGGGCGGATCCGTACGGGTCTCCGGCACCGATGTCCTGCGGCTGGACGGAGCGGGCCGCAGAAAGCTCGCCGGCCCCGTGCTGTCGATCGTCTTCCAGGACGCGCTGACCGCGCTCAACCCCGTGCAGCCGGTCGGCAGGCAACTCGCCGAGCCGTTCCGCATCCACCGCGGGATGTCCCGGCGCGACGCCGCGGAGAAGGCGGTCGAGCTGATGACCCGCGTCGGCATCCCCGAGCCGCGGCTGCGGGCCCGCTCGTACCCGCACCAGTTCTCCGGGGGGATGCGCCAGCGTCTGCTGATCGCGATGGCCGTCGCCCTCGACCCCGATGTGCTGATCGCCGACGAGCCCACGACCGCGCTCGACGTCACCGTGCAGGCCCAGATCATGCGGCTGCTGCGGGAGTTGCAGACCGAGCGGGACATGGCGCTCGTCCTGATCACCCACGACCTGGCGGTGGTCGCCCAGCGCGCCGACGACGTGGTGGTGATGTACGCCGGCAACGTGGTCGAGACCGGCCCGGTGGACGAGGTCTTCTCCCGCCCCCGCCACCCCTACACCAAGGGGCTGCTCGACTCCGTCCCCGAACACGCCGTCCGGGGCCGCCCGCTGCCCGCCGTACCCGGGAGCCCTCCCGAGCTGAGCGCGGTGCCCTCCGGCTGCGTCTTCCAGGCCAGGTGCCCGCTGGCCAGGGAGCGCTGCGCCCAGGAACGTCCTCGTCCGGTGTCCGTCAGCGCCTCCCGCTCGGCCGCCTGCCACTTCTCCGAGGAGCTCGACCATGTCTGACACCGCCCTCACCGAGACCACCGCCCCCGACCCACGGGGCCCCGGGGCGGCCGGCTCCCCGCCGCTGCTCGAAGTCAGGGGCGTCACCAAGGCGTTCGGCCACGGGCGCCGGCGGCTGACCGCGCTGGACGGGGTCGACGTACGGCTGATGCGCGGCCAGACCCTCGGCCTGGTGGGCGAGTCCGGCTGCGGCAAATCGACCCTGGCCCGGGTGGTGCTCGGTCTCGAGCGGCCGGACTCGGGCAGGGTCCGCTTCGACGGCACCGATCCGTTCGCCCTCAAGGGCAAGGAGCTGCTGGCCTGGCGGCGCCGGGTACAGATGGTGTTCCAGGACCCGTTCGCCTCGCTCAACGCCCGGATGTCCGCGGCCGACCTCATCAGTGAGCCGTGGCGCACCCACCGCGACATCGTGCCCACGGCGAAGGACCGGGAGCGGCGGGTGCGTGAGCTGCTGTCCCTGGTGGGGCTGCGGGAGAGCGACGCCCACCGCTATCCGGGCGAGTTCTCCGGCGGACAGCGGCAGCGCATCGGCATCGCCCGCGCCCTGGCGCTCGACCCCGACCTCATCGTGTGCGACGAGCCGGTGTCCGCGCTGGACCTGTCGGTGCAGGCCCAGGTGCTCAACGTGCTCTCCGAACTGCGCGAGAGGCTCGGCGTCTCGTACGTCTTCATCTCCCACGACCTGTCCGTGGTCAGGCACGTCTCCGACCGGGTGACGGTGATGTACCTCGGCAAGGTCATCGAACACGGCCGCACCGAGGACGTCTTCGACCGGCCGCTGCACCCGTACACCGCCGCCCTCATGTCGGCCGCGCCCACGCTGGACGTGTCCGGGCGGGCGCTCGAGGAGGAGATCCCGCTGCGCGGGGAGATCCCCTCCCCGTACGCCATCCCCTCGGGCTGCCGGTTCCGTACCCGCTGCTGGAAGAGCGAGGCCCGGTGCGCCGAGACCGCTCCCTCCGCCGTCACCCGCGAGGGCGCGGCCGACACCGGGGCGGACACCGCGGCCGACACCGGGGCGGACACCGGGGACCGGCGGCACGCGGCCCTGTGCCACTTCCCGCTGGTCGCCGGGCCGAGGGGAGCATGAGCCCGCCGGAGTTCGCCCTGCTGTTCACCACCGTGGCGGTGGGGGCGCTGTTCCAGGTCTCCATCGGCTTCGGACTCGGCCTGCTCGCCGCCCCGGTGATCGCGGCGCTGGATCCCTCGCTCACCCCGGTGGTGGTCCTGCTCCTGGCCACCGGGGTCACGGCCGCGGTCCTGGCGCTCGACCGCGGACACGCGGACCTGCGGGGAGCGGGGTGGGCGCTGGTCGGCCGGGTGCCGGGCGCGCTGGGCGGCGCGGCGCTGGTCGCCGTGCTGCCCGCCCGGTACCTCGCCTTCCTCGTCGCCGGGGTCGTCCTGGCCGGAGTGGCGGTGAGCCTGCGCGGCTTCGTGCCGAGGCCCGGGCGCAGGTCCGTGCTGCTGGCCGGCCTGGTGTCGGGGGTGATGGGCACGGCCACCTCCATCGGAGGGCCGCCGATGGCCATGGTCTGGCAGCGCCTGAGCGGGCCGGCGCTGCGCTCCACGATGAGCGGGTTCTTCCTGGCCGGGTCCCTGATGAGCCTGGCCGCCCTGGCGGCGACCGGCTCCGTGCACCCGGACAGCCTGCGGTACACCGCCCTGCTGGCGCCGGCGGCGGCGATCGGAGTGCTGCTCGCCCGCCCGCTGTCGAGCAGACTGGACACGCGGCGCACCAGGGCCGTCGCCATGGTGCTTGCGGTGGCGAGCGCCACCGTGCTGGTGGTCCAGCAGTTCCTCTGAGCCGGTCGCCGAGCCGTCCGCCATGTGCCGTCCGTCGGGGGCCTCTCGGTGGGGCCCTTTCAATGGGGCCCTTTCGGCGGCCGTCAGCGCGAGGCCGCCTGCCTGGGAGGAGCGGGCCCACGAGTCCTCGGCGTTCTGGGGCGTTCACAGCTTCTCGGCGGCCATCCGGCCCTCGGTCAGGGTTCCGGTCTTGTCGGTGGCGAGCACGGCGACCGGCCCCAGGGTCTCCACGGCGGGCAGCCGGCGGACGATGGCCCGCCGGTCCGCCATCCGCCGCGCCCCCGGCGCGAGCGCGAGGGTGATCACGGCGGGCGGGGACTCGGGTACGGCGGCGACGGCGAGGCTGATCGCGGCCACGACCATCACATCAGCTCCACCGGCTGTCCCCGCACCAGCCCCAGGGCGAGCACCAGCGCGCACAGGGCGACGGTGGCGGCCGCCGGCACCCGGCCGAACCGGGCCAGTCGGCGCTGCAGCGGGGTCGGGCCGGGGGGTCCCCATCAGCACGGCGATCCGTCCGAGCGCGCTGTGCGCGCCGGTGCCGGTGATCCGGACGCGGCCGCGGCCCCGGACGACCACGGTGCCGGCCGGCGCGCCGCCTCCTCACGCGACAGTCCTGCCGCCGCCACGGTGGGCGGGGCGGTCATGCTTCCGGGTCCGCGGCCGGATCCCCGTCCCGCGCCAGGAGCGAGGCCGCGTGGTCGGGCACGTAGGTCTGCAGGAGCCTGGGCGGCCGCTGGTATCCGGTGGGCGCGGGGCGGGGCGGCAGGGTCAGGTCCGGCAGCGGGATGTCGCCGTAGGGCACGGTGGACAGCAGATGGGCGATCATGTTGATGCGGGCCGCGCGCTTCTCGTCGGCCTCGACGACGTACCAGGGGGCCTCGGGGATGTCGGTGCGCGCGAACATCTCGTCCTTGGCCCGGGAGTACGCCTCCCAGCGCGTGATGGACTCCAGGTCCATCGCCGAGATCTTCCAGCGCCGGGTGGGATCGCTCAGCCGTTTGCGGAACCGCTTCTCCTGCACCGCGTCGCTGACCGAGAACCAGTACTTGCGCAGCAGGATCCCGTCCTCGACCAGCAGCCGCTCGAACACCGGGCACTGGCGCAGGAAGCGCTGGTACTCCTCCTCGGTGCAGAAGCCCATGACGCGTTCGACGCCGGCGCGGTTGTACCAACTGCGGTCGAACAGCACGATCTCCCCCGCGGCGGGGAGCTGCGCGGCGTGGCGCTGGAAGTACCACTGGGTGCGTTCCCGCTCGGTCGGCACCGGAAGGGCGACGATCCGCGCCACGCGCGGGTTCAGACGTTCGGTGACCCGCTTGATCGCGCCACCCTTGCCGGCCGCGTCGCGCCCCTCGAAGACCACCACCAGCCGCTGCCTCTCGGCCCGCACCCACTCCTGGAGCTTGACGAGTTCGATCTGCAGACGGCGCAGCTCCTTCTCGTACCGGGCCCGGGGCAGTCGGCCGGAGCCGCGCTCGCCCATGGGACCAGTGTCGCATCGGCCGGGCCGTTCCGCCGCCCCTCGTGCGCGTCCCGGGCTGACACCGCGCGGGGGTCGGGGCAGGGTGGAAGCACACAGCGCACCGGGAAGGGCGGTGGTCGTGGTGGAGCTGCCCGCGGCGGGCCCGGGGCGGGGATGACGCATGGGTTCGGCGATGCCCGGATGGACCTGGGAGTACACGGGCTACGACCCGGCCGAGGAGCGGCTGAGGGAGTCCCTGTGCGCCCTGGGCAACGGCTACTTCGCGACCCGGGGCGCCTTCCCGGAGTGCGCGGCGGATCCCGTGCACGGCCCCGGCACCTATGTCGCCGGGTGTTACAACCGGCTGGAGTCGCGGGTGGCGGGCCGGCGGGTGGAGAACGAGGACCTGGTCAACCTGCCCAACTGGCTGTCGCTGCGCTTCCGGAGCAGGGGCGAGGACTCCGGTGGTGAGGCCCCGGCGCCGTGGCTCTCGCCGGACACCGCCCCGCCGCTCGACCACCGGCTCACCCTGGACCTGCGCGCGGGCGTCCTGGAACGCGCCACGCGGTACGTGGACCACGCCGGCCGGCACCTGTCCGTGCGGCAGCTGCGCCTCGTCCACATGGGCGACCCGCATGTGGCGGCGCTGCGGACCGAGTTCACGGCCGAGGACTGGGCGGGGAGGCTGGAGGTGGAGTCGGCGCTGGACGGGATGGTCGCCAACACCGGCGTCGCCCGGTACCGGCAGCTGGCCGGCCGGCACCTCACCCATGTGCACACCGGCACCGCGCCCAGCGGTGACGCGGTCTGGCTGCGCTGCCGCACCAGCACCTCCGACATCCGCGTCGGCATGGCCGCCCGCACCACCACCGACGGCGACACCGCCATCGCCGACGCCCATGGGCCGGGGCGCGCCTGTCTCCTGCTGCGGCCGCTCATGGAGCCGGGCCGGACGGTGACCGTGGACAAGTGCGTCGCCCTGCACACCTCGCGCGACCCGGCGATCAGCGATCCGCTGCACGCCGCCGTGGACCGGGTGGGCCGTGCGCCGGGCTTCGCGGCGCTGGCCGACACCCACCGCGGGGCGTGGGAGCAGCTGTGGCGCGCGTGCGAGCTGGACGTGCCCGGCCAGGCCGGGCGGATCCTGCGGCTGCACCTGTTCCACCTGCTGCAGACGCTCTCCCCGCATACCGCGGACCTGGACGTGGGGGTGCCCGCGCGCGGGCTGCACGGCGAGGCGTACCGGGGGCATGTGTTCTGGGACGAGCTGTTCGTGCTGCCGTATCTGAACCTGCACTTCCCCGAGGTGTCCCGGGCACTGCTCGACTACCGCCACCGGCGGCTGGAACGAGCGTGTTTCGCGGCCCGCGACGCCGGCCGGGCGGGCGCGATGTACCCGTGGCAGAGCGGCAGCGACGGCCGTGAGGAGACCCAGCGGCTGCACCTCAACCCGCGCTCGGGACGCTGGCTGCCCGACCACTCCCGGCTCCAGCACCACGTCGGCTCGGCGATCGCGTACAACGTGTGGCAGTACGGCGAGGCCACCGGCGACGCGGAGTTCATGCACACCAAGGGCGCCGAGATGCTGCTCGAGATCGCCCGGTTCTGGGCCGACGCGGCCACCTGGGACAGCGCCCGCGGACGGTATCGGATCCTCGGCGTGGTAGGTCCCGACGAGTACCACGACGCCTACCCCGGGGCCTCCCGCCCCGGCATCGACGACAACGCGTACACCAACGTCAGCGCCGCGTGGGTGCTGGCCCGCGCCCTCGACCTGCTGCGCTCCCTGCCCGAGCCGCGCCGCCGGGACCTGTACGAACGCACCGCGCTGGACGGCGGGGAGCTCGACGTGTGGGAGGAGGTGTCCCGGGGCCTCCTGGTGCCCTGGCACCGCGGGGTGGTCAGCCAGTTCGACGGGTACGGCGAGCTGGCGGAGCTCGACTGGGACCGCTACCGGGAGCGTTACGGCGACATCCGGCGCCTGGACCGGATCCTGGAGGCCGAGGGCGACACGGTCAACCGCTACCAGGTGTCCAAGCAGGCCGACGTGCTGATGCTCGGCTACCTGTTCGCGCCGGCCGAGCTCCACGGCCTCTTCCGGCGGCTCGGCCACGAGCTGGACGACACCGCCTGGCGGCGCACCGTCGACTACTACCTGCGCCGCACCAGCCACGGCTCCACCCTCAGCAGCCTCGTCCACGCCTGGGTGCTGCCCCGGGTGCGGCGGGCGGACGCCTGGCGGTTCTGCCAGGAGGTCCTCACCGGCGACATCGCCGATGTGCAGGGCGGCACCACCGGGGAGGGCATCCACCTCGGCGCCATGGCCGGCACCCTCGACCTCGTCCAGCGCGGCCTGACCGGCCTGGAGTGCCGGGGCGGGGTGCTGCGGCTGGATCCCGTGCCGCTGCCGGAGCTGTCCCGGTTCGGGCTGTCGGTCCGCTACCGGGGCCACTGGGGGGTGCGCCTGCGGTTGGGCGGCGGCCGGTTGCGGATCACGGTGCCGGTCTCCGACCGGGAACCGATCGAGGTGGCGTCGGCCGGCCGCACGGTGTCCGTGGCCCCGGGCGAGACCCGCCTGCTGGCCCTGCCGGGCGGGGGTCGCGGCCGACAGCGCGAGGCCGCACCCGACACGCCATGATGGGAGTGGGGGCCACCCACGCGTCAGAGAGGTGAGCCGGATGCCGCCGCAGGACGCCACGCGGCGCGGGGGTTACCGCGGTGTTCCGCACACCGCGGACCTCCGGGTGGAGGCGTGGGCCCCCACCCGCGAGGAGTGCCTGGCGCAGGCGGTCCGGGGCGTGCTGGCGTCGTGCCTCGACCTGGCGGGCGCGGCAGGTGTCCGCAGGCGGGAGGTCGTGCTGCGGGCGGACACGGACGAGGACCTGTTGGCGGATCTCCTGGACGAGGTCATCTACTGGCTCGACACCGCGGACGAGATCCCGGTCGAGGTGGAGCTGACCACCGTCCCGGGCGGGCTGCGGGCCGGACTGCACATGGCGGACACCCGGTCGCTCCCCGCGACGGGGGCCGCGCTGAAGGCGGTCACCCTCCATGATCTGCGTTTCGGCCCCGGCCCCGACGGGTGGCGGTGCGCGGTGACACTCGACGTGTGACGAGGACGGCCGGCATGGACATCACGGTGACGGAGGAGAGCCCGTTCCGCTTCCGCATCGACCCGCGGGGCCGGATGAGCGTGCCCGGCGTCGTCTTCGCCAGCCGGCAACTGCTGCCGCAGGCGGTCGGGGACCGGGCACTGGAGCAGGTGGTGAACGTGGCGACACTGCCCGGCGTCGTCCGCGCCTCCTTCGCCATGCCCGATGTGCACTGGGGTTACGGCTTCCCGATCGGCGGGGTCGCCGCCACGGACATCGACACCGGCGGGGTGATCTCGCCCGGCGGGGTGGGGTTCGACATCTCCTGTGGCGTCCGGCTGCTGGCCGCCGACCTCGAGCGGGCGGAGCTGGCTCCGCGCCTGCGGCGACTGATGGACATCCTCGGCGACACCATTCCGCGCGGCGCGGGGCGCGGCGGCCTGTGGCGGCTGTCCGGGCGCGCGGAGATGGAGGAACTCCTCGCCCACGGCGCCGGGTACGCCGTCGAGCGCGGCCATGGCACACCCCGCGACCTGGCCCGCTGCGAGGACCACGGGAGCCTGGCCGGGGCCGATCCGTCCCAGGTCGGGCAGCGGGCCGTGGACCGGGGGCTGGAGCAGGTGGGCAGCCTGGGCTCGGGCAACCACTTCCTGGAGGTCCAGGCCGTGGACCGGGTGTACGACCCCGGGGCGGCCGCCGCCTTCGGTCTGCGCCCCGGCCAGGTGTGCGTGATGATCCACTGCGGTTCACGCGGCCTGGGCCACCAGGTGTGCGCCGACCACGTACGGGTCATGGACCGCTCACCGTACACCGGCGCCTTCGGCCTCCCGGACCGCCAGCTGGCCTGCGCCCCCGTCGCTTCGCCGCCCGGCCGGGCCTACCTCGGCGCGATGGCGGCCGCGGCCAACTACGGGCGCGCCAACCGGCAACTGCTCACCGAGGCCGCGCGCCGGGCGTTCGCCTCGGCCACCCGGGCCGGCCTCGACCTGGTGTACGACGTGTCCCACAACATGGCCAAGCTCGAGACCCACAAGGTGGAGGGCGTGCCGCGCCGGCTGTGCGTCCACCGCAAGGGCGCCACCCTGGCCCTCCCGCCCGGCTGCCCCGACCTGCCGGAGGACCTCGCCGAGGCCGGGCAGCCCGTCCTGGTGCCCGGCACCATGGGCACCGCCTCGTACGTGATGGTCGGCACCCCCGGGAACGACGCCTTCGCGTCCGCCTGCCACGGCGCGGGCCGGGTGTGGAGCCGCCACCAGGCGCTGCGCCAGGTCCGTGGCCAACAGCTGCGCGAGGAGCTGGAGTCCCGGGGCATCGCCGTCCGGCCGTCGTCGTGGCGCGGGCTCGCCGAGGAGACCCCCGCCGCCTACAAGGACGTCGACGCGGTGGTCGCCGCCACCGAAGGCGCCGGGCTCGCCAGGGCGGTGGCCCGGCTGGTCCCCCTCGGCGTGGTCAAGGGATGACCCCAGATGGCCCAGACGATCCGGACGGCATGCCTTGCGGGCCAGACGGCCCAGACGGCATGCCTTGCGGGCCCGTGTCCGAGGCCCTGCCCCATGGCACGCCTCACGGGCCCCGAACGCACTACAGCGCCGAGGGCTGCCCGCTTCTCGTGGGCCCTGATTGCACGGTGCGCGGTTGTGGACCGCTTCTCCGTGTCTCTTGTCGCCCTCGGTGCCACTTCCATCACACCACCGCGCCGCCCCGAGCGGAAGGGCCGACCAGTCCCGCCCGAGGGCCGGTCCGCCCGTCCGGGCGAGCCCGGCCGGTGCCACGGTGGACACAGGAAGCACCCGAAGCGGATGAACCGGCCGCAGGAAGGCGGTGGGGACGATGTCGCTCTCGCTGGTCGTGGGCGTCGACGGATCGGAGTCGAGTCTCCAGGCGGTGGACTGGGCCGTGGACGAGGCGGCGCGCCACGGGCTGCCCCTGCGCCTGATCCACGCCTCCCGCTGGGACCGGTACGAGGGGAGCCTCCCCTACTTCGACACCGGCCGCCCGCCCTCCGCGGAGATCCTGGCCGAGCGGATCGCCGCGTCCGCCACGGAACGCGCGGCGCTGCGCGACCCGGACGTCAAGGCCTGCGGCGAGGCGGTGGCCGAGGACACCGTGACCGCGCTGCTGGCGGCCAGCCGTGAGGCGTTCGCCGTGGTCACGGGCGCGCGCGGCGCGGGCGAGCTCGCCGGGTCGCTCCTCGGTTCGGTCAGCCTGGCGGTGGCGGCGCGCGCCCCGTGCCCGGTGGTCGTGGTCCGCGGCGGGGAGCGGAACCGCGCGGGGGCCTTCGGCCGTGTCCTCCTGGCGATCGGCGATCCCGCGGAGGGCTCGGCGGCGGCGCGGTTCGCCTTCGCCGAGGCGCGGACCCGCCACGCCGAAGTGCGGGCCGTACGGACCTGGCTGTGCCCGGCGGAGCGGCACGCGGGCCGGCCGCTGCACACGCAGGAGGCCACCACCCTGCTCTACGAGGACCAGGCGGCGAGCGTCCTCGGCGAGGTGCTGGGCCGGGTCGAGGGTGAGCGGGACGGGATCGTCTGCCACCGCGATGTGGTCGAGGGGCCCGCGCACCGGGTGCTGCTGGACCTGTCGGAGCATGCCGACCTGCTGGTGGTCGGGGCCCTCCGCCGCCCCGACCACACCGGTCTGCAGCTCGGCCGGGTCAGCCACGCCGTTCTGCACCACTGCGCGTGTCCGGTGGCCGTCGTGCCGGACCGCCCGTGACGGTGGCCGAGCCCCCGTGGACGAGCCGGCCCGGCGCGACAGAACGGCTCCGGGTGCGGACACTTGGGGAAAGGCGGCGAACCGTGAGGAGCGCGCGTGGCCGGATTCCGGGATTTCCTGCTGCGGTTCCGTCCGGTGGGTTCGCCGGGCCGGGCGGCGCCCGGCGGCGTCCCGGCGGACCGCGCCGCCGAACTCGCCGCCGAGCTGGCGCCTCCGCTGTCCCATCTGGAGGCGGCGGAGGCCGAGGCGCGGCGCATCCGTGAGGAGGCCGCCCGCGCGGCGGCGGCGAAGCGGCGGGACGCCGAGCGACAGGCGGAGGCGATCGTGGGGCAGGCCCGGGCGCGGGCCGGCGAGGTGCGGGCCGAGGCCGCGGACCGGGCCCGCCGAGCCGCCGAGGCCGAGGCGGCGGAGCTCCTCGCCACCGCGGAGCGGGACGCGGCCGCGACCCGTGCCCGGGCCCGGGCCCGGATGCCCGCTCTCCTGGACCGGGTGGCGCGCCTGGTGATCGAGGACATCGAGGCATCCGGGCCGCCGGTGGCCGGAAGGGCCCCGGCGCGAGGTGCCGACGGGGGCCCGCCGGAGCGGGGCCCGTGATGGGCGCCGGATGGGTGGCGGGGGTGACGCGGGCGAGGGCCATGCTCTCCCGCGCGCTCGGTGCGGAGCGGGCCGGGGAGGTGGCCTCGGCCCCGGGTCTGGACGCCGCCGTGCGGTACCTGAGCGCCTCGGCCTACGGCCACGACCTGCCGTCCGAGGCGTCTGTCGCCGAGGCCCAGCGGGCGGTGGCGGAAACCCTGGTGTGGCATCTGCGGGTGCTGGCCGGGTGGCAGCCGCCGAGCGGTGTGACCGCCCTCCGGCTGCTCGCCTGCGGGTTCGAGATCTCCAACGCGGAAGACCATCTGCGGGCGCTGACGGACGGCGGGCCGCCGCGGCCGCCGTACCGGCTGGGCACGCTGGCGACGGCCTGGCCCCGGCTGGCCTCCACCGGCTCGCCCCAGGAGCTGCGGGCCGCGCTGGCCGCCTCCGCCTGGGGTGACCCGGGGGCCGCCACCCCCGCGGCGGTGGCGGTCGGCATGCGGGTCTCGGCCGCGGTGCGCACGGCGACGGCCGTCCCGGAGGCCGCGCGCTGGGCGGCGGGGCGGCTCGCGCTGCTGGTCGGGCGCGAGACGTTCGTCGCCCGCCGCTCGCTCCCGCGCGCGTCCGGCCTGCGGGCGGGGCGGTTGCTGGGTACGGACGCCATGGCCGCGTCGTCGTATCCCGACTTCCAGCGGCGCCTGCCGCCCGCCGCGCGGTGGGCCGTGGCCGGGGTCGAAGGACCGGGCGAGCTGTGGCGGGCCGAATGGCGGTGGTGGCACCGGCTCGCCGAGGACGGACGGGGCCTGACGCACGGAGCCCGGCTGGGCCGCGCGCCGGTGGTCGGCGCCGCGGCGGTGCTCTCCGCGGACGCGTGGCGGGCGCGAGGCGCGCTCGAGCTGGCCGCCCGGGGCGGTGGCCGGTGGGAGGCATTCGATGCTCCGGCCTGAGCCGATGGTCCCGGTCCGGATGCGGCGGGTGGCGATCGTCGCCCCGTGTGCCGCGCTGCGGGACGTCCTGGTGCGGGTCGCCGAGGCCGGCCGCGTCGAGATCGACTCCGCCGACGGCGGCGGGGCACACGCGCCCCGCACCGCGCCGGGCTCCGCCACCCGCCGGCTGCGGGCCGCCCGAACCGAGCCGGGAGGCGCCGTGCTCAGTGCCGCTCCGCCCGATCTCGACGCGCTGGAGCGAGCGGGCCGCACCGATCTGCTGGCCGGCGAGGCGCAACTCGAGGAGCGTCTCGGCGGCGCGGTACGGCAGGGCGCCGTGGCGGCACTGGCCGGCTGGTGTCCCGCCGCGGACGTCTCGGCGACCGCCGAGCGTCTCGCCCCGGCGGGAGGCTCGCTGGTTCCCCTGCGCACGCCGCGTGGCGTCGACCCTCCCACCCTGCTGCGTGGCACCGGCGCGGTGCGACGCTCGTTCGCCGGTCTGGTGCGCACATACGGGACGGTGCCGTACGCGGACCTGGACCCCAGCGTGCCCGCGGGCGTCGTCTACGTGGTGATGTTCGGGGTGATGTTCGGCGACGCCGGGCACGGGGCGCTGCTGCTCCTCGCCGGGCTGTCGCTGCGGCTCGGCCGTCCCCGCCGGGCAAGGCCGCTGCGCGGCCTGTGGCCGTTCGTCGTCGGGGCCGGGGTGACCAGCACCCTGGCGGGCATCGCCTACGGGGAGTTCTTCGGTCCGACCGGGGTGCTCCCGGCGCTGTGGCTGAACCCGCTGCACGACCCCCTGCGGCTGATGGCCGCCGCCGTGGGTCTCGGCGCCGTGCTGCTGGCCGTCGCGTACGGGGCGGGGATCGTCAACCGCTGGCGGGAAAGCGGGCCGTCGGGCGCCCTGTACGCGCTGTCCGGCGTCGCCGGGGCGATGCTCTACCTGGGGCTCGCGGTGATGGGCGGCGCACTGTGGCTGAGCCGCGCCGGTGTGCTGTTCGCCGGGGCCACGATCGCGGGCGCGGGCCTCGTCCTGGCGAGCTGGGGGCTGTTCGCCGTGACCGGTGGCGGTCCGGGCGGAGTGGTCCAGGTCGGTGTCCAGCTCTTCGACGGGGTGCTGCGCATCGGGTCGAACGTCGTCTCCTTCGCACGGCTCGCGGCCTTCGGGCTCACGCATGCCGCGCTGGGGGCGATCGTGTGGCAGGGCACCACGGCGCTGGCGCGCGCGGGCCAGGCGGCGCTGGTGGCCGCCGCCGTGCTGTTCGTCGTCGGCAACGCGCTCGCCTTCGCGCTCGAGGCGCTGGTCGCCGGGGTGCAGGCGCTGCGTCTCGAGTTCTACGAGCTGTTCTCCCGCGTCTTCGAGGCCCAAGGCCGTCCCTTCCGCCCCTGGCGGCTCCCCGTGCTGGACGGCGGGCCGAACGGCGGGGGCGTCGCGGCGACAGCGCCTCGGCGGGACGCGCCGGACAAGGAGGCCCTGTGATCGCCTGGCTCATCGCCCTGCCCCTCGTCGCCGTGGTCGCCGCGGGACTGCGCCGACTGACCGTACGCCGTGGCCGCACGGCCCTGCGCTGGGTGCTCGCCGCGAACGCCCTGCTGTTCGCGGCCGCCCTGGCGCTCCTGGTGGTGGCGCTCGACGGCCGGTCCGCACAGGCCGCCGCCCCCGTGGCCGCGGCGGCCCCGACGACGGGCTCCGGGTCCGCGGCGCTGATCGGCGCGGCGATCTCGGTCGCCGGGGCGTCCCTGGGGGCGGCGATCGCCGTCGCCTACACCGGTGCCGCCGCGGTGGCGGCGCTCAGCGAGCGCCCCGAGCTCTTCGGCCGCGCCATGGTGATCGTCGGCCTCGCCGAGGGCATCGCGATCTACGGCCTGGTGATCGCCATCATCCTGATCGGAAAGGCGTGACGGTGGGACGCGTGGCGGCCGTCGGGGAGCGTAGCCGAGTGGCCGGGCTGGCCCTGGCCGGAGTCACCGTCGTGGCCGCCGAGGAGCCGCGCGCGGTCCGCGACGCGTGGCGGGGCCTGCCGCCCGACGTGACCCTGGTGATCCTGACGCCCGCGGCGGCCGACGCGCTCGGCCCCGCGCTCGGGGCGGGCACCCGCCCGCTCACCGTGGTGATGCCGTCGTGACACAGCCGCTCCCCCACCAGGCGGAGGCCGCCCTCGCCCCCGTGCGCACCGCGCTGCTGAGCGCGGCCGCCGCCGAGGCCCGGGAGCTGCTGGACCGTGCGGACCGGGAGGCCGGGGCGCTGATCGCCGAGGCGCGCGACCGGGCGCGGTCGCTGCTGGAGGATGCCCGCCGGCAGGGCGAGCGGGACGGCGCGGCGGCCGCCCGCGGCATACGGGCCCGCGCCCGCGGCACGGCCCGCGCCCGGGAGCTGGCCACACGTGGCCGGATCTACGAGGATCTGCGCTCCCGGGCCCTCGCACGCGTCCGGGAGGCGTGGGACGCCACAACCCGCCCGGCCGACCTCGGCCTGTTGCGCTCCCGCGCCCGACGGGTGCTGGGCCCGGACACCGAGGTCACCGAGGCCCCCGGCGGAGGGGTGGTGGCCCGGCTGGCCGACCGGCGCGCCGACTACACCCTGGAGGCCCTCACCGCGCGCGCGGTGGACCGGCTCGGAGCGGAGGTGGAGACGCTGTGGTCGGCATGACCGCCACCGCGGCGGAGCGGCCGGGGCACCCGGAGGGTCCGGCTCGCCCGTGTCGGATCCTGCGGGTCGCCGGACCGCTGGTCGAGGTGGAGTACGTCGGCGGAACGGCCATGTACGACCTCGTCTCCCTCGGGGAGGCCGGGCTGCCCGGCGAGGTGGTGGCCATCGGCGGCGATGTGGTGACCGTGCAGTCCTACGAGTACACCGGTGGTCTGGCGCCCGGTGACACGGCGCGGCCCCTGGGCGCGCCGCTGTCCGCCGCCCTCGGCCCCGGCCTGCTGGGCGGCGTGTTCGACGGTCTGCTGCGGCCGCTGTCCGGCGGCGGGGAATGGCTCCGGCCCGGGAGCGTCCGCCCCGCCACCCCGGAGCGCACCTGGTCCTTCGTGCCGGGGGTGAGCGAGGGGGGACGGATCGAGGAGGGCGGCGTGGTCGGGGAGATCCGGGACGGCGGGCCGGTCCGCTCGCGGGTTCTCGTGCCGCCGGGGGTGGGCGGCGTGGTGGAGCGCGTCGCCGCCGCGGGGGCGTACCGGCAGGACGAGGTGGTGGCGGTCGTGGGCGGGGCCGAGGTGCGGATCGGCGCCTCGTGGCCGGTCCGCCGGCCGCGTCCGGTGCGCGAGCGCGGTGGCGAGCGCGAGGCGCTGGGCACCGGACAGCGCGTGATCGACCTGCTGTTCCCCGTCGCCCGCGGCAGCACGGTGGCCGTCCCCGGCGGATTCGGCACGGGCAAGACGATGCTGCTGCAGCAGATCGCCAAGTGGTGCGACGCGGACGTGATCGTCTACATCGGCTGCGGGGAGCGCGGCAACGAGATGGCGGACGTCATCGCCGAGCTGGCCGCGCTGGAGGACCCGCGCACCGGCGGGCGGCTCGCCGACCGGACGGTGACCATCGCCAACACCTCCAACATGCCGATGATGGCCCGTGAGGCGAGCGTCTACACGGGCGCCACGGTCGCCGAGTACTTCCGGGACATGGGGCTCGACGTCGTCGTGATCGCCGATTCCACCTCGCGCTGGGCGGAGGCGCTGCGCGAGTTCGCCTCGCGCACCGGCGCGCTGCCGGCCGAGGAGGGGTACCCGGCGGGCCTGGCGTCGGCCATCGCGGCGTTCTACGAGCGCGCGGGGGCCGTGGTCACGCTGGGTGGCGAGCGGGGCTCGGTCACCATGATCGGGGCGGTGTCCCCGCCCGGCGGCGATCTGACCGAGCCGGTCACCGCGCACACCGAGCGGTTCGTACGCTCGGTGTGGTCGCTGGACCGCGACCTCGCCTACGCCCGCCACTACCCCGCGCTGTCGTGGTCCGGGTCGTTCTCGCGCGACGCCGCGGTGCTCGCCGAGCGGCGTGCCGCGGCGGGCGACGCCGCCTGGGCCGACCGGCGGGCCCGGCTCGCGGCGGTGCTCGCCGAGGCCGACCGGCTGGCCGATCTGGTCGACCTGGTCGGCGTCACGGCACTGCCCGATCCGGAACGCGTCGGCGTCCTGGCCGGGCGTCTGGTGCGCGAGGGGGTGTTGCGGCAGAGCGCGTTGTCCGCCAACGACGCCTACTGCGGGCCGGACAAGGCCGCGGCGCTGGCCGACGCCGTGCTCGCGACCGTCGACCGCTGCCGTGAGCTCGTCGCCTCGGGGGTCCCGGCGGCCACCGTGGAGGCGGTGGACTTCGGCCCGGTGCTCCGGGCCCGCGAGGAGGTGGGGCCGCACGACACCGAGGGGGTGGAGGCGCGGCGTCAGACCATGCTGGACCGGCTCGGGGAGCCGCGGTGACCGCCTGGAGCGAGGTCGAGTACACGGCGGTGCGCGAGCTGCGCGGCCCGCTGGCCGTCGTGGCGGGGGTCTCGGGGGTGGGCTGGGACGAGTTCGTGCGCATCACCCTGGATTCGGGCGAGCGGCGCTACGGCGTGGTGCTGGAGGTGGACCGTGAACTCGCCGTGGTCCAGGTGCTCGAGGACACCTCCGGGATGGACCCGGCGCGGCTTCGGGTGTCCTTCGCCGGCGAGCCGCTGCGCGTCCCGGTCGGGACGGGCTGGCTGGGCCGGACGTGCAACGGCCGTGGCGAGCCGGTGGACGGTGGCCCGCCGGTTTTCGGCGGGGCGAGCGCGCCCGTAGGCGGCACGCCGATCAACCCGGTCCGGCGGGAGCCGCCGTCGGATCCGGTCCTCACGGGCGTCGGTGTCATCGACGCGCTCACCACGCTGGTGCGCGGGCAGAAGCTGCCGGTGTTCTCCGTGGCCGGGCTGCCCCATCTGGAGCTAGCCCTCCAGATCGCCGCGCAGTCCACCGTCGGCGGCGCGGCGTTCAGCGTGGTGTTCGCCGGGATGGGCCTGACCCATGCGGACGCCTCCTTCGTACGGGACGCCCTGGAGGAGCGCGCCGCGGCGGGGGAACTCGTCCTGCTGCTCAACACCGCCGACGACCCCGTGATCGAGCGGATCCTGACCCCGCGCATCGCGCTGACCGTGGCCGAACACCTCGCCTTCGCCCGCGGACACCACGTGCTGGTGGTGATGACCGACATGACCGCTTACGCGGAGGCGCTGCGCGAGGTCTCGGCGGCCCGCGGCGAGGTCCCGGCCCGCCGCGCCTACCCCGGCTATCTCTACAGCGACCTGGCCTCGCTGTACGAACGCTGCGGACGGATCCGCGGCCGGAGCGGCTCGGTCACGGTCCTGCCCGTGCTGACCATGCCCGCGGGCGACATCACCCATCCGGTGCCCGACCTGACGGGATACATCACCGAGGGCCAGATCGTGCTCTCCCGGCAGCCGCACGCCCTGGGGGTGTACCCCCCGGTGGACGCCCTGTCCTCGCTGTCCCGTCTGATGCGCAAGGGCGCCGGCCCCGGACGTACCCGCCCGGACCACCTCGATGTCGCGGCCCAGACGCTGGCCGCGCTCTCCCGGGCACGGCAGGTCCGGGAGCTGTCGGACCTGGTCGGGCAGGGGGCGCTGAGCCCGACCGACCGCCGCTATCTCGACTTCGACCAGGCGTTCTGGCGCCGTTTCGTGGCTCAGCCCCGCGACGAGGCGCGCCCGTTGGACCAGACCCTGGACGCCGTCTGGCAGGTGCTGCTCACGCTTCCGCGAAGCGAGCTGGCGCTGCTGCCCACCGCACTGCTCGACGCGCACGGCGGCCGGGACGTGCCGGCCGGCGGCGAGCGCGAAGGAGCGGAGGAATGACGACCGCCCCGGGAACACCGCCCTCACGCGCCGACCGCCTGCGCCTGCGGCACAGCCTGGACGTCGCGCTGCGCGGAGCCGACCTCCTGGAGCGGAAACTGCGCGTCCTGCGGTCGCGCCACGAGGAGTTGCTGCGGGCCGAGGAGACGCGTGCCCGCGCGTGGCGGGACTCGGTGCGGGCCGCCGAGACCTGGCTTCTTCGGGGTCTCCTCCTGGGCGGCGAGCACGGCCTCCGGACGGCGGCCGAGGGGGTCGGCGACGCGGAGGTCACGTGGGGCGAGGAGTCGACGACGGGGGTCCGCCACCCCACGCTCGCCGCGTGCCGCGTCCCGGAGCGCTCCCCCGAGGCCGCCGCTCCCCGCAACACCGCCTTGACGCACGCGGAAGCCGCCTACCGCGAGGCGCTGCGGGCGGGCGCGGAGTGCGCGGCGGCGCGGACGGCCGCCCGGCTCGTGGGAGACGAGGTGGCGCGCACCCGGCGGAGGGTCCGGGCCCTGCGCCGCCATTGGATCCCCCGGCTGGAGGAGTCGCTCGCCCGGGTCGTCCTCGCCCTGGAACAGGCCGAGCACGAGGACGCCGTACGACGTCGGTGGGCCGCCCGGGGGACCGCCGGCGGACCGGGCCCCGGCCACCGCCGGTGAGCCGGGGCCGCGCGCCCTCCGGCCCACCGCGACCCCTGTTCCGTGTCGGCGACAGCTCATGACGGCTTGTGATGCGGGGGTGCGGCGGGGCCCGCTCATTCGTGGGGGATCACGGCGACCGGACACGTCGCGTGGTGCACCGCCGCCTGCACCACGGGGCCGAGCCGGGGCGCCAGGGCGGCCCGGTGCCTGCGCCGGCCGATCATCAACAGCCCGCTGCCGGCGGCCGCCCGTACGACAGCCTGCGCCGGGCTCTCCAGCCGGACCTCGTCGATCACCCGGACGCGGGGGAACTTCTCCCGCCACGGCCGCAGCACCTCGTCCAGCTCCCGCTGCGCCTTCTCGGCGAGTTCCTTGGCGATGCCGGGGTCCACGCCCCAGGGGACGAACGCCTGGACTGGCAGGCCGGTCCCGTGGACGGCGCGCAGGGGCACACCGCGGGTGAACGCGGTGACGTAGGCGAACTCGAGGAGGTTGTCCTGGGGGCCGTGCAGGCTCAGCCCGACCACCACGTCCCGCTCGCGGGCCTCGGGGGTCCGTGCCTCATCCGCCTCGCCGGCGCGCACCAGGACCACGGGCCGCTCGGCCCGGCCGACCACGTAGAGGCTGATGTCGCCGAGGAAGAAGCTCGCCACGGGCTCCATCCCCCGCGACCCGAGCACCAGCATCCGGGACCGGGCGGCCGCGTCGAGCAGGGCGGTCTCGGCCTCCTCGGCGACCAGTTCCTCGGTGATGGGCAGATCCGGGTGGCGGCGGCCGAGTTCCGTGCGCGCGTCGTGCACGATCCTCTTCGCCCAGTAGTTCTGGTCGTCGGCCGCGGGGCTGTCCGGCGTGGGCGGGGACAGCATGACCCACGCGTGCAGCAGGCGCAGCGCGAGTTCGCGGCGCTTCGCCTCGTCGGCGGCCCAGCGGGCGGCGGCGAGGCTCTCCGGCGAGCCGTCGAGGCCCACGGTCACGACTTGTTCGTCCATGGCGTTGCTCCGTCTCGCGCGTAGCGGTCATCCGCGTGTCATCCGTGTCGTCCGGGTGTCAGCCGTGTCAGCCGTGTCAGCCGTGTGTGTCGTCGGTGGCGTACGCGATGTGCTCGGTGACCGAGACAACCCCGTCCACGCTGCGGCACAGCCGTTCGATGACGGGGATCAGGCTCCTGCTCTCCACCGAGCCGCGCAGCGTGACCTCCCCCTCCCGTACCTCCGCCGTCACCGCGGAGGGGGCGAGCCGCAGGGTCCGCCGCAGGACGTCGCGCTCGATCTCCTCGCGGAGCGCGTCGTCGTGGCGGAGGAAGATCCGCAGCAGGTCGCCGCGGCTGATGATGCCCAGCAGCTTGTCGGTCTCGTCGACCACGGGGAGCCGCTTGACTCCTTGGACCGCCATCAGCCGGGCCGCCTCGACCACGGTCCACTCCGGACGCGCGCACACCGCGGGACCCGACATCAGCTCCTCGGCCCTCGTGCCCTCGGTCTTCGCGCGCTCCCAGGCCTCCAGGTGCGGAATCGGCACCCGGCCGGACGGATCGGCCTGGCCGGAGGACTTGCGCAGCAGATCGTCCTCGGACACCACCCCGATCGGACGGTCCGAGGCGTCCACGACCGGTACGGCGGTGACATCGTTCTCCGCGAGGAGTTCCACGATCTCCTTGAACGGCATCTCGCGCGGCGCCCGGACCACGTTGCGGGTCATGAGTTCCCCGACCGTCCTGTGGTGCATCTCCCGGCTCCCTTCGGACACGCTCGGACCCCCGCACCCGCCACTTTGCGCGGCATGAGGACCATCGGGTACCCATCCAAGGACATTTCGCCCATACCAATGGTCTCCGATCGTGAAACCCTGGACAAAGACGGAAGGACGGAGAGGCGGGGATGCCGATGCGTGCCCATGTCGGCGACCAACTGATTGTCGAAAGCCCTACGACGGGTGCGACCAGGCGTGACGGCGAGATCGTCGGGATCCATCACGCCGACGGGACGCCCCCCTATGACGTGCGCTGGTCGGATTCCGGACACGTGACCCTCGTGTTCCCCGGGCCGGACGCCCATGTGCACCACATCGGCCACCCCTCCGACGCGGCGCCAGGAGCCTCCGGCCTCAGGCCGGGGGCGAAAGCGCGGGCGAGCGCGGGCCCGCTCTCCGACGCGGAGGTGACGGATCTGGTGCGCGACGCGGCGGCCGCCCCGTCGATGCACAACGCGCAGCCCTGGCGGTTCCGGTACTTCCGCCGCGACCGCGTGTTCCAGGTGATCGCGGACCTGGCGAGGACCCTGCCGCACTCCGACGCGGACCTGCGCGCCCTCCACCTGGGCTGCGGTGCCGCCCTGATGAACCTGCGCGTCGCGGCCGCCCACACGGGCCGGCGGCCGGCGACCCGGCTCCTGCCCGAGCCCGACGACCCCACGCTGCTCGCCGCCGTGTCACTGGCCGGTCCCCTCGGCGACGGAGACGAAGACGACCTGGCCGGGCTGTACCCGGCCGTCCACGCCCGGCACACCAGCCGGTCCCCGTTCGCCGAGACCGAGATCCCCGAGCCGGTGCGCGCCGCCCTCCGGGAGGCGGCCGGGGCGGAGGGCGTGTCGCTGTCCTTCGCGTCGGGATGGCATCTGCGGACGGTGCTGGACCTGGCCTCGGAGGCCGAGGCGCGCAACCTCACCGACCAGGGCAGCGTCGAGGACCTGACCCACTGGACCGGGCTCTCCGCCGAGACGCCGCGGTCCGCCGGCGAGGGGGTGCCTCCGGACGCCTTCGGCCCGCGCCGGCGCGGCGGCAAGGCCCCCGTGCGGGACTTCGCGGGCGGCAGGCCGGTCCCGGGCCGGGAATCCGCCGATTTCGAGAGCACCCCTCAGCTGGCGCTGCTGGCCACCCCGGGCGACGAGGCGGCGGACTGGCTGCGGGCGGGCCAGGCCATGGAACGCGTCCTGCTGACCGCCACCCGCGAGGGACTGGCCGGCTCCTTCGTCACCCAGGCCCTCGAATGGCCCGACCTGCGCTGGCCGCTGCGCGACCCCGTGTCCGGGGCGGGACACGTCCACATGGTGCTGCGCCTCGGCTACGGCCCGCCGGGCCCCAGAACACCGCGCCGCCCGACCCGCCACATTCTCGACCTCCTGCCCTGATCACCCGTCGGCTCGCCGGGCGCTGGTGAAGTGGCACTCGACGTCCACCACCCCCTCCACCGCCCGGATGAGACGCGCGGCCACCGGGATCATCGCGGCGTTCGAGATCTGCCCGCCGAGCGTGACGACGCCCTCCTCCACCCGCACGTGTACGGCATGGCTCACCCCGGGGAAGAGGTAGGAGATCACCGTGCGGCGGACCTCCTCCTCGATGTCCTCGTCCGGCCGCAGGAAGACCTTCAGGAGATCACCCCGGCTGACGATGCCCTGCAACATCCCCTCGCTGTCGACCACGGGAAGCCGTTTGACCCGCCGGACGGCCATGATCCGGGCCGCCTCGGCCAGGGTGGCGTCCGCGTGAACGGTGACCGCCGGGGCACTCATCAGCTCCTCCGCCGTCACCGCCCCCGCCTTCGCGAGGTCGGGGAGGCGCCGCAACTGCTCGAATCGGTCCGGGTCGCTGTCCCGGAACTCCTCCTTGGGCAGCAGATCCGCCTCGGAGACCACCCCGACCACCCGGCCCTCGCCCTCCAGGACCGGGATGGCGCTCACTCTCCACTGCCCCATGGTCCTGACCATTTCCTTGAACGACGCGTCCCGGCCGACAGCGACCACCGTGCGCGTCATCACCTCGCTCACCTGGTGCGGAGTCTCGGACACGGAAACCTCCTCTATAGCCCGTCCGGTTCAGTCGACGCGGCCCGGCCGCGGAACGGTGAGCACCGGGCACCGCGCGTGGTGAAGCACGCCCTGGCTCACCGAGCCCAGCAACATGCCGGTGAAACCACCGCGTCCCCGCGTCCCCACCACCAGACCGACCGCGTGGGCGGACGCCTCGGTCAGCACCTCCACCGGGTGGCCGGTGACGACCTCGTGGTGCAGCTCCACCTCCGGGTGGGTCGCGGTGCGGCCGGCGACCGTCTCGGAGAGCACCCGGCGGCACTCCCCCAGCGCCGCGTGCTCGTCCAGGGTGCCGAGCAGCGGAGGGTGCCACACACAGACCGCCCGCAGGGCGGCACCACGCAGGGCGGCCTCCTCGAACGCGAAGTCGACCGCCGCGGCCGAGTGGGCGCTGCCGTCCACGCCGACCACCAGGTACGGCGGGCGCTGGGTGACGTGCTCCGGTTCCGGCACCACGATGACCGGGCAGTGCGCGTGGGCGATGACCGGCAGCGCCACCGAGGCGGAAGTGAACAGCTCCTGCGCGGCGCTCAGATGCCACGAGCCCAGCACGACCGCCCCGGCGTCCGCCGCCTGTTCCCGCAGGACCCACGCCGGGTCTCCCTCCGCCAGCAGCGCGGACACCTCCACCCCGGGGCGCCGGGACTCGGCGAAGGCGACCGCCTCCCCGAGCACCCGCTCGCCCTCGGTGTGCAGCGCCTGGTTCCACTCCTCCCAGGACGGCCGCACCTCCCTCGACCGGTAGCCCCTGGTCGGGACACCCTGGGCGTGCACCAGCCGCAACGGCAACCCGCGCCGCGCCGCCTCGTCCACGCCCCAGGCGAGCGCCATCCGCTTGGTGGGGTCGGCGTCGACACCCACCACGACCGGCCGGCGCCCTCGCGGACTCGTCATCGCGACCTCCCGGGATCCGCCCCGCCCCGTGCGTCTCGCACCTCTCCAGCCTGACCCCGTCCGCCGCCGGTCACCATCCGGCGGCGCCGCCTCCTCGCCCGGCGACGGGCCGCCCGGCAGCGCCCGTGCCCGAATTGCACCATGACGCGGATGCTTCCACGATGAGGTCATGGTCCCCGCGGGTCCTGCGGACCGTTTCGACGCGTTCCGGGCCCTGGCCGACCGGCGCGGGCGCCCGGGACACAGGCTGATCGAGTCGCTGGCCGAGGCCAGGGCGGGCACGGCGGACGGCCCCGAGGTATGGGCCCCGGCGGTCGCCGCCGGTTTCGGTCTGCCCGCCGCCGCCGCGCTCGGACCGGCCGGATACTACGCGGACCTCGCCGCCCCGCACGGCCGCCGTCACGTCCGGGTCTGCGCGGGGACCGCGTGCTTCGCCGCCCGGGCCGGACGGCATCTCACCGAGGTGGCGGACGAGCTGGGCGTACCGGTGGGCGCGGTCTCACCGGACGGCGGGACATCGGTGCAGGCGGTCCGCTGTCTGGGGTACTGCTACGCGGGTCCCGCCGCGCTCGACGGAGAGAAGGCCTGCACGGGCCCGACAGCGGCCGGTCAGCTCGCGGGGCGGGAGCCCCCTCGGGCGCCGGAGATCCCGGCGGCCGACGACACCGGCGACCCCGTACTGCTGGGAGGCGTGGTGGCGGGTGAGCTCCCCTGGCAGGTGTGGCCGCGGACGGTGGCGGCGGGCACCCCCGACGAGGTCCGGCGGGAGGTGGCCGTGTCCGGGCTGCGGGGACGGGGCGGAGCCGGATTCGGGGTGGCCGCGAAGTGGGCGGCGGCCGGGCGGGCGCCCGGCACCGTGGTGGTGGCCAACGGCGACGAGGGGGACCCCGGCTCCTACGCCGACCGGCTGCTGATGGAGGGGGCACCGGAGCGGGTACTGGAGGGTCTGGCGCTGGCCTGCTTCGCGTGCGGTGCGCGCCGGGGTGTGGTGCTGGTGCGCTCGGAGTATCCGCGTGCGCTCGCCCGCGTGCGGGAGGCCGTGGGGCGGGCCTACGCCGACGGGCACTTCGGCTCGGCCGTTCACGGCACGACGACCGCTCTGGACATCGATGTGGTCGAGGGGGCCGGCTCGTACGTCGCCGGTGAGGAGACCGCTCTGATCGCGAGCCTGGAGGGGGACCGGGGCTGCGCCCGGCCACGCCCGCCCTACCCGACCCGGCGCGGGCTGTGGGACGCGCCGACGGTGGTGAACAACGTCGAGACCCTGGCGGCCGTCCCGTGGATCGTGTCCCGGGGCGGTGAGGCATACGCCCGGCGCGGGGTTCCGGGCGAGACCGGGACGAAGCTGGTCTGCCTGTCGGAGCGGTTCGCCCGGCCGGGGGCGTACGAGGTGGAGCTGGGCACCCCGCTGCCACGGATCGTCGACGGGCTGGGCGGCGGGCTGCGGGACGGAGGTGAGCTGACCGCTCTCCAGGTCGGCGGGCCGCTGGGCGGCTTCCTCGCCCCCGACGCGCTGGACACGCCCTTGACCACCGCCGATCTCGCGTCCCGGGGCGCCGCTCTCGGCCACGCCGGACTGGTCGCCTTCGACCAGCGGGTGCCCCCGGAGGAGGTGCTGCGGCACATCTGGGGGTTCGCCGCGGCCGAGAGCTGCGGCGCCTGCTCACCCTGCCGGGTCGGCTCCCGCCGCGGGCTGGAGCTGGCGGCCACCGGGGCCCCGCCCGGGGCGGAGTGGGAACGGCTCGCGCGGGTTCTGGCCGAGGCGAGCCTGTGCGCCTTCGGACGACGGATCCCGCCCGCCGTGCACAGCCTCGCCCGCGCCTACGGGGGCCGGCTGCCGGGGTGGGCCGCATGACCGGCCCCGAGACGGTGGTCGAGGTCGACGGCACGGTCGTCGCCGTCCCCGAGGGGGCCTCCCTGCTGGCGGCGGTGCGGGCGGCCGGGATCGAGCTGCCCTCGCTCTGCTCCGACGACCGGCTCTCCCCCGCGGGCTCCTGCCGTACGTGTCTGGTGCGGGCCGACGGGCGGGTGGCGGCGGCCTGTGTCACCCCGGCCGCGCCCGGCGCCCGCGTGGAGACCGCCACCGACGACCTCCGGCGGCTCCGGCGGGACGCGGTGGAGGTCATCGTCTCCGCCCTGCCCTCCCGGGCCCTCACGACCGGCAACCGCAGCGAACTGGCGCGGGTGTGCCGGTCGCTGGACATCGGCCAGGAGGCGGCCCGGGGCGCGGGGGGCCGGGGCGGGGACGACTCCCACCCGTACGTCCACCTGGACCGGGACCTGTGCATCGCCTGCGGCCGGTGCGTCCGCATGTGCGCCGAGGTACAGGGCACCTTCGCCCTCACCCTGGTCGGCCGGGGCGCCGACACCCAGGTCGCCCCCGGGACCGGCGGCCCCTGGGCCGAGTCGGACTGCGTGGCCTGCGGCGGCTGCGTCGACACCTGCCCCACCGGCGCGATCGCCGAGCCGGGGCCGGGCCGCGGGCTCACCTCCGCGCACCGGCCGAGCGCCACCCGTACGACCTGCGGGTACTGCGGTGTCGGCTGCGCGCTGGACGTCGTCACCCGCGACGGCGAGGTCACCGCGGTGCTGCCTGCCCGGGACGGCCCCGTCAACCAGGGGCACGCGTGTGTGAAGGGCCGCTTCGCCCACGGCTACCTCACCTCCCCCGAACGGCTGACCCGGCCCCTGCTGCGGCGCGACGGCCGCCTGGAACCGGCGAGTTGGGACCAGGCCATCGGGGAGGTCGCCCGCGGGCTGCGGGCGGCCGTCGCCGCCGGGGGCCCGGACGCCGTGGCGGCGATCTCCTCGGCCCGCGCCACCAACGAGGAGAACTACCTCGTCCAGAAGTTCATGCGGGTCGTGGTCGGCACGAACAACGTCGACAACTGCTCCCGGCTGTGCCACTCCCCGTCCGCCGCCGGCCTGACCGCCTCCTTCGGGCTCTCCGGCGGCACCGACACCTTCGACGACGTCGAGCGGTCCGACTGCCTGCTGGTGGTCGGGGCCAACCCCGTCGAAGCCCACCCGGTGGTCGGAGCGCGACTGCTGCGGCGTGTGCTGCACGGCGCCGGGCTGGTCGTCGCCGACCCCCGCGCCGTCGGCCTCGCCCTGCACGCCGACGTGCATCTGCGCCCCCGCCCCGGAACCAACGTGGCCCTCTTTCACGGGCTCGCCCACGTCCTGCTCGCCGAAGACCTCATCGACGAGGAGTTCCTGCGCGAGCGGGCCACCGGCCTGACGGAACTCGCCGCACTGCTGGACGACTACCCGCCCGACCGGGTCGCGGACATCACCGGGGTGCCCGCCACCGACCTGGTGGCCGCCGCCCGGCTGTACGGCCGCGCCCGCCGGCCCGCCATCCTCTACGGCCTCGGCGTCACCGAGCACCTGCACGGCACGGACGGGGTGCGGTCCCTGGCCAACCTGGCGATTCTGCGCGGCGCCGTGGGCACCGACCGCGGGCACGGGGTCATGCCGCTGCGCGGCCAGAACAACGTCCAGGGCGCCTCGGACATGGGCGCGCTGCCCGACGTCCTGCCGGGCTACGGCAGGGTGACCGACCCCGCCGTACGGTCCAGGGCCGAGGCGGTATGGGGGGTACCGGTCCCGGAGCGGCCCGGACTGCGGATCCCCGGCATGTTCGCCGCCGCGCGGGCGGGGGAGCTGCGGGCGCTGTGGGTCATCGGCGAGGACGTCTGCGCCACCGACCCCGACGCCAACCAGGTGACCCGAGCCCTGGACACCTGCCCCCTCGTCATCTGCGACGAACTGTTCCTCTCCGAGACCGCCCGCCACGCCGACATCGTGCTGCCGGCGGCGTCCTGGCTGGAGAAGGACGGCACCTTCGTCAACTTCGACCGGCGGTTCCAGCGGGTCAGGCCCGCCGTGCCCCCGCCGGGCGGGACTCGCGCCGACTTCGCCATCGTGCACGCCGTCGCGTCGGCCATGGGCACCGCCCTCGGATGCGCGACGCCGGCCGAGGCGCTGGCCGAGTGCGGACGGGTCGCGCCCGTCTTCGCGGGCCTGACGCACGGCCGGCTGGACCGCGAGGGTGCCGTCCCCTGGCCCTGCCCGGACCCCGGCCGCCCCGGAGAGGCCAAGCTGTACGAGGAGCGGTTCGCCACGGCCGACGGACGGGCGCACCTCGCCGCACCCCCCTATCTGCCACCGGGTGAACAGCCCGACGACGACTATCCGCTGCTCCTGGTCACCGGGCGGCGCTGGGCCCACTACAACTCCGGGAGCATGACCCGCCGAGGCGGCAACCTCACGCTCGATCCGGTCGACTTCCTCGACCTCCACCCCGGCGACGCCCTCCGGTACGCCGTGGACGACGGCGTGCCGGTCACCGTGGAGAGCCGGCACGGCCGGGCCCGGCTCATCGCCCGGATCAGCGAACAGACGGCCCCCGGCCAGGTGTTCTGCGCCATCCACTTCCCCGGGAGCGGAGTGAACCGCCTCACCTCGCACCACGCGGACACCGTCACCTCCTGCCCCGAGTACAAGGTCACGGCGGTGCGCGTGTCCGGTCAGCCGCGCCGCGGCACGACGGCGACCGGGCAGTGGGAGTGATGCAGCAGGGCGTGGGCGACCCTGCCGAGCTGCAGACCGAAGCGGCCCTGCCGCCGCGGGGCGCCGACGACCAGCAGGTCGGCATCCGCCGACATCTCCACCAGGACCTTGTGTGCCGGGCCTTCGACCGGCACACGACGTACGTCGACCCGGGGGTGGTCCCGTACCGCCTCGCGCAGCACGTCGGTGAGTTCGGCGGACGCCCGTTCCGCGTGCACCCGGGCGGCATCGTCCGCGAGCAGAGGGTGGTCCGCGTGCTCATGGGCCGGGCAGCGCCAAGCGCGCACGGCCTCGAGGGCACAGCCGCGCGCCTCGGCCTCGCGCAGGGCGAACCCCACGGCGCCCGAGCCCTCGGCCGAGTCGCCCACGCCGACCACCACCCGCCCGAAGGCTCCCCGCCGGTTCCGCTCCGGGCCACGGACCACGATGACGGGGCACTCGGCGCGCCCGGCCACCGCGAGGCCGACCGAGCCCAACAGCCGCCCGGTGAGCTCCCCGCGGCCGCGGGAGCCGGTGATCAGGGCACTCGCCTCCTGGCCCGCGCGCAGCAGCGCGGAGACGGCGTCCTCGGGCAGCACCTCGCCGGACACCTTCACCCCTGGATCGCGGAGCCGGGCCCGCTCCGCGCCTGAGGCGATGATGTGCTCGGCCATGATCTCGTCGGCGGGACGATCGGTGCCGAAGGACGGGCGCCCTCCCTCGTAGCGCTCCCACAGGGAGCCGTAGACGAGCCGCAGCGGCACCCCGTGCCGTGCCGCCTCGTCCACCGCCCAGTCCACCGCGTCCAGGCTGGAATCCGACCCGTCGACGCCCACCACCATCGGGGTTTCCATCGGTCCCACCGCCTTCCTCGCCGACCGCTGAGAGCGCCCCTGTCACGCCGAGAGCGCCCCTGTAATACCGTCGCACCGCTCGGGGCCCCTCGCGACACGCGCACCGCGTCAGCTCTTCGCCAGCAGCTCCTTGAGGGCGATGTTCAGCTTCAGGACGTTGACCCGGGGCTCGCCGATGAAGCCGAGCGTGCGGCCCTGGGTGTGCTCCTCGACCAGCTTCCGCACCCGGGAGACGGGCAGGCCGTTCTTCTGGGCGACGCGGTGGACCTGGAGATCGGCGTAGTCGCGGGAGATGTCCGGGTCCAGGCCCGAGCCGGAGGAGGTCACCGCGTCGGCCGGGACGTCGGAGGGGCGGACCGGGTGGCCGGGCACCGAGTTGTCCTTGATGACGGCGGCTTTGGCGGCCTTCACCCACTGGACGAGCTCGGCGTTGTCCGCGGCGCGGTTGGTGGCGCCGGAGACGAGGAGGTGGTACCGGGTGTTGACGGTGTTGCCGCCGAGTCCGTTCCGCGGGCGGCCCTGGAACCACTTCAGGTCCGGCTCGGGTGTCTTCTGGCCCTTCTTCAGCGGCAGGTCGTAGGCCTGGCCGATCCGGGACGAGCCGACGACCTTCCCGTCCGACCTGATCTCGGAGCCGTTCGCCTTGTCGCGGAACAGCCCTTGGGCGACGCCGGTGACGACCAGGGGGTAGAGGACGCCCGTCACCAGGGTCAGCACGAGGAGGGCGCGCAGGCCCGCGCCCAGCAGCCGGGCGGTGTTCGTCAGGGAGTTGGTCATGTCCTTCATCCGATCCCGGGGATCAGCGAGATGAGCAGGTCGATGAGTTTGATGCCGATGAAGGGCGCGACGAGCCCGCCGAGGCCGTAGACGGCGAGGTTGCGGCGGAGCATCTTGTCGGCGCTGACCGGGCGGTACCGCACGCCGCGCAGCGCGAGCGGCACCAGCGCGATGATGATCAGCGCGTTGAAGATCACCGCGGACAGGATCGCGGAGTCGGGTGAGGACAGGCCCATGATGTTGAGCCTGTCCAGGCCCGGGTAGACCGCCGCGAACAGGGCCGGGATGATCGCGAAGTACTTGGCGACGTCGTTGGCGATGGAGAACGTCGTCAAGGCGCCCCGGGTGATGAGGAGTTGCTTGCCGATCTCGACGATCTCGATGAGCTTGGTGGGGTTGGAGTCGAGGTCGACCATGTTGCCGGCCTCCTTGGCGGCCGACGTGCCGGTGTTCATCGCCACGCCGACGTCCGCCTGGGCCAGGGCCGGGGCGTCGTTCGTCCCGTCGCCGGTCATCGCGACCAGCTTGCCGCCGGCCTGCTCCCGTCTGATGAGGGCCATCTTGTCCTCGGGGGTGGCCTCGGCGAGGAAGTCGTCGACGCCCGCCTCCTCGGCGATCGCCCTGGCCGTCAGCGGGTTGTCGCCCGTGATCATGACGGTCTTGATGCCCATGCGGCGCAGCTCCTCGAACCGCTCCCGCATGCCGTCCTTGACGACGTCCTTGAGGTGGATGACGCCGAGCACCCGGGCCTCGCCCTTCCCGTCCGGGGCAAAGTCGCGGGCCGCGACCAGCAGGGGGGTGCCGCCCGACGCGGAGATCCGGTCGGCGATCTCGGCCGCGTCCTCCGTGACCGTGCCGCCCTGCCCCCGGACCCAGGCGATGACCGAACCGGCCGCGCCCTTGCGGACCTTCCTGCCGTCCACGTCGACGCCCGACATACGGGTCTGGGCGGTGAAGGCGACCCATTCGGCACCGCTCAGCTCGCCCTGGTGCCGCTCCCGCAGCCCGTACTTCTCCTTCGCGAGGACCACGATGGAGCGGCCCTCGGGGGTCTCGTCGGCCAGCGAGGACAGCTGCGCGGCGTCCGCGACCTCGGCCTCGGTGGTGCCGCGGACCGGCACGAACTCCGCCGCCTGGCGGTTGCCGAGCGTGATGGTCCCGGTCTTGTCGAGCAGCAGGGTGGACACATCGCCGGCGGCCTCGACGGCCCGTCCGGACATGGCGAGCACATTGCGCTGGACCAGGCGGTCCATGCCGGCGATGCCGATCGCGGACAGCAGCGCGCCGATCGTGGTCGGGATCAGGCAGACCAGGAGGGCCACCAGGACGACCATGGTCAGGTGGGTGCCCGCGTACTCGGCGAACGGCGGCAGCGTGGCGCACGCGAGGAGGAACACGATCGTCAGGGAGGCGAGCAGGATGTTCAGCGCGATCTCGTTGGGCGTCTTCTGCCGGGCGGCGCCCTCGACGAGGTTGATCATCCGGTCGATGAAGGTCTCCCCCGGCTTTGCGGTGATCTTGATGATGACGCGGTCGGAGAGCACCTTGGTCCCGCCGGTGACGGCGCTGCGGTCGCCGCCCGACTCCCGGATGACGGGTGCCGACTCGCCGGTGATGGCCGACTCGTCCACCGAGGCGACGCCCTCGACGACGTCGCCGTCGCCGGGGATGACATCGCCCGCCTCGCAGACCACCAGGTCGCCGATGCGCAGCTCGGTGCCCGCCACACGCTCTTCGGCGGCACCGGTGAGCCGGCGCGCGACCGTGTCGGTCTTCGCCTTGCGCAGGGTGTCGGCCTGCGCCTTGCCGCGGCCCTCGGCGACCGCCTCCGCGAGGTTCGCGAAGATCACGGTCAGCCACAGCCAGGCGCTGATCGCCCAGCCGAACCACTCGGTCGGGTGGAGACACGAGAAGGCCGTGGTCAGGACGGAGCCGACCAGCACCACGAACATCACGGGCGAGGCGACCATCACCCGCGGGTCGAGCTTGCGGATGGCGTCCGGCAGCGATCTGACGAGCTGCGCGGGGTCGAACAGGCCCCCGCCGACGCGGCCCGCGGTGGCCCTGTGCGCGGCGGATACGTCGCTGTGCGGCGCCGGGGTGGGAGTGGCTGTGGACATCGCGTCCTCGTGCTTGTCGGTACGGGTGGTCATGCCGCCATCCCCTCGGCGAGCGGGCCCAGCGCGAGCGCCGGGAAGTACGTCAGACCGGTGATGATCAGGATCGCGCCCGCCAGCAGGCCGGTGAACAGCGGCTTCTCGGTGCGCAGGGTGCCCGCGGTGGCCGGGACCGGCTTCTGCTCCGCCAGCGAGCCCGCCAGCGCCAGCACGAACACCATCGGCAGGAACCGGCCGAGCAGCATGGCCAGGCCGATCGTGGTGTTGAACCACGGCGTGTCCGCGCCCAGGCCGGCGAAGGCCGAGCCATTGTTGTTGGCCCCGGAGGTGTAGGCGTAGAGGATCTCGGAGAACCCGTGCGCCCCGCTGTGGTCCACCGAGCCCGCCGCGGTGTTGAGGATGGAGTGCGGCGGGGTGGGCAGCGCCATGGACACGGCCGTGAAGCCGAGCACCAGGGCCGGCGTGACGAGGATGTACAGGGCCGCCAGCTTGATCTGGCGGGTGCCGATCTTCTTGCCCAGGTACTCGGGCGTACGGCCGACCATCAGACCGGCGATGAACACCGCGATCACCGCCATGATCAGGATGCCGTAGAGGCCGGAGCCCACACCGCCGGGCGCGATCTCGCCGAGCATCATGCCGAGCATGGTGATGCCGCCGCCCAGGCCCGTGAAGGAGGAGTGGAAGGAGTCCACGGCACCGGTCGAGGTGAGCGTGGTCGAGGCCGCGAAGAGGGACGAGGCGCCGACGCCGAAGCGGACCTCCTTGCCCTCCATCGCCCCGCCCGCGATCTCCGGCGCCGGGCCGCGGTGGGCGAACTCCGTCCACATCATCAGGGTGACGAAGCCGATCCAGATGACGGCCATCGTGGCCAGGATCGCGTACCCCTGCTTGACGGAGCCGACCAGGACGCCGAAGGTCCGGGTCAGCGAGAACGGGATCACCAGGATCAGAAAGATCTCGAAGAGGTTGGTGAACGGGGTGGGGTTCTCGAACGGGTGGGCGCTGTTGGCGTTGAAGATGCCGCCGCCGTTGGTGCCCAGCTCCTTGATGGCCTCCGTGGAGGCGACCGCACCGCCGTTCCACTGCTGCGAGCCGCCCATGAACTGGCCGACCTCATGGATGCCGGAGAAGTTCTGCAGCGCGCCGCACGCCACCAGGACGACCGCGGCGACCGCGGCGATCGGCAGCAGCACCCGCACCGTGCCGCGCACCAGGTCGGCCCAGAAGTTGCCCAGCTCTCCGGTGCGCGAGCGGGCGAAGCCCCGCACCAGCGCCACGGCCACCGCCATGCCCACCGCGGCCGAGACGAAGTTCTGCACGGCCAGCCCGGCGGTCTGCACGACATGGCCCATGGCCTGTTCGCCGGCGTACGACTGCCAGTTGGTGTTGGTCACGAAGGACGCGGCCGTGTTGAACGCCTGGTCCGGGTCGATGGAGGCGAAGCCGAGCGAGCCGGGCAGCACGCCCTGGAGCCGCTGCAGCAGGTACAGGAAGAGGACACCGACGGCGGAGAAGGCCAGCACGGCGCGCAGATACGCGTGCCAGCGCATCTCGGTGTCGGGGTTGGCACCGATCCCCTTGTAGATCCACTTCTCGACCCGCAGGTGCTTGTCGGAGGAGTAGACCCGGGCCATGTAGTCGCCGAGGGGACGGTAGGCGAGCGCCAGCGCCGCGATCAGGGCGAGCATCTGGAGCACGCCGGCCAGAACGGGACTCATGACGGGGCTCAGAACCTCTCCGGGAAGATCAGGGCGAGGACGAGATAGCCCAGCAGGGCGACGGCCACGACGAGGCCGACGATGTTCTCGGCGGTCACAGCTTCGTCACCCCCTTGGCGACGAGAGCCACGAGCGCGAACACCGCGAGCGTGGTGACGACGAAGGCCACGTCGGCCATCGCGAGCTCCTAGTGAGATACGGAGAACAAGAACTGACGAGTCGAGGAAATCGCCCCTGTGGCCGGTTTTGGCCGTCGTTGACGGCTCCCTTACGGCCACTCGTACACCTTTGACGCATCTCTTACGACCGGTCGGGTGAACGGGATCAGATGCCCCGGCCCTGGTGGTCCGGGGCCGGAGCGGGGCGCCCGGCCGAGGTGGGCAGGGTGAGGGTCACCGCGAAGACGTGGCCGGTGGTGGTCGTGGTGTCGAGGGCGCCGCCCATGGCCTCGATGAGGTCGCGCGACAGCCGCAGGGGCAGGCTGTCGCCCGGGCGGTCCGTGACCGCCCCGCCGTTCGCCGGCGCGCCGATGGCGCCGTCCGCGATCCGGACCGTCAGCCGGTCGGGCTGGGTTTCGGCGATGAGGGTCGGCGGGGCGTCGGGCGGGCTGTGACGCAGCGCGTCGGCGGCGAGGGTGGTCAGCACCCGGGTGAGGAGGGCGGCGTCGGCGATGACGTCGGGCAGTTGGGGCGGCAGCCTCAGCACGATGCCGTGGCCGCCCGGGCCGAGGTCGTCGAGGGCCGCGGTGAGCGCTTCGTCCAGGTCGACCGGGCGCAGGTAGAGGTCCAGCGCCCCGGCGTGCAGCCGGCTCAGGTCGTCGAGGTCGGTGACCAGCGCCCCGGCCCGGCGCACCGACGCGGAGGCGGAGCTCAGGAGGTGGGCCGCCTCGCCGTCCGGGCCGCCGCCCGGGCCACCCTGGCCGCCCGGCCCGCCCGCCCGGACCAGATCGCTCAGCCGTCCGAGCGCCGCCTCGGCCGCGCCCAGCGGGGCCCGCAGGTCGTGTCCCGCCGCGAGGAGCAGCGCGGCGCGGGTGCGTTCGGCGGCGGCGAGGGTGTCCGTCTCGGCGACGTGCCGGGTGAGCCGGCCGTGGGCGTGGGCGATGCCGAGCTGCGCGGCGCACGCGGTGAGGAGGCGCAGATCGTCGCCGCTCAGACCGCGACCGCGGGCGGCCAGGGTGAGACGGTCGTCGACGGGGGCCTCGACGTCCGCGTCCCACGGCCGCTCGGGCGGCCGGTCGCCGGTGCTGGCGACGACGTACCAGCGGGGTTCGGGGCCGGGCTCCGGGGCGCGTTCGAGCAGGCTGACCGAGGCCAGCGAGAAGTTCTCCCGCACCTGTTCCAGCAGGGCCGGCAGGTCCTGGCCACGCATCATGGCCACCGCCATCCGGCTCAGGGCACGGGCCTCGGAGGTCGCCCGGACGGCCTGGCGGGTGTGCCGGGCGGCCGCCCCCGCCGCGGTGCCCACCAGCCACGCGGCGGCGAGGAAGACGATCAGCACGACGATGTCGACGGTCCGCGCGACGTCGATGGAGTGCAGGGGGAGGGTGAAGTAGTAGTCGGCCAGGAGGCTCGCCGCGACGGCGGTGAGCAGTGCGGGGCCGCGCCCGCCGACGAGGGCGGTCAGGACGACGACGAGCATGTAGAGCACCAGGGCGCCGGGCAGGCCGAGGCTCCCACGCGCCGCGGTGAGTACGAGCGTCAGCGCGGGCAGCAGCAGTGCGGCCGCGGCGAACGCGGACCAGCTCCGGGCCGGCCCGGAGCCGCGCGCGGCGGGCCGGGGCGGTCGGGACGCGAAAGTCCCCGCCGCCGCCTCGTGGGTGACGATGTGGACGTCGATGGGGCCGGAGTCGCGGATCGTCCGCTGCCCCACGCCCGCCCGCAGGAGCAGGGAGAGCCTGCCGCGCCGGCTGGCGCCCAGCACGATCTGGGTGACGTTCTCGGCCTCGGCGAACCGCAGCAGCGCTTGGGGGATGTCCTCGCCGGTGGTCTGGTGGTAGCTGCCGCCCAGCGACTCCACGAGCCCCCGCTGGGCGGAGAGCGCGGTCGGGTCGCCGTGCGTCAGCCCGTCACCGGGCACGACGTGGAGGGCCAGCAGCTCGCTGCCCGGGGTGCGGGCGGTGATCCGGGCGGCGCGGCGGATCAGGGTCTCCCCCTCCGGGCCGCCGGTGAGGCCGACCATGATGCGCTCGCGGGTCTCCCAGGGGGCGGTGATGCCGTGCTCGGCGCGGTAGCGCTGGAGGCCCTCCTCCACGCGATCGGCGAGCCACAGCAGCGCCAGCTCACGCAGCGCGGTCAGGTTGCCGAGCCGGAAGTAGTGGGTGAGTGCCGCCTCGACGCGGTCCGCGGGGTAGATGTCGCCGTGCACCAGGCGCCGGCGCAGCGTCTCGGGCAGCAGGTCCACCAGCTCGATCTGGTCGGCGCGGCGCGCCACCTCGTCGGGCAGGGTCTCACGCTGGGTGACGCCGGTGATCTGCCGGACGACGTCGTTCAGGGACTCCAGGTGCTGGACGTTGAGGGTGGTGACGACGTCGATGCCCGCGGCGAGGAGTTCCTCGACGTCCTGCCACCGCTTGGTGTGGCGCGACCCCGGCACGTTGGTGTGCGCGAGTTCGTCGACCAGGGCGACCTGGGGGCGGCGGGCCAGGACCGCGTCGAGGTCCATCTCGGTGAGCGGCACGCCCCGGTGGACCAGCGTGCGGCGGTCCACCGTCTCCAGGCCGTCGGCCAGCGCGGCGGTCGGGCGTCGCCCGTGCGGCTCGACCAGGCCGATGACCACCTCGGCGCCGAGGGAGCGCAGCCGCCGGCCCTCTTGGAGCATGGCGTAGGTCTTGCCGACCCCGGGCGCCGCCCCGAGGTAGATCCGCAACCGTCCACGAGCCATCGGCGGACTCCAGTCCTCCCCCCAGCTGCCGCTGGGAGGTACCCCGCGCGGCACGACGCGCACGACCGGGTGCCCCGCACCTCCCATGGTGCACGGTCCGCGCGGACCGGCCTCGGCAGGAAGGCGGCGCCCGGTCGTCGGCGGCGTTCCGCGCCGTGCCGCCTCCGCGGCGGGTCAGCGCGCGGCGGGGGCCTTAAGCGGCCTGGCGCTTGCGGGCGCGGTAGGCCGCCGCCTTGAGCCTGTTCCCGCAGGACTCCATGCCGCACCACTGCCGGCGCATGCCGCGCGACCGGTCGATGTAGACGCGGGTGCACTCGGGGTTGCCGCACTCCTTGAGCAGCGGTACGTCCGGGCCGCCGAGGAGTTCGACGGCGTGCCGCGCCACGGTGGAGAGCGCCTCGTCCGGCGTCGCTTCCGTCCGGCGGCCCGCCGCGGTGAGCTGGGGCGTCGCCGGTGGCCTGCGGGCCGCCTCGTTCACCGTGGCGAGCGCCTCCGTGTCGTACGCCGCGCCGGCGAGGCGGGCGGTCACCAGGCGGTAGATGGCCTCCCGTACGGCGATCGCCCGCTCGACGTCGGCCTCGCGGGCGGCGGAGACGGCGTCGACGATCCCGGATTCGAGGTACCAGGCGGCCAGCCGGTCCGGCGACACCAACAGCTCGAACCGCGACGAACGGCGGGCCCGCAGCGTGGCGGCGAAGTCGAGAGCGGGGTTTCCGCACAGGAAGACATGGTCCGGGTTCACGTCACCATCCTGGCGGGTGACCCGAGCCGCCGCAAGAATCGTCACCACCTTGACAGGTGACGCATCGGCCCGCATCATCGTCACCAGTCGGACAGGTGACAAGGGGGCGACGAGATGTCGCGGACACGGGAAGTGCCGGACGAGGCGGAGGCGGCGCGCCGCGCGCGGTTCGGCGCGCTGCCGGAGCGGATCCGCCTGGAGGACACGGTCGAGGAGCGGGCGGCCACGGCGCCGGACCCCGCCAGGGACCACTACGACCCGGACGAGTGGCTCGTCCGCCACTGCCTGTGAGCCCGGTCGGCCGCGCCCCGGTGGAGCGCGCCCGCCTCTGGGCGACCCGGGAGGGACGGGGCTCACGTATCGTCTCCCGACATCGGAGTGCGTGACGTCCGCGGCCGTGCCGCCGGGAGAGTGGGCCATGAACAAGCCGTCGACCGCCACCGGGATACCCGGCGAACTGCACCGTCGGCTCGGGGTGCCGGACGCCGTGGTGATCGGGCTGGGGTCGATGATCGGCGCCGGGATCTTCGCCGCCCTGGCCCCCGCGGCGGGATCGGCCGGCTCCGGTCTGCTGCTCGGCCTGGCGCTCGCCGCCGTGGTCGCGTACTGCAACGCCACCTCGTCCGCCCGGCTCGCGGCCCGCTACCCGGCCTCCGGCGGCACCTACGTCTACGGCCGCGAACGCCTCGGCGACTTCTGGGGCTATCTGGCCGGGTGGGCCTTCGTGGTCGGCAAGACCGCCTCCTGCGCGGCCATGGCCCTCACGGTCGGCTCCTATGTGTGGCCGGGTCAGGCCCACGCCGTGGCGGTGGCCGCGGTGGTGGCGCTGACCGCGGTGAACTACGCCGGGGTGCACAGGTCCGCGCTGCTGACCCGCGCCATCGTCGCCGTGGTCCTGGCGGTGCTCGCCGCCGTGGTGGTCGCCGCCGTGACGTCCGGCGCCGCGGACGCGGCCCGGCTGGACGTCGGCTCGGACGCCACCCCCGGCGGGGTGCTCCAGGCGGCGGGCCTGCTGTTCTTCGCGTTCGCCGGCTACGCCCGTATCGCCACGCTCGGCGAGGAGGTCCGCGACCCGGCGCGCACCATCCCCCGGGCCGTCCCGCTCGCCCTCGGCATCACCCTGGTGGTCTACGCCGCCGTCGCCGTCGCCGCCCTGACCGTCCTCGGCCCGAAGGGACTGGCGCAGTCCGCGGCACCGCTGTCGGACGCGGTCCGGGCGGCGGGCGCCGGCGGGCTGGCCCCGGTCGTGCGCGCCGGGGCCGCCGTGGCCGCGCTCGGCTCGCTGCTCGCGCTGGTCCTCGGCGTCTCGCGCACCACCCTGGCCATGGCGCGTGACCGCCATCTGCCCCACGCGCTGGCCGCCGTCCACCCGCGCTTCAAGGTGCCGCACCGGGCCGAGCTGCTGGTGGGCGCCGTGGTGGCGGTGGCGGCCGCGACGGCGGACGTGCGCGGGGCGATCGGCTTCTCGTCCTTCGGGGTGCTCGCCTACTACGCCGTCGCCAACGCCTCCGCCTGGACGCTCACCCGGGACGAGGGACGGCCCAACCGGCTGATCCCCGCCGTCGGACTGGCCGGCTGCCTGGCGCTGGCCTTCGCGCTCCCGCTCTCCTCGGTCGTCTCGGGGACCGCGGTGCTGGCCTGCGGCGCCACCGCCTACGGGGTCCGCCGCGCCGTGGCCGCCCGCAACCCGTAAGTGCTAGGGGGTGTTCCCAGCCCCCGCGGTCACCGCCACCCGTAGCGGGGCCCGGAAGGACAGCAGGCCGAGCATCGGCGGCTCCTGCGCCGGTGCGGCGAGGCGCGCCCGTGGCAGGCCGCGGGCCGCCGCCCGCAGTGCCACCGCCGCCTCGGTGCGCGCCAGGGAAGCGCCGGGGCAGCGGTGGCTGCCGACGCCGAAGGCCAGATGGTGGCGGACCTCCGCCCGGTGCGGGCACATCCGCTCGGGAGCCGCGAAGACCTCCGGATCCGATCCGCTGCCCATGAGCATCAGGAGCAGCCGCGCGCCCTCGGGCAGCTCCCTCCCGCCCAGTTGCACGGGCCGTGCCGTGATCCGCCGCCAGGTGGTCACCGGCGGCTCGCGCCGCAGCACCTCCTCCACCCAGGCCCCGGCCAGCGCCTCCTCGTGCGCCAGGCGCGGCCACAGGCCGGGCTCGGTGAGCGCCCGGCGCAGCACGGTGGCGAGGAGCTGTCCGGTGGTCGACTGTCCGGCGATGAACACGAAGAAGCAGGCGCCGACCGCCGTCTGCGGGTCCAACGGCTCGCCGTCGGGCAGACGGTGCCGGGCGAGCGCCCCGACGAACGAGTCGGCGGGGGCCCTGCCGCCGCGCACCGTCCCGGTCAGCCACTGGTGGAACTCGCCGACGAGCGGGGCGAGTTCGAGCTGGCGGTCCAGGGTCGGCCGGCCCCAGAACAGCTCGAGCGAGGCGTCGCTCCAGCGGATCAGCGTGGCCGGGTCGATGCCCTCGATGCCCAGCAGCTCCATCAGCACCCGGCAGGGGAGGATCTGCGCGTAGGAGGCGAACAGGTCGCAGCCGCCGGTGGCGTCGAATCGGGCCCGTGCCTCCTCGAGCAGCTCGTCGGCGATGCGCTCGATCACCGGCACCGCCGCCGCGACACGCCGGCCGTTGAAGAACCGGGTGACCACCCGGCGCAGGCCGGGGTGGCTGGCGGTGCCGTTGTTGGCGAGCGCGGGCGGGAGCTGGAAGCCGGCCCGGGCGAGCACCCGCAGCACGGCCACCGGCAGCGGGGTGACGGCGTGCTGGGCGTTGTCCGGGCGGAAGGCGTCCGGGGCGAGCAGCACCCGGCGGATGTCCCGGTGACGGCTGATCAGCCAGAGTCCGGTGCGGGCGTCGTGATGCACCGGCGCCTGGGCGCGGAGCAGGTCGAGCCAGGGGTGCGGGTCGCGGACGAAGCCCTCGCCGAACAGGTCGAGGCCCTCCAGGGCCGGGGTGATCACGCCCGGACGCTAACACGTGAGCGGTCGGCCGTCGGCATGATGTGCGCGGTATCACCCGGTATCCACGGCGACGCGGCTGGGCCTGCCTGGAGCGTGTCCCCGGATGCGTGTCAGAGTTCCGCCATGGCCAACCGCACCGTCCAGCCGACCAGTCCGGAATCCCACCGTGCCCGCCCGGAGGGCGCCGCCCCCGACCCCGCGGCGGTGTTCGACTGGGTCGACCGGCGCGCGGAGCTGCGTGCCCGGGCCGGGCTGACCCGTCGCCCGCGTCCCCGGCCGGCCGTGGACCCGCTGCTGGATCTGGCGAGCAACGATTACCTGGGGCTGGTCCGCCACCCCCGGGTGGTGCGGGCGGCCGCCGACGCGGCGCTGCGCTGGGGCGCCGGCGCCACCGGGTCACGGCTGGTCACGGGCACCACGGAGCTGCACACCGAACTGGAGGAGGAGCTCGCCGCGTTCTGCGGGGCCGAGGCCGCGCTGGTCTTCTCCTCCGGATACGCGGCCAACCTCGCCGCGCTGACCGCGCTGACCGGACCGGGCACGCTGATCGTCGCCGACGCGTACAACCACGCGTCGCTCATCGACGGCTGCCGGCTCTCCCGGGCGGAGGTGGCGCCCGTGGGGCACCGCGATCCGGACGCGGTGCGCGCCGCGCTCGCGGGGCGCGACGGGGGCCGGGCCCTGGTGGTGACCGACTCGGTGTTCTCGGTGGACGGCGACGCGGCGCCGCTGGCGGAGCTGGCCGGGGCCTGCCGCGCGCACGGCGCCGCGCTGCTGGTGGACGACGCCCATGGCCTGGGCGTGGTGGGGGACGGCGGGGCCGGGGCCCTGGCGGCCGCCGGGCTGGCCGGCTCACCGGATGTGGTGGCGACGGTGACGCTGTCGAAGTCCCTGGGGTCGCAGGGCGGGGCCGTCCTGGGCCCCCGCAGGGTCGTCCGGCACCTGGTGGAGACGGCCCGCACCTTCATCTTCGACACCGGGCTCGCCCCCGCGAGCGTGGGGGCGGCCCTGGGCGCCCTGCGGCTGCTGCGCGAGGAGCCGGAGCGCGCCGCGCGGGCCAGGGAGGTGGCCCGCCGGCTGTCCGCGGGCCTGACGGCCGCGGGGCTCGAGGCGAGCGTGCCCGACGCGGCCGTGGTGTCGGTCCGCGCGCCGTCGCCCGAGGCGGCCGTGGCGTGGGCGCGCGCCTGCCGGGAGGCGGGGGTGGCGGTCGGCTGCTTCCGGCCGCCCTCCGTTCCCGACCGCTTCTCCCGGCTGCGGCTCACCGCGCGCGGGGACCTCACCGACGCCCGGATCGAGCAGGCGGTGGCGGTGGTCGCCCGGTGCGCCCCGCGCGCGGACGCTCCTCACCCCGTGGCCGGGAACTGACGTTCGGGCAGCGGCCGTTCGGAGTGCCGTTCAGGGTGCGGTGACGACCGCGGTGCCGCCGGCTCCCGCGGTGATCCTGCCCGGGCACAGCCCTCGCGAGGCGAGCCCGCTGAGGATCTGCGGCACGGCGTTGACGGTGGTCTGGTAGCCACCGTCGTGCATGAGGATGATGCCGCCCGCCCGCATGCCGGCCGCGGCCTGGACGATCTGCTGGGTGCCGGCGCCGTTCCAGTCCTGGGAGTCCACACTCCACAGGACCTCGGTCAGCCCGAGGCGGGCGGCGTCCGACTTGACCTGCGCGTTGGTCTCGCCGTACGGCGGCCGGAAAAGGGTGGGCGACTGTCCGGTGATGCGCCGGACGGTGTTCTGGGCGGTGGCGATCTCGTTGTACGCGGCCGGCTCGCCGATCTGGGTGAGGTGGGCGTGTGTGGCGGTGTGGTTGGCGATCCACATGCCCGCCGCCTGCTCGGCCCTGAGCAGGTCCGGGTACTGTTCGGCGTGCTGCCCCCAGATGAAGAAGGTGGCCTTGGCGCCACCCGCCCGCAGGGCGCTCAGCAGCGCCTGTGTCGAGGCGGGGTTCGGTCCGTCGTCGTAGGTCAGACCCACGTATCCGCCGGGGCAGTTGGCCCAGGCCGTGCCGCCACGCGCCTCCCCGGGCGTGGCCGCCGGGGACGGGGCCACCGAGAAGGCCGCCAGGGCGGCCGTGGCCGCGGCGACGAGTGCGATCCGTATGCGGTTGCGCGCGCTTCCGAGCATTTTTCCTCCAGGAGCACAGGTCGGGGTGCCCGTCCGTCGGTGTGCTGGTCGGCGCCGGTCGGCGGGAGAGGCCGGTGCGGGCGAAGCGGAGTATCCTGCGGAGCTGACGCAACGTCAACGCTTTCTTCCGGAACGATTCCGGAAGGAACGTGCCCCACCTCCCCCACCGCTTCCCCGCTGAACTCTGCCTTCTCGGACGGGATCGCCAACACCCGCTTGCGACAACGGGATTCAGCTGGCTGGTCCCGAAATGTTTCCGGAAATGGATCACGGTTGTCCCGCCGCCCCGGGATGCAGCACACTCGAATGCCGCATCACCGCGCGGCGGGACTACGGGGGAGGATGACGGGGGATGGCCGGAATCGGCATCAGGCCGCTCGGTGAGGACGATCCGAAGCGGCTCGGGTCCTACCGGCTTCTGTGGCGGCTCACCACGGGCGGCATGGGGCGGATCTACCTGGCGCGGTCCCGCCCGGACGGCCCGCTCGTCGCGGTCAAGACCCTGCTGGCCGAGGGCGTGGTCAGCGAGCCCGACCGGAAGCGGTTCGCGCGCGAGGTGGAGCTGGCCCGGCGGGTCGACAGCGCCTACACGGCCCGGGTGGTCGACGCCGACGCGCGGGCCGGGCGGCCCTGGATGGCCATCGAGTACGTCCCGGCGCCCTCCCTCGGCGACCTGGTCCGCGAGGCGGGGCCGCTGCCGCCGTCCGCCCTGCCCTGGGTCGCGGCGGGCGCCGCGCAGGCCCTGCTCGCCCTGCACGACAAGGGTGTCGTGCACCGCGACGTCAAACCCCAGAACATCCTGCTGCCGCTCACCGGCCCGCTGGTCATCGACTTCGGCATCTCGCACGCCATCGACAAGACGACCACCTCGCTGACGCTGGGCACGATCGACTACACCTCGCCGGAACAGGCGCTCGGCCAACGCTCCACCCCGGCCTCCGACGTGTTCTCGCTGGGCGCGACGCTCTTCCACCTCGCCGTGGGGCGCGCCCCCTACCCCGAGGTCGACGACGGACCCCTCCAGCGGCTGGCCCGGGTGCAGACCGGCACGCTCGACCTGGCCGGC
This sequence comes from Streptomyces sparsogenes subsp. cuspidosporus, assembly GCF_039532705.1. Lineage (NCBI taxonomy): Bacteria > Bacillati > Actinomycetota > Actinomycetes > Kitasatosporales > Streptomycetaceae > Streptomyces > Streptomyces sparsogenes. The sequence continues at coordinate 45,042 of NZ_BAAASD010000036.1, read as the reverse complement.
CTGCCGCCGGAGCTCGACCCGCTGATCCGCCCCTGCCTGGCCATCGACCCCGGCCTGCGCCCCACGCTCGAAGACCTGTTGGTGCGCTTCCTGGAGAAGGCCGACGGGGCGTCCGGACGGGGGCGTGAGCAGCGTTGGCTGCCGGTGCGGTGGACGGCGCTGATCGACGCGTACGAGGCCCACGGGCGGGCGCTGGACGCGGACCGCGGCGCCGCGGCCGCGATGTCCGACGAGCACACCCGACCGGTCCCCCCGCCCGCGCCCACCCTCCTCGACACCCGGGAGCGGGCGGCGCGGCGGGAGCGGGAGCAGCGGGCGCGCGAGACCCGCGAGGTCAGGCAGCAGGAGATGCGCGACCTGGCCGAGGCCGCCAGGCGCGCCAAGGCGCGGCAGGCCGAGGAGCGGCGCAAGGCCGGGCGACCCGGGAAAGCCGCGGCCACGGGGGGCGCCGGGAGCACTGGGGGCGCCGCGGGCGCCGCGGGCGCCGGGAGCGCCGGGAGCGCCGGGAAACCCGGGAGCACTGGGAAACCCGGGAGCGCCGGGAGCGGCGGGAAAGGGGGGAACACGGGCGGCGCCGGGACGCGGGAGAAACCGGCCACCTCCGCGTCAAGTGGCAGGACCGGTCAGGGGGGTTCGTCCGGCGGCGGCCTCGCACTGGCCGTCCTGCTGGTGTTCGCACTGGTACTCCTGGCCTGGCAGCCCTGGAAGGGTGGCGACAGCCCGGACTCCCAGGCCGGCTCGTCGAACAGCTCGTCCGAGAGCCCCTCCCCGACCGGCGGCGGCTCGTACGCCACCGATCCGGACACCGGCACCCCGTACGCCGACACCCCGGAGACGGACGGGGATTCGAGCGCGGACACCACCAGCGAGCCCACGACCGAGGAGCCCGACCCGGAGACCTCCTCCCCCACCCCCGACCCGACCGAGGAGGCGTTCAAGGCCGTCTCGGTCGGTGACTGCCTGCCCGTCTACGACACGGGCCGCCGCGGGAACGTCATCGACTGGAGCGCCGATGTGCCGCCGACCCCGGTGTCCTGCGGCAGCCAGTGGGCGGGGCTCGTCCGCGTCACCAGCACCTCGGACAGCGTCTGCCCCAGCGGCACCGGGAAGGCGTCGTGGACGTACGCCTCATCCGTGTCGGGTGAGACCACGAAGCTCTGCGTCAGCCGCATCTACCTCAAGAACTACTGCGTACTCGGCACTCAGTCCGGCGACAGCATCTCGATCGGCCCGATGACGGCCGTGGACTGCCGGGCGCGGCGCGTCCCCTCCGCCTACAACCAGATCATGCACATCTCCGGCGTCTACCAGGCGCCCGCGGGTGCCAGTGCCCGCAACTGCGTGGAGGGGCCGAACGACCGGAGGCGTTACTGGGCCTGGCTGGTGGACGACGGCCGGACGCTGCTGTGCACGACGATCTTCCAAGGTTCCTGACCGGAGGGCCCTGACGGACACGGCGACTCAGCGGCGGGGCGTGGGGACGGGTCAGTCGATGACCGCGGTGGCCTCCACCTCGACCAGATGCTCGGGTACGTCCAGCGCCGCGACCCCGATCAGCGTGGCCGGCGGCACCGGGGTTACCCCCAGTGTCGCGGCCGCCCGGGCCATCCCCTCCAGGAGGAGGGGCATCTTGTCGGGGCTCCAGTCGACGACGTGGACGGTCAGCTTCGCCACATCGTCGAAGGAGCCGCCGGCCCCGGCCAGGGCGGCGCCGATGTTGACGTAGCACCGCTCGACCTGCGCGGCGAGGTCGCCCTCGCCGACCGTGACCCCGTCGGCGTCCCAGGCCACCTGCCCGGCGATGAAGACCAGCTTGGACCCGGTCGCGATCGACACCTGCCGGTACGCGTCGATCTCCGGCAATCCGCTGGGGTTGATCAGAGTGATGGCCATACTGCCCGCCTCTCGGTCTCTTGTGGTTACTCGGGAACCGTAAGAGAGTGGTCGCTGACATGGAAGAACGCACTTTTCAGTGACTGGGGAACCTCATGGTGACCAAGCAGTTCAGGGGCATGGCCGAGGAAGCGGATCTGGCGCGGGCGGACTCCCTGGCGCGGGAGATCTTCTCGGACGTCGCCAACAAGTGGGCGCTCCTGATCATCGAGTTTCTCGGGGAGCGCACCCTGCGGTTCAGCGAACTGCGCGACGAGGTCGAGGGCATCAGCCACAAGATGCTCACCCAGAACCTGCGCATGCTGGAGCGCAACGGCCTGGTCGAGCGGACCGTGCACCCCACCGTGCCGCCGCGGGTCGAGTACACCCTCACCGAGCCGGGCCGGGCCCTGCGCAGGACGATCGACGGAATGTGCGGCTGGACCCACACCTACCTCACCCATATCGAGGCTTCCCGCCGCCGCTTCGACACCTGAGGCACGCTCTTGAGGTGCGCTTTTCCATCAATGGCGCAAGCAATGGCGCAAGCGATGGCGCAAGCGGTACAACCACCCGCGGGTGGGCTGCTGCCCGTCCACCGGACCGCGCCGGCCTACCGGGCGGCGGGGCGGTGAGCGTCCCGCCACTCGCTGGGCGACATCCCGTACGCGGCCCGGAAGACCCGGCTGAAGTGGGCGGCGCTGGCGAAGCCCCACCCGTGTGCCACCGCGGCGATGGTGCGGCCCATGGTCTCCCGGCGGCCCAGGTCCCGCCGGCACGCCTCCAGTCGGCGGCTCTGGATCCACCGGCCGGCCGTGGTGTCCTCGGCCTCGAAGAGCTTGTGCAGGTAGCGCACGGAAATGTGGTGGGCCCCGGCGATGGTCCGCGGGCTCAGCTCCGGATCGGCGAGGTGCCGGTCGATGTACGCGCGGATGCGCAGCAGCATCGCCGCGTCGCCGCTCGAGGTGTCCGTGGAGGTGCTGCCGAGCCGCTCGTCGGCCAGGACGGTCAGGATGTCCACGACGTTGCGGGCGAGCAGCTCGCCGATGTGCGGGCGGTAGTTTCCCGCCGTGTCCGCGAGCCTGTCCAGGAAGGTGGACAGCAGTCCGCCGAGCGCCGTGTCGGGGCGCAGCGGGGACGCCGTGATCTGCCGTAGCTGCGTCTCGTTCAGCCCCAGCATCCGCCGGGGGATCATGACGGAGACGGTCCGGAAGCGCTCGGGAAAGGTCAGCCGGAACGGGCGCCCCCTGTCGTAGACGAAGACGTCCCCGGCCCGCAGGGTCACATCGCGGGCGTCCTGCTGGAGGCGGGCGCTCCCTTTGCTCAACAGCTTCACGACCACGTCCTGGTCCTCATCGCCCTGGGTGGCGAGCCGCCGGGCCCGCAGGGCCTTCGGCGGGTCGCCTTCGACCGTGGTGACCTGGAGCCGGCCCAGCGGGGCCGTGCGGATGGTGCCGGAGCCCGCCTCGTCGGGAGCGGCCATCGTGGAGCCTTTCAAACTTTCAAACACTCCCCCGAGCCTGGCTCCTGCCTGCTCCCGGGGCATCGGCACAATGACTGCGAAGTGACTGTGGGGGCCGGGCCCCGGCGTGTGCCGTCACCGCCCCGCGCGGCCCCCCGCGACCTTGTCCCGCTGTCCCCTCATAGAATGTTTCTGCAGCTCAAACGCACTGGACCTGCTCAAAACGCACAGGGCCTGGGGGTCAACGCATGTCGGGTCGGATGTCGGACGACGACCTGTTCGGCAGGGAGAAGGAAGTCACCGTTCTCGACGCGCTCGTGGCCGGGCTGCCCGAGGAGGGCCAGGCCCTCGTGGTGCGCGGCGCTCCGGGGATCGGCAAGTCCGCCCTCCTGGCCCGGGCCGCGCGCCAGGCGGAGCGCTCGGGGTTCACCGTGCTCTCCGCGTCCGGCGTGGAGGCCGAGACCCATCTGCCGTTCGCCGGGCTGTACCAGCTGACGCGGACGATGCTGGACCGGGTGCCACGGCTGCCTCCGGTGCAGGCGGAGGCGTTGCTGGGGGCCTTCGGCATGGCCGCGCCGCCCCCCGCCGGGCAGCCCCCGCAGCTCTTCCTGATCGCGCTGGCCACGCTCGACCTGCTCAGCGAAGCGGCCGGCCGGGCGCCCGTGCTGCTGGTCGTCGACGACGCGCAGTGGCTCGACTCGCCGACCCTGGACGTGCTCGCGTTCATGGCCCGCCGGCTCGGGGCCGAGCCCTTGGGGATGCTGTTCGGCGTCCGCGACGGACACCCCACGCCCCTGGACACCCTCGGACTGCGCGAACTGCGGCTTCCCCCGCTCACCCCGGGCGATGCCGGGGCGCTGCTGGACGCCGTGGAGCCGGGGCTGGATCCGCCACTGCGGCACCGGGTGCTCGACGCGGCCGCGGGCAACCCCCTGGCCGTCATCGAGCTGCCCGCCGCGCTGCGCCGGCAGGGTGCGGCCGCGGCGGCCCTGACCTCCTCGGCCGTCCCCCTCACCGCCAGGCTGGAGCAGACCTTCGCGTCGCGGCTGTCCGACCTGCCGACCGACACGCGGAGCGTGCTGCTCGTCGCGGCCTCCGACGACGAGGGGGCGCTGGGCGAGGTCCTCGCGGCCGCTTCGGTGCTGGCGGGCTTTGATGTCGCGCCGGACTCCGTGTCCCCCGCGGTGGAGCTCGGCCTGGTCACGGTGGACGAATACCGGATCCGGTTCTGCCACCCCCTGGTGCGGTCGGCCGTCCTGCAGTCCGCTTCGCTCACCGAGCGCCTCACCGCGCACAGCGCGCTGGCCGCGGTCCTGGACGGGCAGCCCGACCGTCAGATCTGGCACCGGGCCGCGGCCAGCGGCCGGCGCGACGAATCCGTCGCCGCGGAGCTGGACCGGACCGCCGCCAGGGCGGAGGAGCGGGGCGCGCCGGCCGTGGCCCTGGCGGCCCTGGAGCGGTCCATCGCGCTGGGCGAGCTCCCTTCGCACACGGCGAAACGCCTGCTCAAGGCCGCTGGACTGGCTCTGGAACTCGGCAGGGCGGACCAGGCATCGGCTCTTCTCCACCGGGTGGCGCCGCTGAAGCTCGACGTGCTGGAGCGGGCCCAGACGGTGCTGCTGCGCGAGGGACTCGAAACCGATGTGTCGAACAACGTCCCGCGGCTGCGCCTCCTCATCGCCACGGCGGAGGAGGCGGCGGACGCCGGTGATCCCGGACTCGCGCTGCGGCTGCTGCGCACGGCGGCCCGACGCTGCTGGTGGTCCGACCCGGGCCGCGCCATGCGCGAGCGCGTGGTGGCGGCGGCCGAGCGGCTGCCGGTCCCCGAGCTGCACCCCGAGCTGGTGTTCGTCCTCGCCGGCGCCGCCCCGCTGGAGCGCGGCGCCACGGTGATCGAGCGGTTCGAGCGCCTGGAGAGCGAGGGAGGCTACGACGCCCTCGCCGCCGCCACGCTCGGCACGGCGGCCACGATGATGGGGGGCTACGACCACGCGGCGGGGTTCCTCCGTCACGCGGCGGCCGGTCTGCGGGCCCAGGGACGGCTGTGGCTCCTCGCCCAGACCCTGGTGTCGCTGTCGTTCGTATCGGCGCACACCGTGGACTGGGAATCGGGTCTGCCGAGCGTGGCCGAGGCCGCCCGGCTCGCGGAGGAGAACGCCCAGCCCCGCTGGCTCACCGGCGCGCTCATCGCCAAGGCCCAGCTGTCGGCGGTGCGCGGGGAGCTGGAGACGGCGCGGGCCGCCGTCGAACGGGCCGAACGCGGGGTGATCGCCGTGGCGAACCCGTCGAACCTCGCCTACGTCCAGATCACCCGGGGCCTGATCGCGCTCGCGGCCGGCCGTCACGCCGAGGCGTTCGGCTGCGTCTGGCGGGTCTTCGACCCCGCGGACCCCGCCCACCACCCGTATCTCCAGTTCATCGCGATCCCGGTGCTCGCCGAGGCCGCCGTGCGGGAGGAGGACAGGACGGCGGCACGGGCCGCCCTCAGCCGGCTCGACGGCGCGTCCGCGGCCACGACGGCCCGGCTGATCAGGACGAACCTGAGCTTCGCCCACGCTCTGCTGGCCGACGACGAGGACGCCGAGGCGGCGTTCCGGGCGGCGCTCGGCCTGGATCTGTCCCGGGACCCCTTCACCCGGGCCCGCCTCCTGCTCGCCCACGGCACCTGGCTGCGCCGCAGGCGCCGGGTGATGGAGTCCCGGGCGCCGCTGCGGATCGCCCGGGAGTGCTTCGCCTCGCTGGGGGCCGAGCCGTGGCACGAGCGCGCGGGTCAGGAACTCCGCTCCGCGGGCGAGCGGGGCGACCAGAGCAGCCCCGCGGACTGGGATCTGCTCACCCCGCAGGAACTGCAGATCGCGCAGCTGGCGGCGACCGGGCTGTCCAACCGGGAGATCGGCCAGCAGCTCTACCTCTCCCACCGCACCATCGGAGCCCACCTGTACCGGATCTATCCGAAGCTGGGGATCACCTCCCGGGGCCAGTTGCGGGAGAGGCTCCGGCTGGACGACTGAGATCCCCATGCGGCCGGCCGCCTCAGTCGAACCGCAGGTCGGAGAGTTGCCGCTCGAGCGCGTCCACGTCGTCCCCGTTCGTCTCCCGGTCCGGGCGGGCGGCCATGAGGGCGGCCAGCTCGCCGCCCGCCCGCCGGATGCGCGCGGGCAGGCCCTCCGTGTAGTCGTCGCCGCCGGACCCCCAGTCCTCGGAGGCCGCGTACACCGCGGTGGGGACCAGGGCGGCACGCAGATAGCTGAACAGCGGGCGCAGGGCGTGTTCCAGGACCAGGGAGTGGCGGGCCGTGCCGCCCGTCGCCGCGACCAGGACCGGTTTCCCGGTGAGGGCCTCCGGGTCGATCAGGTCGAAGAAGGACTTGAACAGCCCGCTGTACGAGGCGGTGAACACGGGGGTCACGGCGATCAGCCCGTGGGCGCCGGTGACCGCGTCGATCGCGGTGGCGAGCGGCGGCGCGGGGAAGCCGGTGACCAGGTGGTTGGCGACGGCGACGGCCAGCTCCCGCAGCTCGATGACGTCGACCCGCACCTCGTGGCCCCGGGCCTCGAGTTCGCCGCCGGCCGACTCGGCCAGCCGGTCGGCGAGCAGACGGGTGGAGGACGGGGTGCTCAGCCCCGCCGAGACGGCGACGAGCCTCATGCGGCGGACACCTCCCCGCGGGCGCGCAGCGTCTCGTGGGTGGGGGCGTCCGGCACATCGGCCGGGCGGCCGATCGCGAACTCCTTCCGCAGCACGGGCACCACCTCTTCGCCGAGGATGTCCAGCTGCTCCAGGACGGTCTTCAGGGGCAATCCGGCGTGGTCCATGAGGAACAACTGCCGCTGGTAGTCGCCGACAAACTCACGGAAGGACAGCGTCCGCTCGATGACCTGCTGGGGGGAGCCCACCGTCAGCGGGGTCTGCTCGGTGAACTCCTCCAGCGAGGGCCCGTGCCCGTAGACGGGCGCGTTGTCGAAGTAGGGGCGGAACTCCCGTACCGCGTCCTGGGAGTTCTTCCGCATGAACACCTGCCCGCCCAGGCCCACGATGGCCTCCTCGGGCCGGCCGTGGCCGTGGTGGGCGTAGCGCCGCCGGTACAGCTGCACCATCCGCCGGGTGTGGTCGGTGGGCCAGAAGATGTTGTTGTGGAAGAAGCCGTCGCCGTAGTAGGCCGCCTGCTCGGCGATCTCGGGCGAGCGGATCGAGCCGTGCCACACGAACGGGGGTGTGCCGTCCAGCGGCCGGGGGGTGGAGGTGAAGCCCTGGAGGGGCGTACGGAACCTGCCCTCCCAGTCCACCACGTCCTCCCGCCACAGCCGGCGCAGCAGGGCGTAGTTCTCCTTGGCGAGGTTGATTCCCTGCCGTATGTCCTGGCCGAACCACGGATACACCGGGCCGGTGTTGCCACGGCCCATCATCAGGTCCACCCGGCCGTCGGCCAGGTGCTGGAGCATCGCGTAGTCCTCGGCGATCTTCACCGGGTCGTTGGTGGTGATCAGCGTGGTGGCGGTGGACAGGATCAGCTTCTCGGTGCGGGCGGCGATGAAGCCGAGCATCGTGGTCGGCGAGGACGGCACGAACGGCGGGTTGTGGTGCTCGCCGGTCGCGAAGACGTCCAGGCCGACCTCCTCCGCCTTCAGCGCGATGGCGACCATCGCCTTGATGCGTTCGTGCTCCGAGGGGTCACGGCCGTTGGTCGGGTCGGGGGTGACGTCCCCCACCGAGAAAATACCGAACTGCATGGGGGCCTCTTCGTTCCGGCGGTGGTGGTGCTTGCGGGGCGCGGTCACTTCGCCGTGCTCACTTCGCCAGGAAGGCGAGGAGCGCGGCGTTGACCTCCTCCGCGTGGGTCCACAGCAGGCCGTGCGGGGCGCCCTCGATCTCCACGTACTCGGCGGACGGGAGCGCCTGGTGGAACGGCCGCCCGGTGCCCTCGACGGGCAGGATCCGGTCGGCCGTGCCGTGCAGGATCAGGGCCGGCACGTCGATGGCCGGGATGTCGGCGCGGAAGTCGGTGTACCAGGTCGAGGGCGCGGCGGCCGCCGCGTAGAACCCACCGCCCGCGGCCACGTTCCAGCTGTTGCGCACGGCCTCCTCGCTGATCCTGGTGCCGAGGTTCTCGTCCAGGTTGTAGAAGTCCTTGTAGAAGGCGGTGTAGTACGCGTACCGGTCCGCCTTGACGGCGGCGACGACGCCGTCGAAGAACTCCTTGGGGGCCACCCCGTCGGGGTTGTCGTCGCTCTTGAGCAGGCAGGGCTCCAGCGAGGCCAGGAAGGCGACCTTGGCGACCCGGGCGGAGCCGTACGCGGACACGTAGCGGGCGACCTCGCCGGTGCCCATCGAGAACCCGACCAGGACGGCGTCCCGCAGGTCGAGGGTCTCCAGCACGGTGTTCAGGTCGGCCGCGAAGGTGTCGTAGTCGTACCCGGTCGTCGGCTGGCTCGACTGCCCGAAACCGCGACGGTCGTAGGTGATCACGCGGTAGCCGGCGTCGAGCAGCACGGCCGTCTGCCGCTCCCAGGAGTGGCCGTCGAGCGGGAAACCGTGGATGAGGACGACCGGCTGCCCGCTTCCGTGGTCCTCGTAGTACAGGTCGATGGGGGTGGAGTTCTCCTGGCCCACGGTGATGTACGGCATGTGTCGCTTTCCTCGTTTCGGGATGGCTGTGCCCGGCAGGGCGCCCGGCCACGGTAGGGCGGGCGCCGCGCCGCCTCTTGCCGAGCAGCGCACAGCGTCTTGCCCAGGGGTGCAGGACTTCGCCCGGCCGCCTGTCCGCCGATCGGGTGGATCATGACCGCGATCGTCGGCGAGCGGGCACCTGTCCCCATGTCGGGAACCGAATGCCGGGTCCGAATGCCGGGTCCGAATGCCGAGGTCCGGATGGGGGCCCGGGGCCGGATGCGGGGGCCGGCCGACGTCGTGAAGGGAGACTCATGCGCCGTGCGCAGGGAGAACCGACCGCGGGCCGGGCCCGATGAGGACCGTGCCCGGCCGCACCGACCGGGTGGTGGTGGTCGGGGCGGGCCTGGCCGGCCTCGCCACCGCCCTCCACCTCCTCGGCGCGGGGCGCGAGGTGACCGTCGTCGAGCGGGCGGCCGTGCCCGGCGGGCGGGCCGGCCGCGTGGAGCGCGGCGGCTTCCACCTGGACACCGGCCCCACCGTGCTCACCATGCCGGACCTGATCGAGGAGGCGCTCGCCGCGGTCGGCGACCGGCTCTCCGACCACCTGAGCCTGATCGAGCTGCATCCCGCCTACCGCGCCCGGTTCGCCGACGGCGACCACCTCGACGTGCACACCCGCGCCGAGGCCATGGAAAGCGAGGTCCGGCGCTTCGCGGGCGCCCGGGAGGCGCTCGGCTACCGGCGGCTGCGGGCCTGGCTTAAGGAGCTCTACGCGGTCCAGATGCGCCGTTTCATCGACACCAACTACGACTCGCCGCTGCGGCTGCTGCACCCCGATGTGGCACGGCTGGCCGCGCTCGGCGGCTTCGGCCGGCTCGACGCCCGGCTCGGCCGCTTCCTCGCCGACGAGCGGGTGCGCCGGGTGTTCAGCTTCCAGTCCCTGTACGTGGGGGTGCCGCCGGCCCGGGCGCTGGCCGCGTACGCCGTCATCGCCTACATGGACACCGTGGCCGGGGTGTACTTCCCGCGCGGCGGCATGCACGCCCTGCCGCGGGCCCTGGCCGACGCGGCGGCCCGGGCGGGCGCCGACCTCCGCTACCGGCACCGCGTCACCCGCCTGGAGCGCACGGGCGAGCGGATCACCGCGGTGATCACCCACCGGGGGCGGATCCCCTGTGACGCCGTGGTGCTCACCCCTGACCTGCCGGTCGCCTACCGGCTGCTGGGGCGGCGGCCGCGCCGCCCGCTGCGGCTGCGCCACGCGCCCTCGGCGGTGGTGCTGCACGCGGGCACCGACCGCACCTGGCCGCAGCTGTCCCACCACACCCTGTCCTTCGGCACCGCCTGGAAGAGCACCTTCCATGAGCTGACCCGCGCGGGTGCGCTGATGACCGACCCCTCGCTGCTGATCACCCGCCCCACGACCCACGACCCGGGCCTGGCCCCGCCCGGTCGCCATCTGCACTACATCCTCGCGCCCTGCCCCAACACCGAGATCGGCCCGGACCCCCGCGCCTGGCGGGAGCTGGCCCCCCGCTACCGCGACCGCCTGCTGACCGAGCTCGAGCGGCGCGGGCTGGCCGGGCTCGGCGCCGCCATCGAGGAGGAGTGCCTGGTCACCCCGGCCGACTGGAGCGCACAGGGGCACGCCGCGGGCACCCCCTTCTCGGCCGCCCACACCTTCGCCCAGACCGGCCCGTTCCGCCCCCGCAACCTGGTGCGCGGGGTCGCCAACGCGGTGCTGGCCGGCTGTGGCACCACCCCCGGGGTCGGGGTGCCGACGGTGCTGCTCTCCGGGAAGCTGGCCGCCGCCCGCATCACCGGCCCGCCGGCCCGCCGGCGCGCGCCGGAGCGAGGCGGTCGGCCGTGACCGGCCGGGAACTGACCGCCGCGGGCATCACCGACCCGGCGCTGCGCGCCGCCTACGCCCGCTGCCGGGCGCTCAACGCGCGGCACGGCAGGACGTACTTCCTGGCCACCCGGCTGCTGCCGCCGGCCCGCCGGCCGGCGGTGCACGCGCTGTACGGCTTCGCCCGCTGGGCCGACGACATCGTCGACGACCTGAGCTGCGGCGCGGGTCCCGCCGAGCGGGCCGCCGCGCTCGACGCGCTCCAGGAGCGGCTGGCCTTGGGGCTGCGGACGGGGCGGAGCGAGGAGCCGGTGGTGCGGGCCCTGGCCCACACGGCCTCCGTGTACGACATCGACCACCGGCACTTCACCGACTTCATGGCCGCCATGCGCAGCGACCTGGTGGTCACCGACTACCCGACCTACGCGGACCTGCGCTCCTACATGCACGGCTCCGCCGCCGTCATCGGGCTGCAGATACTGCCCGTCCTGGGCACGGTCGTACCGCGTGCCGAGGCCGCTCCGCACGCCGCGGCGCTGGGGATCGCCTTCCAGCTCACCAACTTCCTGCGGGACGTGGGAGAGGACCTGGACCGCGGCCGGGTGTATCTGCCCGGCGACCTGCTCGCCGCGCACGGCGTCGACCGGGAGCTGCTGGAGTGGAGCCACGCGACCGGCGCCCGCGACCCGCGCATCGTGGCCGCGCTGCGGGCGGCCGCCCGGCTGACGCGGGGCGTCTACCGGGCGGCGGCCCCGGGCCTGGCCATACTGGATCCGGTGTCCCGGCCGTGTGTGCGGACCGCGTTCGTGCTGTACGGCGGCATCCTGGACGCCATCGCGCGGGACGGCTACGCGGTGGTGCACCGCCGGGCCGTGGTCCCGCGCCGCAGCCGCGCCGCGGTCGCGCTGGACGGTCTCGGCCGGGTCGCGGCCGCGCGGCTCCGGGCCCGGGCCGGCCGGTCGCGGCCGGCCGCCCCGGTCGGGCGTCCCCGACAGTGAACCCCCGGGTGGAAGGGCACCGCATGACCGACTCCGACCGGCGCGCCCCACGGGGGCGCTATCCGCTGCGGCTGCGTCGCGCGCCCGTCCCCTGGGAGCGGCAGCGGCCCACCTGGCGGGACGCCAGGGCCGGGCTCATCGCCGAGGCGCTGCGACGCGCCCAGGCCCGGCCCGGCGGCGACTGGTACGTGCTGGCGGCCGCCCGCGACATCCGGCCGGGGCACGCGTTCGGCCGTACCGTCGCCGGGGTGGAGGTCGTCGCCTGGCGCGACGCCGACGGCCGGCTGCGGACCGGCCCCGGGGCGTGCCCGCACCTCGGGGCCCCGCTGAAGGACGGCCCGGTCCGCCGCGGCACCCTGATCTGCCGCTGGCACGGGCTGGCGCTCCCCGGCGGACCGCTGCCGGGCTGGTCCCCCTTCCCGTCGTACGACGACGGCGTGCTGGCCTGGGTGCGGCTGGACCGGGCCGGCGGGGAGCCGCCGCTGGAGCGCCCGGTCGTCCCGGCCCGGCCGCGTCCCGCCGAGGCGGTGACCGCCGTCTACACCGGCGTCGGCCGCTGCGAGCCGCAGGACGTGGTGGCCAACCGGCTCGATCCCTGGCACGGCGCATGGCTCCACCCGTACTCCTTCGTGGATCTGACGGTGGTGGACACGCCCTCCGGCCAGGACACCGCGGACGGCGACGGGTTCACCGTGGAGGTGTCCTTCAAGGTGGCGGGGCGGGCCACGGTGCCGGTGCTGGCGCGGTTCACCGCGCCCGGGCCGCGTACCGTCGTCATGCGGGTCGTGGAGGGAGAGGGGCGGGGCTCGGTCGTCGAGACGCATGCCACGCCGCTGTCGCCCGACGCGGCCGGACACCCCCGTACGGCGGTGATCGAGGCGGTCGTCGCGGCCTCGGACCGCCCGGGTTTCGCCGTCGCGCGCGCCCTGGCGCCCCTGCTGCGGCCCGTGATGCGCGCCGCGGCCGGCCGGCTGTGGCGCGACGACCTGGCCTACGCGGAGCGCCGCTGGGCGCTGCGCAGCGCGGGGGTCTTCCCGGGCTGAGCGGCGGTCCCGGCCGGGCGGGCGGCCGGGCGGTCGGTCAGCGCGCGGCGAGCCCGGCCCAGGCGCGCAGCGGTCCGCAGCGGCCCTGGGCGGGGACGGTCCACAGGGTCTCGCCCCGGACGCCCCAACGCTCGAGCAGGGCGTTGGCGGCGAGGAATCCGGTGGTGGCCGCGCGCTCCATCAGCGCCACCGGAAGGTCGGTGCGGACCAGGTCGCCGGCCAGCACCACGGCCGGGTCCGGGGTGCGGACCGTGGGCCGGCCGGCGTGGCCGCCCACCGGGAACAACGGGCAGTCCGCCCGCCACTCGTGGCACGAGCCGAGGATCCGCGCGCCCCGGGTCTCCGGGTAGACGCGGTGCAGTTGGGCGAGGAGCCGGTCCTGCTCGGCCTCCCGGTCGGCGCCCGGGTCGAGGGCGTACGCGTGCAGTTCGACCACCGAGCCGCCGCTGCGGGCGGCCCAGCGGGCGGCCTCCCCCTCCCAGCGCTCCAGGACGCTGACGTTGTCCAGCGGGCCGTAGCCGGCGGTGCCGAGGAACCCGGGGCGGCCGCGCGCCACCGGCCGGTCCAGCCACAGCCGGGACACCAGGAACGGCGGTGCGGTGCGCAGCCGTTCGACGCCCGCCCGCCACCGGCTGGTGCCCAGCCGGGGCGAGCCGGCCACCACCTGCCGCAGCCCGCCGGTGTCCAGCGCCAGGACGGCCGCGTCGTAGGGGCGGGTCACGCCGCCGGCGGTGACCCGCAGCCCGCCGCCGGGCGCGGGCTCCACGCTCTCCACCGGCGTGGCACAGCTCAGCTGTGCCCCCAGGTCCGCGAGGCGGCGGCCGAGCGGCTCCCACAGGGCCTGCGGGAAGGGCTCGCGGACCACGTCGAACAGCAGCCCCTCGGCGGAGCCGAGGAAGTAGATGTGGAACATCAGCGCCAGCTCGGCGGCGGACAGTTCGCGCGGGTCGGCGAAGAAGCTCCGGGAGAACACCGTGAACGCCAGGTGGCGCGCGGCCTCGGGGAAGCGGACGCGCGCCAGGAAGTCCCACGCGCTGACGCGGTCCAGCCGTTCGTACACCTCCGGCACGCGCACGTCCAGCAGCGGCAGCGCCGCGGCGGGCCGCATCCGCGCCAGGTCGCGCAGGCCGAAGCTGGGGCTGAGCGCGACGAAGCCCAGGGCGTTGAGCGGCGGGGTGCGCGGCACCCGGGCGAAGCTCTCGTACCGGCCGGAGCTGTGCCGCAGCGGGTAGTCCGGCAGCGCGGTGAGCATGCCCAGCCGGGGGTCGGCGCGCCGCAGCAGGCCGCGCAGGTTGTAGTACTGCCGGAAGAAGGCATGGAAGCCCCGGCTCATGGTCGCCCGGGAGCCGTCGTCCAGCCGCACCGGCCACCCCGCGAGCCGCCCGCCGAGCCGCTCCTCGCGCTCGTACAGCGTGACCCGCACCCCGCGTTCCGCCAGGCAGAGGGCGGCCGCGAGGCCGGCGATGCCGCCCCCGGCCACCGCCACCCGCGGCGGCGCCCCGGCGATCCGGGGCCGGCCGGGCGGCGGCGGCAGCACCCGGGCCCGGCGGTCGCGGGCCCGGTCCGGCTCGGCGCCGGCCGCCGCGCCGCCGGAGGTCGGCCGCACGCCGCGCCTCCGTCGTCCGGCCCGTCCGGCCCGTCCGGCACGCTGCCGACGACGGTGTGGACGATGCCCGTCTGCCAGCCGGGCACGGGCAGCACCCGCACCCGGGTGAAGCCCGCCCGCCGGAGCCGGTCGCGGAAGGCGGGGGCGGTGTCGAACTCCAGCACGCTGCGCCGCAGATGGCGGTAGAGGTCGCCGTGACCCGAAGAGGCGCGCCACCCGCGCCGGAGGCGCTGATGTGCGCCGTGAAAGGGAGAGCGCGCACAGGCCCCGAGGAACGAGGGGGCGAGCACGGTCGACCGTCGACAGGGGCTCAGGCGCCCTGGAGGCGTACCGGGCCGGACGGCGCCGGTGAGCGCCCCGGCGGGCTGGATGATCGCGCGGCACACCGCGGTCCACAGCGCCCGGTGCCGGCGGCCGCCGCCGAGGAGGTAGTCGTGGACGGCCAGCCGCCCGCCCGGGGCGAGCAGCCCGTACACCGTGGCGAGCAGCCGGTCCGGATCGGTGACGTTGCGGACGAGGTAGGCGGCGAACACCGCGTCGAACGGCCCAGCGACCCCGGCGGCGGCGAGGCCCTCCGCCGGGGCCCGGACGAACCGCACCCCGGCCGGCCAGGGCTTGGCGGCCGCCCGCGCCAGCATGCCGGCCGAGCGGTCCACGGCGACGATCTCCGCCTCGGGCGCCACGGTGAGCAGCGCGGCGGTGGACGCCCCCGTTCCGCAGCCGAGGTCGAGCAGCCGCAGCCCGGCTCCCCGCCCCGGCAGGCCCAGCCGCCGGGCGGAGCGCCGCAGCTGGGCGTGGTAGCCGGGGTTGACGGCCACCAGCCGGTCGTAGCCGGGCGCGGCGCGGTCGAACGCCGCAGTGAGGTCGTCGTCGCGCAGCACGGTCATGGCCGCCTGCGCAGCCATGGCAGTTCGAGGGCGGTGCGCAGCATCGCGGGGACGGGGGTGCGCAGGCCGATGGCGAGGTTCTCGGCGAGCCGGGTCCGCCCGTCGAGGAAGCGCAGCAGCCGCTCGATGGGCACGTGCCGGAACAGGCCGGTGAAGAACGCCGCGCCGTCCACCCGGCCGGCCGCCAGCGCCCGCAGCAGCACCGCGTCCATGACCCGGTGCGGGGCCGGGTACGGGCGCGGGGGCACCGGGGGGCGCCCGCGCCGCCAGGCGGCCGCGACGGCCCGGGCCTGCCGCTGGACGGCGGCGAAGGTGTATCCCGTGGCGGGGCGGGTGGCGCCGCCGGCCGTGCCGATCCGGAACACCGAGGCGCCGGCCCGCCGCGGGAAGCGGGCGTCGGTCATCGGGATCACCCCCTGCTCGACGGCGACGACCTCCCACCGCGCCGGCCCCAGCAGCTGCCGCGCGTAGTGGGCCAGCGCCCGGTCGTACGCCGCGTCGTCAAGCGGTGCCGGGGAGAACTCGGTGTATTCGACGAGCGCTTCCCGGGGGCCGAGCGGCAGCACGTAGCCGAAGGAGGTGCCGCGCGGGGGCTGGGGGGTGCGGAAGTCCATGAGGTCCACGACGGCCGGGTCGAACCGGGGCCGGTCGGTGCGCAGGAACCAGCCGCGGAAGTGCTGCGCCAGCCTGGTCCGGGCGGGCGGCGACGGCGGCGGCGGGCGGGAGTCGAACGCCCAGCGGGCCCGCAGCACCACGGGGGCCCCGGCGGCGTCGGCGCCCCGCGCCTCGGCCCCGCCCGGCCCGTCGGCCACGGTGTGCACGGCGGCCGCCACCCGGCGGAAGCCGGGGCACCCGTCGAGCCGCCGCCCCACGAACGCCTCGAAGTCACCGGAGCGGAGCATCTTGTACCGCAGATGGGCCGGGCGGCCGACGATCGGTTCCCCGGCGGGCCCCCGTACCCGCAGCCGCCCCCAGGACGCGGTCAGCGCCTCGTCGAACTCGCCTCCCGGCGGCTCCCAGTAGCACCAGGTACGCTCCGGGGGGCGCAGCGGGCCGGGGGGCGCGTCGACCAGGGTCACCCGGGGGGTGGGTGCGCCGGGCGGCGGTGGGGCGCACAGCCGGTAGGCGAGCGAGAGCCCGGCCGCGCCCGCCCCCACGATGAGCACGTCCTCGTCGCGCACGGCGGCTCCTTCGTCCCTCGGCCCGGTGCGGGCGCGCGCCGCCCGCACGCTCACCTTCCCCCACGCGCGGCCGGGCCGGGCGCAGGACGGCGGACGTGTCGCGTGAAACCCCCTCACCGGGGGCGGGCCGCCGCCGGGTTGCCCTGGTGGGTGAAGGCGGCCCACAGGTGGATCCGGTCGAGGTCGCCGCGGTCGGCTTCGCGGCCGAGTTCGCCGTGGAGATGGGGCGGCGGCTCGCGACGCGGGTCGAGCATCCACATCTGGGCGGCGCGCAGGGCGTCCGCGGGGGCGAGGCCGTGCCTGGTGACGAAGTCGTGGAAGACGGCCATCATCAGGGCCGTCGCGGCGTCGCGGACGGCCCAGCGGGAGCCGATGACGTCGGTCGCGCCGCGGGCGACCAGGGCGGTGGACAGGGTCAGGGCCTCGTCGTGGTCGCGGGTGCTCAGGTCGGTCTCGCAGGCGCTGAGGACCACCAGCGGCCCGGCGGCCGCCGGCCGCGGGGTGGCGGCGCCGTCCAGGATGCGGGCCACGGTCAGGCGTCCGGCGTCCTCGGGGCCGTCCGGCGGGGCGGCGAGCCGGAGCGCCGAGCGCGTGGGGTCGGGGCCGGCCAGGGCGTGGCAGGAGATGTGCAGGACGGCGGCCGGGGAGGTGCCGCCGGGGAGGACGGCGAGGATGTCCTCGGGGGTGCCCGGCGCGTCGCCGGCGCCGGGGGTGGGGAACTCGCCGTAGCGCAGGCCGTCGGGGTAGCAGGTCGCGTGCAGCGCCTCCGCCTCGATCCCGGCCCACAGGAGGGTGAGGTCGGGGTCGGCGACCAGGACCTGCCCGGCGGAGGCGGGCATCCGGTCCCGGGCCGCGGCCCGCAGGAACTCGGCGCCGGAGGGGGCGTAGCTGAGCACCGCTTCCTCGCAGGCGTAGCGGTGTTCGCGCCCGTCGCTCCCGTACGGGGTGCGGGCGGCGTGCCAGGCGACCGCGCCGAGCGGCCCGCACGGCACCAGCACGATCCGCGGGGGCTGGTGGAGCGGCCCCACGGCGGCCAGGACGGGGCCCATCGCGGCGGGCCAGGCCCAGTCGCACAGTGCGCGCAGCGCCGCTTCCCAGTGCGCGTCCCACGCCGCTTTCCAGCTCGAGTGGACCGTGTCGTCGGCGAGGACCCGGGAGCGCTTGACCGTGGCGTCGAGGTAGCGCTCCAGCGGGGGGCTTCCGGGGGTCAGCAGCGGCAGCTTCAGGACGGCCGGCGCCGCGGGGTCGGTGTCGGGGCGCAGGATCAGGGCGAGGCCCGGCATGCCGGGTTCCGGCCCGGGGACGAGGTAGACGAGCGCGTCGGCGCCGGCGGCGGTGAGGCCGGCCCGCAGCCCGCGCAGGTCGGCGGGGGCGAGCAGTTTCCGGGCGTCCGCGCCGGCGACCGCGCCCAGCGCGTGGAGTGCCCTGCGGCGCAGACCGCCCGGGATCGCCGGCCCGGTGGGCGGGGCCGGCGGCACGGCGGTGTCGGGCGGCAGCGGGTCGGCGGCGGCCTGGACGCGCCACTGCCGGGCCAGGTCCGGGTGGCCGCGGGCTTCGAGGAGTTCGGGAATGCCGCGCGACGCGGCGGCGGCCCGCAGCACCAGGGCCCGGCCCAGCTCCAGCGCGTCCACCGCCTCGGCCGGGCGGTCACACACGGTGGTCCAGTAGGCCAGCCAGAGTGCCTGTGCCGACCCGGTGCGGGCCACGGCCAGGCCGTGTTCGGAGCCGAGTTGGAGCAGGACGTCCGCGGACAGTTCGGTCAGCGCCTCGCCCCGGGTGGCCAGGGCGGCCTCCCGGTCCCCGGCGGCGCCCGGGCCCCCGCGCCGGCGGCGCAGCCAGTGGGCGTCGGACAGCTGGGCCAGGGCGTCGGCGCTGTGCGGGAGGCCCTGCCCGCCGCGGATCAGCTCGCGGACCCGGGCCAGCTCCGTGACGCACAGGTCGAGCAGGTCGGGGTCGTCGAGGTGGCGGGCCGTGTGCAGCAGGGCCCGGCCGAGCTGGTAACGCAGCTGGAGTTCCTGGTAGGGGCTGGGCTGCGGGCCCCGGAGCGTGCGGTGGACCTCCGCGACGGCGTGGTCGGCGGCCTCCCGGCCGGGCTCGATCATCATCAGCTGGGTGAGCGCGGAGGCCCGCAGGGCCGGGAAGTAGGGGGCGAGCAAGGGGGCGACCCGCCGCGGGTCGGTCTCCACCACCTCCCGGAGGTAACGGGCCGCGGCGCCGAGCCCGGCCGGGTCCTGGCCGCGGGCCGCCTGCTCGCGGTGGAGCTCGGCCAGGGTGGCGGCGACGGCGAAGCGGTTCTCCTGGTCGGGCGGCAGGGTGGCGTACAGGCCGGTCAGTTCCCCGACGAGGCGCGGCAGTACGGTGAAGTCCCCGCTGCGGCGCGCCCGGGCCAGCTCGTGGTGGGACGCGAACACCATCGCGTTGAGGGTGCTCGTGGACGGCGGCGTGCCCTCGCGGTGCCAGGCGGCGCGCAGTTCCCTGGCTATCTCCAGGGCGGCGTCGGCGGCCTGGAGGCTGCCGCCGAGCGTCAGCGCCGAGTGGAGGCGGCCGGCGAGGCCGCCGGCCAGGGCGAGGCGGGTGGCCGCGGCCCCCTCGTCGTCCCCGGGCAACGCCTCGATCTCCTCCCGGAGCCGGGCGGTGCTCTGCTCCAGGCGGGCCAGGTCGCCGGTCTGGGCCACCCGTAGGCTGTCGATCAGTTCGACCAGCCTCTGTTCCGGGCCGAACTGCCCCGGCCGGGCGGAGCGGCCGGTGGGCTCCCGCTCCGGCTCCGAGACGGCCTCGTCCACGTCGTCGAAGTCCATGGTCCCGGGCACCAGGAGGTTGGCCTGGAGCAGCAGAGCGGCGTGCAGCCTGGCGACGCGGGCCCGTTCTGGCGCGTGCGGCGGCAGGGCCACCAGGGCGCGCCGGGCGGCCTCCGCGCCGCGCCGGACGCGCTCGGCCAGCTCCCGGGGGTCGCCCTCGCCCGACCGGATGCCGGCCAGCAGCTCGCGCAGCGGGGCGAGGACCGGTCGGTCCAGGCCCAGGGCCGCCACCTCCTCGCCGGCCGCCTCGGCGGAGATCGGCGGGTAGTTCACGATGTCGCACAGCCACACCACGAGCCCCGTGAACCGCGGGACGTCCTCCACGGCCCAGGCCAGCACGTCCCGGACGGCGCCGGACAGCGCGTCGTCGGCCGGCGAAGCGTCATCCGACGGAGCGTCAGCCGACGGGGCGGCGGCCGACGGAGCATCCGCAGGCGGGACGTCGGCCGGGGGCCGGGCGAGCCGCAGGCGCCTCAGCGCGGTCAGCAGGGGGACGAGGTCGCCCCGGAGCGGATCGGTAACGGGCAACAGGCGCTCGATGGCGGCGAGATGCTGGATCGTCTGGGACAGCGCGGCGGCCCGCGCCGGGTCGTCCGCCGCCCGGCGCATCGCCTCATGGGCCTGACGGGTGGTGACGGCGACCCAGAGCCGCAGCCCCAGCGCCCGGCCCCCGCCGTCGCTCCGCCGCCGCTCCGCGTCCATCCCGCACCCCCCGTGCCGACGGCCCCGCTCCGGCCGCCGTCAGGTACCCATCGTCCGCCTCCCGCAGCGCCATTTCCAGACCACCCCATATGCCTGACAAATACACCCTGAAGAGCGGAAATGGATTTGGGCGGCGCCGGTCTCCCTTTATGGCGAGCAAGCTGTGATTTACATCACGCGCTACATCCGAGCACCCCTGTGAAATGATGCCCGGTGTTGCCCGCGGGCAGCGGTATGGCAATCACTTCTTCAAGGTTTTGGTTAGCCGTAATCGGGGGAAGCAAGAATGCCGACGATGATTGTGACCGGAACAAAGCGGGCGTTTTGCCCCGCCGCAAGGATTTCGAGCGCGACTTCCGTGTTGCCGCCGATCGGGATGGGCTGAAGCCCCGGCAATCGATCGACGAAATCGCGCGCCCGCCGTCGAGAGCCCCGACGTACTCACCTCCGTCATGCGGGCCGGCCCCGGTGCGCTTTCTCCAGCCCACCTCCCCTTCCCGTCAAGCGTCCGCTCATCACTGTTTTCCGCCCGTTTCTCTCGGAGGACTTCATCCGATGCCGGATCCACTTCGTGCCTCGACGCTCCCGCAGCTGCTGGAGCGCGCGGCTCGCGACACCTCGCGAGGAATCACATTCATCGGCGGCTCGTACCTGTCCTACGCGGAGTTAAGGGAGTGCGCCCGCCGGATTTCCCAGGGGCTGCGCGGCAACGGCGCCGCCCCCGGCGACCGCGTGCTGATCGCGGTCAACGATCCGGAGAACTTCTTCCGCGCCTTCTGGGGGTGTGTGCTCGCCGGTGTCGTGCCGTGCCCGATCGCACCGTCGGCCGACCCCTCGCAGGGGCGTGCGCAGCTGGAGCACCTGCGGGTGCTGCTGGGAGAACCGCTGGTGGTGGTCTCCAAGGCGGCTCACGGAGACCTGCCCGACGTCGGGCTGCGGACCGTGACGGTGGAGGAGCTGGGGCACGCCTCGCCCGAGGACGGGCGGCTCCACGCGCCCGCCCCGGACGATCTCGCCCTGCTGATGCTCACCTCCGGGTCCACCGGGTCGAGCAAGGCGGTCAGGCTCACCCACGCCAACCTGCTGGCGGCGCAGGCCGGGAAGTCGGGGGCGCTGGGCCTGGGGCCCGAGGACACCTCCTTGAACTGGATCTCGGTCGATCACATCGCAGCGATCGAGGCGCATCTGCTGCCCATGTTCAACGGCGCCGACCAGGTCATGACGGTTCCGGCCACGGTGCTGGCGGATCCCGTGGAGTTCCTCAGGCTGGTCGCGGCGCACCGGGTGCGCGTGACCTTCACCCCCAACTTCCTGTTCGGGCAGATCAATCAGGCGCTCGCGCAGCGCCCCCTCCCGCGCGAGGAGGTGGATCTGTCGGGGGTGCGGCACATCATCTCCGGCGGCGAGGCCACCGTGACCGCCACCGTACGGGCGTTCCTGGACGCCCTCTCCCGCTACGGACTGCGGGACGACGTGATCGTGCCGGCGTTCGGGATGACCGAGACCTGCGCGGGCTCGATCTTCAACCGTGACTTCGCGGCCCGTGACCTGGACACGGAGTTCCCTCCGCTGGGCCACCCCGTGGAAGGGCTGCGGATCCGTATCACCGGAGGCGACGGCACGGTGCTGGCCTCCACGGACCGGCCGGGGTCGGCCGAGTCGGGCGAGGTGCAGCTGCGCGGCCCGATGGTCACCGGCGGGTACTTCGCCAATGAGCGGGCCACCGCGGAGGCGTTCACCCCCGACGGCTGGTTCCGCACCGGCGACCTGGGCCGTCTCGACTCCGGGGGCCGGCTGACGCTGGTCGGCCGCACCAAGGACTCCATCATCGTCAACGGCGTCAACTACTACAGCCACGACCTGGAAGCGGTCCTGGACGAGCTGGACGGGGTCAGGCGCGGACAGGTCGCGGCCTTCCCCATCCGGCCGGAGGGGGCCGACTCCGAACAGCTCGCCGTGGCCTTCGTCCCGGCGGGCGATCCCGCCGACGACACGGCCGTGTACCGGACCCTGGTGGCGATCCGCAGCTCCACGGTGATGCACTGGGGGTTCCGGCCCCAGCTGATCCTCCCCGTCGCCGAGGCCGAGATCCCCCGCGGCAACCTCGGGAAGGTGCAGCGGTCGAGGCTGCGCTCGGCTGTCGAGGCCGGGGCCCTCGACGGGGCGGCCCGCCGGGCGGAGGAGGTGAGCACCCGCTTCCTCGGCGGCTACGTGGCGCCGGAGGGCGACGACGAGATCGCGCTGGCCGGCCTGTACGCCCGCGTGCTGAACACCGAGAGGGTGCCGGCGACCGCCAGCTTCTTCGATCTGGGCGGCACCTCGCTGGACGTGCTGCGGCTCAAGCTGGAGATCCAGACCGGGTTCGGCATCGAGGACGTGCCGATGTCGACGCTCCTCCAGGCCCCCAGCGTGCGCGCGCTGGCCCGCCGGCTGCGGGCCGGGCGGGGCGCCGGAGGGGACTTTGCCTACGACCCGCTGGTGCCGCTGCAGGTCACCGGGGACGGGACGCCGCTGTTCTGCGTCCACCCCGGCCTGGGCGAGGTGCTGGTGTTCGTCAACCTCGCCCAGTACTTCACCGGCGAGCGGCCGTTCTACGCGCTGCGGGCGCGTGGCTTCGGGCGGGGCGAGACCCACTTCGGGTCGTTCGCCGAGATGGTCTCCACCTATGTGGACGCGATCCGGCGGACACAGCCCAGCGGCCCCTACGCCGTCGCCGGGTACTCCTACGGCGCGGCGGTGGCGTTCGAGATCGCCAAGCGGCTGGAGGCCGACGGCGAGGCGGTCGAGTTCGTGGGGGTCTTCAATCTGCCTCCGCGGATCTCCGGCCGCATGAACGAGATCACCTTCACCGACGGCGCGATCAACCTGGCGCTGTTCCTCGAGCTGATCGACGCCGCCGACATCGGGGAGCTGACCTCCACCCTCCGCCCGCTGCCCGAGGCCGACCAGCTGGCCTATCTGATCGATCACGCGCCGAAGCGGCGGCTGACCGAACTGGACCTCACCCTGGAGCAGTTCACCGCCTGGGTCGACCTGGCCCAGAGCATGGTGCACCTGGGCCGCGACTACGAACCGTCGGGGTCGGTCGAGCGGGTGAAGGTCTTCTACTGCACCCCGCTGCGCGGCACCAAGGAGGAGTGGCTGAACGACCAGCTGCGCCACTGGGACACCTTCACCCGCGAACCCAACACCTATATCGAGGTCGACGGGGAGCACTACACCCTGATGAGCCCGCAGCACGTGCGGACCTTCCAGGCGACCCTGCGGCGGGAGCTGGCCCGCTCGCTCGACGGGGAACGGGAACGGGCCGACGCGACCGCCGGGACGACCGCCGACACCACCGGAGGCCGCTGACCATGCGGGGGAAGAAGATTCTCGTCACGGGTGGCACCGGGCAGGTCGCGAGGCCCGTCGCCGAGGCGCTCGCCGCGGACAACGAGGTGTGGTGCCTGGGCCGGTTCGGCGACCCGGCCGCCCGCGAGGCCCTGGAGGAGGCGGGCGCCCGCACGGCCCGGTGGGACATGGCCACCGACGACCTGGCGGGCCTGCCGCGCGACTTCACCCATGTGCTGCACTCGGCGGTGCACCGGGGCGACGGAAAGGACTTCCAGGAGACCGCGCGCGTCAACGCGGTCTCCACCGCGCGGCTGATGACCCACTGCTCCGCCGCCGAGGCGTTTCTGTACGTGTCGTCCGGGGTGGTCTACCACCGGGCCGACCGGAACCATCGGTACCGGGAGAGCGACCCCCTGGGCGGGGCGGCGCCGTGGCTGCCGACGTACCCGATCGCCAAGATCACCGCCGAGGGGGTGGCGCGCGGCCTGGCCGAGACGCTCGCGCTGCCCACCGTGATCGCCCGCCTCAACATCGCCTACGGCCCGTACGGTCACGGCGGCGTGCCCATGATCCTGTTCCGGCAGATGCGCGACGGACAGGCCTGCGCGGTGCCCCGCGAGGGTCAGAACTACTGCAACCTGCTGCACACCGACGACGTCGTGCGCCAGGTGCCGCTGCTGTGGGACGGGGCGGGGGTGCCCGCGCGGGTCGTGAACTGGGGCGGCGACGAGGAGGTCGGCATGACCGACCTGCTGGAGTACATGTCGGCGCTCACCGGGGTGCCGGTCCGACTGGACCGCGGCGACTTCAGCCGGGAGACGGCGATCTTCGACCACACCGCCCGGCGCGCCCTGATCGGCGACTGCTCGGTGGACTGGAAGCCCGGGATCGCCCGCACCCTGGCCGAGCTGTTCGAGGAGTACCGCGAGCGGATCGGGGCGTACGCCGACGCGTACCCGGCCGGCCCTTTCCAGTGACCCGAGAGAAGCGACCCGAGAGAGTGGAGATCGAGCATGCGCAGGTCCGCCGACATCGACGCGCTTCAGGACGTGCTGTGCGCTGCCCTCGGGTCCCGTGCGCCGGTGTGCTCCCTGACGCGGCTGGGCGAAACCGCCGAGGCGTTCACCGGTGCCGACGCCGCGGTGCTCGAGCGCCCCACCCTGGTCGGCGGCGGGTCCCAGTACCACCCGAGCAGCCCCGCGCCCACCGCCCACGCCGTCGAGGAGCTGGTCCGCCGCGCGGCGGCGCTGGACGTGCCCCAGATCCTCGTGCCCCATGTGCGCCGCGGCGAGGACACCACCGCGCTGCGGGCGGCCGGCCTGGTGCCCGTCGCGGCCGGGAGCGAGTGTGTCGTCCGGCTGACCGGCGAGGTGGACGAGGTGCTGCGCAACCGCGTCGGTGCCGGGCAACTCCTCGATCTGCGCCGCCGCCACCGCGCGGTCTCCCGTGAGGTCGGCTGGGAGCGGATCCCGCTGGGCGGGCTCGACGGGGCGCCGTGGGCGCGGGACGCCTTCGTGGAGCTGCACCGGCGCCAGGCCGAGCGCCACGGCGGCCGGGACAGCCTGTACAACGCCGACGCCCTCGACGCCCTGGCGCACGGCCCGTTGGCGGACCGCACCGAGATGTTCGTGCGCCGCAGAGGGAAGGCCGTGGTCCAGGCCGGGCTCCTCACCACCTCGCACAACGGGCGGGGGGTGTACGTCCTCACGCAGGCCGTCGACCACGGCGACCCCGCCGCGCGGCACAACCTCTTCGTGGCGTCCCTGTACCGGCTGTACCTCCACGCCCGGCGCTCCGGCCTGGACTGGGTCCACCTCGGCCGGGGGGACGCCTCCCGCATGCGGCGCCTCGGCGCCGACCTGTTCGTCCCCCTGGACCACTGGCTGCGGGCCCCCGGCCGCACACCCTCCCGGGAGGAGGAACGGGAGCCGGCGCTGTCGGAGTTCGCGGCACCCCCCGTCACGACCGTGCCGGTCCCGGGCCCGGCCCGGTTCCGCCATGTGCCGCGGTTCGACCAGATCGACCTGTCGAGCAACACCAATCCGTTCCTGGGCGCCGACGGTCACTATCCCGAGCTGGACACGGCGGAGCTGGCCCGGATCTATCTGGCCACCCTCGCGAAGCTGCCCGGCCACGACGGCGTCGGCGCGTTGGGCGCGGACCACCTGCTGTTCACCAGCGGGGCGGTCGACGGCGTCCTGCTCCTGCTGGCGGCGCTGGCCTCGCCGGGCGAGGGGGTCTGCGTCACACCCCCCACCTTTCCGCTGTACGACCACTTCGCCCGGGTGCTGCGGCTGCCCGTCACCGAGGTGCCGCTGCGCGGCGACGACCTGTCCCGGCTGGACACGGAGGCGATCCTGGCGGCCGATCCGCGGGTGACCTTCCTGTGCGACCCGAACAACCCCGTGGGCACGAGGCTCGATCCGGCCCAGGTGCGGACCCTGGTGGCCGAGAGCCGCGGTCTTGTGGTGATCGACGAGGCCTATGTCGAGTTCAGCGAGAAGCCCTCGTACGCCGGGTGGGTCGCACACCACGACAACCTCATCGTGCTCAGGACGCTCTCGAAGGCGTGGGGGCTCGCGGGCGCGCGCTGCGGGATCGTCCTCGCCCAACCGGGGATCACCGACGCGCTGCGGCGGGTGCAGGTGCCCTTCGGGTTCACCAACGCGTCACAGCGCGCCGTACGGGACCGGCTGACCCACTCCCGGCGGGTGCTCGCCGCCATCCGGCGCATCCGCGCCGAGCGCGATCGCATGGCGCGCCTCCTGGCCGACCACCCGGCGGTGGCCCGGGTGTTCCCCTCGGAGACCAACTTCCTGCTGGTCCGGCTGCACAAGCACGAGCGCGTGACGGAGCAGCTGGCCGCCGCCGGGATTCTCGTCGCCGACGTCGGGCGCCTCATCCCCGACACCTGCCGCATCACCATCGGCGACCGGCGCGCCAACACCGCGCTGCTCGAAGCACTCTCCGCCGCCCTGTGACCCAGGCGGAAAGACCCCGACGAGAAGACCCCAGCGAAAAGACCCCAACGGAAAGGATCCGGTTCGTGGGCAATGGTTCTCGCTCCGATCTCCCTCTGGCCTCCACCGTCGTCGCCGAGGGATTCGACCGCTGGAGCCCTCCTCTGAAGGAGGAATTCGCCACCAACGAGCACAACGGGCGCGTCGGTGTGACCCTGCTGAAGGAGACCGACGCGCTGCGCATCTGGGAGACCCACCTCCAGCCGGGAGAGCGCCTCCCCGTCCACCGGCATGTGCTGGAATACCACTGGATCGCGCTCACCGACGGCCGGGCCCGCCAGCACAACAGCGACGGCAGCACCCGGGAGATCTCCTTCGTCCGCGGGCAGACCCGGCACTTCGACGCCGCCGCGGACCGCTACCACCTCCACGACCTGAAGAACATCGGCGACGAGGTGCTGTCGTATCTGACGATCGAGGCGAAGGGCGGGCCGAACGAACCCCTCGGGCTCCGCTAGCGAACCGGCCCGCGGGGCGGGTGCGACCCGCGGGCCGGAGACTCAGCGGCCCTTCTTGGTGACCACGTACCGGTCGATGACGAGGTAGTCGATCTCGGTGGCGAGGAAGCAGTCCAGCGCGTCCCGCGGGGAGCAGACGATGGGCTCCCCGGCCACGTTGAAAGAGGTGTTGAGGAGGCAGGGCACCTCCGTCCGCGCCGTGAAGACCCGCAGCAGCTCCGCGAGCGCGGGGTTCTGCCGCTCGTCGACCGTCTGGACCCGCGCCGTGCCGTCCACGTGGCAGGCACCGGGGATCCGCTCCCGGTACTCCTTCCGCACCGGGAAGACGAACGTCATATAGGGCGACGAGGTCTTCTTGCCCATCTCGAAGACGCGCGGCGCCTCGGACTCGAGGACGACCGGCGCGAACGGCCGGAACGGCTCCCGGTGCTTCACCCTCAGATTGATGATGTCCTTGATGTCGGGGAAGGACGGGTTGGCGAGGATGCTGCGGTTCCCCAGGGCGCGCGGCCCGAACTCGGCGCGGCCCTGGAACCAGCCCACCACGTTCTTCCCCGCCAGCAGCTCCGCCGTCCGGTCGGCGACCGAGGCGGCGTCGGGCTCCTCCTGCCACTCGACGCGGTCCGCGTACTCCTTCAGCGCGTCCAGGACCTGCCGCTCGCCGTACGAGGGCCCCAGGTACGGGGTGGTGGCCGCGGTGGCGGGGCGGTTCCTGAGGCCGGCGGTGTACACGGCCGCGCCGATGGCGACACCCGGGTCGCTGGCCCCGAAGCTGACCTCCATGCCGGTGAACGACGACCGCTCCAGCATCTTGGTGTTGGCCACGCAGTTGAGCGCCAGGCCGCCCTCGAAGAGCAGGGTGTCCAGGCTGGAGGCCGCGGTCAGTGTCCGCAGCTGATGGGCCGTGATGGCCTCGACCATGTGCTGGGCCATTCCGGCCACCTTGACCCGGAAGTCGAACTCCTCGCGCTTGACCCCGCCGCCGTCGAAGAGGCTGTCGAACAGCGCGTAGTAGGCGTCCTTGTCGCGCGGGATGGAGATGGTGTAGGTGCCGTTCTCGTGCAGCCGCACCACGTGTTCGAGCAGGGGGTTGTGGCGCGGCGGCGGGCCGTACGCGGCCAGGCCCATGACCTTGTACTCGTCGTTGTTGGGCACGAACCCCAGATAGCGGGTGATCCTGCCGTAGGCCACGCCGAGCGAGCTGGTCATGGGCACGGCGCTGTCCTCGAACAGGCGGACCACGCCGTCGCGCACCTCGCCCATCACCGAGGACAGGGTCTCGGCCCGGCCGTCGCTCACCAGGAAGGCCGCGTCTCCCCCGCCGGCCAGATAGGCGCCGCACATGAGATGGGCCAGATGGTGGGGCACCAGGACCAGCTTGTTGGGGTCCGGCTCATAACCGGTGCGCTGGACGAAATCGCTGTACACCGCGTCGCGGCTGAGCATATCGGTATAGAGCTCACCCGTGCTGCGCAGAGCGTCGAACTTGGCGGTGACCGGCAGATCGGAGTCGCATATCTGCGTGATCATCTCCTCGGCCACGGCCGGGGAAAACCGCCAGGGGAAAGCGAAAACGTCCACCTGGTCAAGGCCCACACCTGCGGATTCCAGGCACCACTCGATCGCGTTCACCGGAAAGTCGGAGGTCTTCTTGACCCGGCTCAGCCGCTCCTCCTCGACCGCCGCGACCAACTCGCCATCGACGACCAGGGCCGCCGCGGCGTCGTGCCCCACCAGAAGATTACGGCCCACACCGGTCGCCCCGTAAAGACGCCCGAAAAGCTCCGCGCCCCTGCTGAATCCGTTGTAACCGAGCACGATCACAGGCTCTCA
This sequence comes from Streptomyces sparsogenes subsp. cuspidosporus, assembly GCF_039532705.1. Taxonomy (NCBI): domain Bacteria; kingdom Bacillati; phylum Actinomycetota; class Actinomycetes; order Kitasatosporales; family Streptomycetaceae; genus Streptomyces; species Streptomyces sparsogenes. Next base: position 16,387 of record NZ_BAAASD010000036.1, on the reverse strand, counting down.
GCCTCCCAGCACGACTGTTAACGGCAGGAACAACAGGCTACTGGTGGCACATACTTGAAGGATAGACATGATGCGCGAGCGGCCTATCGACGACAAGAACTGAATCTCCCCGGGAAGAACGGCGCGGAGGCCCGTCCGGTATCTTTGCGTGCTGCCGCCAACGAGAGGTGAAAGCCGCAATGGGGTATACGCGCGGACGTCGCGTCACACACTGCCCGTACTGTGGAAGCGCCTATGCCGACGGGGTCGGCTGGCCGAGGGACTGCTCCGGCTGCGGCGAGACCCAGTGGCGAAACCCGCTGCCCGTGGCCGTCGCCCTGCAGCCGGTGGCCTCCGCCTCGGGCCGGCTCGGTGTGGTCGTGGTGCGCAGGGGGATAGAGCCCGGCCGGGGGCTGCTGGCCCTTCCCGGGGGGTATGTGGAGGTCGGCGAGACCTGGCAGGAGGGCGCCGTACGGGAGCTGCGGGAGGAAACGGGGCTGGTGGCCGCGGTGGACGGGGTCACCCTTTTCGATGTGCGCTCCACGGGGGACACCCTCCAGGTGTTCGCCCTGCTGCCGGTGCGCGAGGCCGGGACGCTGCCCGAGGCGGTGGCGATGCCCGAGACCATGGGGTGGCAGGTGATCGACACGCCGAGCGAGCTGGCCTTCGACACTCACACCGCGGCCCTGGCCACACTTCTGTCGGCGGCCCGCCTCCCGGGGCCCTCCGCCCACCTCCCGGCACGCATGGGAGGAGAGCTCCGGTGACCCTCCCCCTCCGCTCGGCCTCCCGCGGCCCCTCGTACCTCAGCGAGGACGAAGTGGCGGTCTACGACTGCGTCCTGAGGTACCAGCAGATCACCAGAGAGCGTCTGAGTACCGTCCCCGACCTGGACTTATCGGAGGAACAACTCGACTCGGCGGTCGGCGGACTGCTGGAGCTGGGCCTGCTGCGGGCCCATACGAAGGATCCGGCGCTGCTGGTGCCCGTGGACCCCGATCTGGCCGCCGCCGCCCTCGCCGCCCCGATCCGGGCCTCCCTTCAGGAACAGCGGCGCCATCTGAACCAGATCAGTGTCGAATTCGGCCGGCTGCGCGCGCACTTCCTCGACGGCCGGCGCCGGCCCTCCGACAGCATCGAGATCATCCCACATCTGGACGAGGTCCGCGCCGCCTTGAACCGTGCCTCCGACGAGTGCCGGGGGGAGGTCCTGAGCAGCCAGCCCGGCGGCGGGCGGGCGCCGGAGGTGCTGCAGGAGGCGATGAGCCGGGACACGGCGCTGCTCGCCCGGGGGGTGCGGATGCGCACCCTCTACCACCACACGGCCCGGTTCAACGCGCCGAGCCAGGCGTACGTGGCCGTGCTGTCCGGGCTGGGCGCCGAGTACCGGACCGTCCACGATCCGTTCGGCCGGCTGATCGTCTTCGACCGTGACCTGGCGTTCATCCCGGAGGAGGACGACGGCCTGGGGGCGGTGGTGGTGCGGGAGCCGTCCATCGTGGGCTACCTCCGCTCGGTCTTCGAGAACGCCTGGGCCCACGCCAGGCCCTTCTCGGACGCCGCCGCCGACGGCCTGGAGGCGGTGGCCAAGGAGCTGGACGGAACGATCCTGCGCCTGCTGGCGGCCGGCTACAAGGACGAGGCGATCGGCCGCAGGCTGGGGATGTCGCTGCGCACCACCCGCAAGCACGTGGCCGACATCATGGACTCCCTCGGCGCGGTGAGCCGGTTCCAGGCGGGGGTCCTCGCGGCCCGGGCCGGTCTGCTGGACCAGGAGGACGAGGAGCCGGGCGCCGATGAGCGGGGGGCCGGCCGGTAGCGGGCACGGGTGTCACGCCTTCGCGGGACCGGGACCCCGGGACCGGGCACGCGGGACCGGGGACACGGGACCGCGAACACGGGACTGGCGGACCGGGCGGCGGGCCGGTGATGATGCGGTGCGCTTCCGCGTCGGCCGCGAGAAGCGACCCCGACAGCGGAGGGCAGCGGTGTCCGCGACGGACTGGGAACTCTTCCTCCGCGACATAGCGCTGTGCCTGGCGACGTACCAGGGCCGGGGACCGGCCGTGGTCTGGCCCGACCGCGCCCACGCCGTCCTCCCCCGCCTCCGGGACCCCCATGGCCGCCATGCCCGCCGCGAACCCCGCGACCTTTGTGGCCCCCGTGGCCCCGGTGGCCTCCGCGGCCCCCGTGGCGCGTACGGCGGCCGGGCCGACTCCGGCCCGCGCCCCGCGCCCCGCGGCACCGGCGCCGGCCGGCTGGCCGCCGATCTGGGCCACCGCATGGGCTACGCCGTCGAGGCCTTCGAGCACACGCTCCCCGCCGAGCGGGCACTGGCCCTCCGACACCCCGGCGCCGACACCCTGGTCTGCCTCCTCCAGGGCGGGGCGCGCTGCCACGTCGAGGGCCCGGGCCGGCCGGGCGGCGAGGGCCGGGGGATCGATCTGCGGCTGTGCGCCGGGGAGGTCTTCTACGCCCCGGCGGGCCACAGCTGCACGCTTTCCGGTGCCCGCGCCCCCTGCCCGCTGCTGCTGCTCGTGCTCCGCGCGGTCCCGTGACCCGCCGGGCGGGCGGCCGGGAGGGCGGAAACTCCCGGATGAATATCTCTCATCCCGTTATGGCCACCCCTCGCCTTGCTGTCCGGCACGTTGGTGAGCGGCGGCGCGCGTGGTGCGCGCTCCGCGCCCCGAGCCATGATCGAGGCGTCAGCCCAGGGCGGATCGCCCCCATCATCCGCATCCGATCGCATCCACCGGAGGCCATGACATGAAAAAGCCGGTTCTTTCCGCCGCCGTGACCGCGCTCGCCGCTCTCGCCCTCGCCTTCGCCTTCCTCCTCCCGAGCGCGGCCGCGCGGACGGCCGGCGCCGACTCGCGGCCCGCGTCCTCCCCGGCCGTCTCCCTGGCCGACGACGCAGGGGGGACGGCCGGCTTCGGCTCTCCTGGCGACGACGACACCGGCTGGGGACGCCGCGGGTAAGTCATCACCGGCCACGGGGGCGGTGCGCGAGGGGGGACGGTGACGCCGTCCGGCGGCGTCACCGCCTCGACCCGTCGTACCGCGAGGCCAGGAGAGAGGCCGCTCACCACCATGGGACCACTCGACCGTCGTGTGCTGGAGACGCTCAGCGACCGCGAACGCGAGGTGCTGGACTGTGTCCTGGAGGGACACACCTACTCCTCCGCGGCGCGGCTGCTGGGCCTGAGCCCGCACACCGTCGACACGTACATGCGTCGCGTCCGGGCCAAGGCAGGGGTCAGCAATCGCATGCAACTCCTGCGGCTCGCGATGACCGACGCTCTCGGTGAGGGCACGGGGGACACGGGGCTAACACGGGGACACGCGCATCCAGACAGAAGGTGAGGTTCCGTGGAGTTCCACTTGCTCGGGCCCCTGGAGGTGTCCGAGGACGGGGCGGCGGTGCCCCTGGGCGGAGTGATCAAGCGGGGCGCGCTCGCCCATCTCCTCATCCACGCCAACAGCGTGGTGTCCGCGAGCAGGCTGCTGGCCGCCCTGTGGCCCGGCGACACCCCGCTGACCGCGAGAAAGATGCTGCAGAACGCCGTGCGGGAGCTGCGCCGGCTGCTGTCCTCGGGCCCGGTGCGCGACCGCGGCCCGGGCGGGCGGGTGGCGCTGGTGACCGACGCCCCCGGCTACCGGCTGCGGGTCGACCCCGAGGCGATCGACCTGTTCCGCTTCCAGCAGGCGGTGGAGCGCGGCCACGCCGAGGTGGCGGCGGGCTCATACGACTCGGCGGCCCGCGTGCTGCGGGAGGCGCTGGGGCTGTGGCGGGGTTCCGCGCTGGCCGATCTCGTGGAGTGCGGCCTCTCCTGGCCCGAGCCGACCGCCTGGGAGAACGCCCGGCTGAACGCCCTGGAGGACCTCTTCGAGGCCGAGCTGGCCCGCGGCCGCCACCAGGCGGTCCTCGGCGAACTCCAGGCGGTCGCCGCCGCCGAGCCCACGCGGGAGCGGCTGAGCTGTCAGCTCATGCTGGCCCTGTACCGCTGCGGCCGGCAGACCGACGCCCTCGCCGCCTACCGCCGCATCCGGGCCGAGCTGCTCGAACGGTACGGCCTGGAACCCACCCCCGGGATGCGGAAGCTGGAGCGGGCGATCCTCGAACAGGCACCGGAGCTCGACCCGCCGTGCGGTCCCGCGCTGATCGAGGTGGCGACCCTGCCCGGAGCCCACGGGGCGCGGCGGGCCCCCGCCCCGGGCGGTGCCGGACTCACCGCCGTCCGGGGACGGGCCACGCGCAACCGGATCAGCCTGGTATGGGTGCGTTACGCCCTGGAGGGGCCGGGGCACGACCCCTCGACCATCCAGGACGGTCTGCGGGAGGCCGAGCGGGCCGTCCGCGAGGAGGGCGAGCGGTTCGGCGGGACGATGGGACACGCGGCCGGGTCCGTCTTCTCCCTGCTGTTCGGCCACCCCGAGGCGGGTCCGGACGACGCCGCCCGGGCGGTGCGGGCGGCGTTCGCCGTACGCGACCGGCTCGCCGCCCGGGGCGCCGGAGCGGCGGCTCCCGCCGCGCCGGCGGGCCTCCATGTGGCCGTGGCCACCGGGGACGCCTACCTGCTGCTCCGCCCCGGGGAGACGGACGCCCCCCGGGTGATGGGCGAGGTGGCGGACCGATGTCTGAGGTTACTGGCGCTCGCCCCCCAGGGGCAGGTACGGGTCTGCGAGGTCACCCGCCGGGCGAGTGAACCGGACATCGCCTACCGCGTCGGCCCGGAACCGCCCGAGGGATGGGAGGCGGTCCGGGTCCGCGGGCACGGGCGCCGCGCCGACGGGGGCCCCGCGGCCGGGCCCCTGGAGTGGCCGGTTCCGGAGCACGCCGAACTGCCCGCGCGCGCCGCGCTCTGAGCCGCCGCCGGGTGCTTCCCCTCGGGCCCGGGCGGACCCGAGGGGAACGGCTCACCCGGCACGGCTCACGCGGCGCCGGGTTTCACCGCGCGGTGCAGGGTGCGGCAGGGGACGCTGGTCAGGGAGCAGGAGCCCGACTCGCAGTTGAGGTACTCGGGCTCGAAGTCGTGGTCGACGGACACGAGTCCGGCGGCGGCGAGCGCCCGCGACACCTCTTCCGGGTCGTACTCCCAGCTCCGCAGGGTCTGGTCCACGCGTACGCACGCGGGGCCCGACCCCAGGGCGCCCGAGACGCGCAGCATGCCGGTCCTGGCCTCGTCGTCCCAGACCCCGCGCTTGACGACGACCGCGTCGGGGCCGTCGGTCAGGGTGACGTGGTTCCAGTGGCGGAAGTGCGAGGCGGTGAACAGGTCGAACACGAACTCCCCGCCCTCGACGAGCGCCTCGCGCACGGACGTGAAGCAGCGCGTCAGCTCGGCCGGGGACTCGAGGTGGTTGAGGGCTCCGTCCAGGCTGACGCAGGCGGCCACGGGGCGCGGGAGGCGGAAGTCGCGGGCGTCCGCCTCCAGGAGGGTCACCGCCCCGCTGTCGATGTCGGGGGCGAGTTTCTTGCGCGCGATGTCGAGCATGGCGGCGGAGCCGTCGACGCCGGTGACCCGCCATCCGGCGGCGGCCAGCACGGAGACGGTCACCCCCGTGCCGCAGCACAGGTCGAGGACCGTGCGCTCCGGCAGCCGCCGCCGGTCCAGGTGGTCGGCGAGCCGGGGCGAGAAGGTGTGCGTCCAGCCTGTGTACTGACCGTCGAAGAAGCGCGCGAAGCCGTCCTTGTAGTAGTAGCTGCCCATGTTCGCCCTTCCTGTACGGGGGATGCGGAGGTGCGGGGGTGTCAGCCGGCCCGGAGGGCGGGCGCGACGTGCCGGGCGAAGAGTTCGCAGCTGCGCCAGTCGACCGGCGGGCGGGCGCCGAGCAGGAAGTCCCGGACGCCGAGGGCGAGATAGGGCCGCAGGCGCTCGACGCACTGCTCGGGGGTCCCCACGACCACGTACTCGGACCAGTCGGGTGAGTCGTTCCCGATGCGCCGCCGCAGTTCCTCGGCCCGCTCACGGGCCTCCCGCGCGTCCTCGCCGAGGACCGCGCGGAAGGTCACCGACTTGCGGATGTCCCGCGGATCGCGTCCCACGGCGGCGCAGTGGCCTTCGAGGCTGCTCAGCGTGGCCCGGTAGGCGTCGGGGGTGCCGGCGAGGGTGTTCCAGATGTCGGCGTGCTCGGCGACGACGCGCAGCGTCCGTTTCCTCCCCTCGCCACCGATCACCAGGGGCAGCCGGCGCTGGAGCGGCTTCGGTTCCAGATGGGCGTCCGTGAGCCGGAAGTGCTTGCCGTCGAAGGTGCTCGACTCGCCGGTCCACAGTCCGCGCATGACGCGGCAGGCCTCGTCCAGCATGTCCAGCCGGGTCCCGGCGGACGGGAAGGGGATGCCGTACTGCTCGTAGGCGAGGTCGGGGCCGGCCGCGCCGATCCCGAACTCCAGGCGGCCGCCGGAGACGTGGTCGACGGTGGCCGCCGCGGCGGCGGCGAGCGCGGGATGGCGCCAGGTCACCGCCGAGACGAGCACGGCGCAGCGGATGCGGGTGGTCCGTGCCGCCAGCGCGGAGAGCAGGGTCAGCCCCTCGAAGCACGGTCCGGCGGGGCCGCCGAGGGGTGGCCGGAAGTGGTCGAAGAGGGAGACCCAGTCGAAGCCGAGTTCCTCCGCGCGCTGCCACAGTTCGAGGGCTTCGGGGAAGGTGCGGTACTGCTGGCCCGAGTGGAGGCCGACCCGGACGGTGTCGTCATGAATCTGCATCGGTTCCGGCCCGCTCCTGTTCCTGTCGGTGCGGCGCTGTGACGAGGGGGCGGACGGCGTCGGTGAGGGTCCGGACGGTGCGGAACACCTCGGGGGTGACGGCGTCCGCGGGGAACCGCAGGGAGAAGGTCTCCTCCAGGTCGACGAGGAGGCCGGCGACGCCGAGCGAGGTCACCCCCAGGGCCGACAGCTCGGTGTCCGGGTCGAGTTCGCCCTCCGGCACCGCCGGCTCGGCTCGGCGCCGCACCGCCTGGGCGACGGAGGTCATGAGGGGGTCCATGGGTGGTCCTTCCGCTGGGAGGCCGCTGCCGGGCGCGCGCCAGGTCAGCCGGCCGAGAAGTGGTGAACGGTCCGGTGGCGGTAGACCTCGCCGGGGTCGAGCCGGACCGGCGGGTAGTCGGCGCGGTTGGGCGCGTCGGGCAGCGCCCCGGCCTCCAGGCAGATCCCCGACCGGCGCCGCCCGGTGAAGCCGTCGGCCGTGTAGACCCCGAGCCCGGGCTGGTCCGTGACCACGCGCATGGTGCGCCCGGACACCGGGTCGTGGAGCTCGGCGGCCCAGGCCGGATCGTCCAGGACGAAGCAGTTGTCCAGCGCGTGGTCGCCGACGGTTCTGGGCCCGGAGTAGTCGAGCGGGCCGCCCGCGATGTCGGCCGGGGGGCCGGGCAGCGGGATCAGCTGGTCGTCGAAGAGGGTCGTCCGGGTGGAGTTGACCGCCAGCGTGTGGCCGTCGATCGGGCCGGACCCGGCCAGGTTCCAGAAGGCGTGGTTGGTCAGGCTCACCACGGTGCTCGCCGTGGTGGTGGCCTCGTACGCGAAGGTCAGGCGGCCGCCGGGCGCCACCTCGTAGACCACCTCGGCGGACAGCGCCCCGGGGTAGCCCTGGTCGCCGTCCGGGCTGTCCAGGCGCAGCCGCAGCGCCGCCGCGTCGCCGCGCGGCTCGGGGTTCGCCTGCCACACGTACCGGTCGAAGCCGATGGCTCCGCCGTGGAGGTGGTGCCGCCCGTCGTTGCGGTCGAGTTCGTACGTGACGCCGTCGAGCACCAGCCGGCCGCCCGCCACGCACCGGCAGTAGCGGCCCACGGTGGAGCCGACGTAGGGGTTGCGCGCCCGGTCCTGGTAGGCGGCCAGGTCCGGGAGGTTCACCACCACGTTCTCCGGGCGTCCCTCGCGGTCGGGCACCAGCACCTCGACGAGGCCGGCACCGTACGTCCACACGGTGATGGCCAGGCCCTCGCCGGTGTCCAGGGTGTAGGCGTCCACCCGGGTCGGTCCCTGGCCCGCGTGTCCGGCCGTGGTCCCGACCGTCTCGCGTCGTATGGTCGCCGCCATGCCGGTCAGTCCTTTCCCGGGTCGGCCGCGGCCGGGCGCAGGGGCCGGTGGAGGTGGGCGTGGCGCCTGCCCGCCCCGTCGTCGAAGGTGGGGCCGCAGGGGGTGAAGCCCAGCAGGGCGAGCAGGGCGCAGGTGTCGCGCAGGTCGGGGTTGACCTGGGCGCGCAGCACGTCGCCGCCCGTGTCGGTCGCCACCTCCACGGCCCGGCGCACGCAGCGCACCCCGACCAGCGCCCCGGCGGTCAGCCACGCGGGGGCGACGGCCAGCCGCTGCAGGTACAGGGGCCGCTCGGCGGGCGGGAACACCGTCTCGTCCGTGCCGGTGGGCGGGCGCTCGGTCAGGGTGAACATGCCGGCCGGCCCGGTGGCGTGGTGGAGCAGGTGCACCGCGCCGGACTCCACCAGGCGCCGGGTGGTCTCCGGTCGCCGCGCCGGGGCGGGCGTGCCGGACATGGCCGCCTGATGGGCGTCGCACGAGGTCAGCAGCGCGTGGACCACGTCCGGGTCGGTGGCCGTGAGCCACCGCCAGGGGGGCGGTCCGGCGGGGTTGGGACCGGTGGGGTGCGGATCGGTGGGCGGTGTCTCGGCCCGGGACATCGTGGCCCCTCCCTCAGCGCTCGCCGACGCGTACGGTGACGGTCTTGGGACGCTGGTACTCGGTGAGCGCCAGCACGCTCATGTCCGTGCCGTGTCCCGAGGTGCCGCGGCCGCCGTGGGGCAGCTCCGCGGTCTGGTCCAGATGGCAGTTGACCCAGACCTCGCCGGCGTTCAGCTCTCCGGCCACGCCGAGCGTGGTGGCCGTGTGGGAGCCCCAGACGCTCGCGGCGAGGGCCTGCGGCACGGAGTTGGCGAGCGCCACGGCCTCCTCGACGCCGTCCGCCCGCTGCACCGTGAGCACGGGCCCGAACACCTCGTCGACCACCGCCGGGTCGTCGGGCGGGAGATCGGCCAGGACACGGCCGGGCCGCCAGTGGCCGCCCTCCTCCCCCGGCGCCGGGGCGAGGTCCGCCACGTGGTCCACGCCCGCGGAGCTGCTGGCGAGGAGTCGGTCGTAGCGGGCCGCCTGGTCGGCGTTGTTGAGCGGTCCGAAGTCGGCCCCGGCGCGCCGGTCGCTCATCGCCTTGGCCAGCCCTTCGACGACCCGGTCGTGGTTCTCCCGCAGGGTGATCACCCGGGCCGGGGCGGCGCAGCTCTGGCCGGCGTTGTAGGTGACGGCCCGCACCAGCGCCTCGCAGGTGTCGTCGGGGGCGTCCGGCAGCACCAGAGCCGGGCAGTTGCCGCCGAGTTCCAGGCTGAGCCGGCGCAGTCCCGCCCGGGCGGCGACGTCCTGGCCGCCCGCCACGCTGCCGGTGAACGCCACCGCGTCCACGCCTTCGGTGACCAGCAGGCGGCCCGTGTCCCGGTCGCCCGGCACGGTCAGCAACACGTCGGGGCCCAGGGTCCCGGCCGCGTCCCGGGCCAGCAGCAGGGCGGTGTCCGGGGTGGTCAGCGCGGGCTTGAGGACGACGGTGTTGCCGGCGGCGAGGGCCGGGCCGATCCGCCACGCCGCCATCATCAGGGGGTAGTTCCAGGGCACGATCGCCGCGACGACGCCCAGGGGCTCCCACCGCACCCAGCTCTCCCGGCCGCCCATGCGCCGGCCGGCGGCCGGCGCGGTGTCGGCCCGCAGCGCCCCGGCGTAGAACCGCAGCAGGTCGGCGCAGTGCTCGACCTCGCCGTGTGCCTCCGCCTCGGGCTTGCCGGTGCCGGCCCGCTCGGCCCGCGCGTACTCGGCGGACCTCTCCTCGATCAGGTCCGCGAACCGGAGCAGCCGCCTCGCCCGGTCGCGGGGGGTGAGGCCGGCCCAGCCGGGCTGGGCCGCGCGGGCCGCCGCCACGGCCGCTCCGGTCTCCCCTTCGCGGCCGACGGCGACGGTCAGCCGCTCCGCGCCGGTGCGGGGGTCGGTCAGGACCGCGGTGGGGTGGGTGTCGTCGCCGGACTGCTTGGCGCGTACGAACTCCGCGATGGCGTTCACCGACCGGAAGCGGTCCCGGGCGAGGTCCTCGGCCGTGACGGCGATGCCGAACGTCTTCTCCAGGGCCTCGAACAGGCGCAGGAAGCCCACGGAGTCGAGCAGGCCGGTGTCGATCAGCGCCGTGTCCCGGTCGGTCACGTCGATGTGCAGGTCCTCCCTGAAGAGCTGCACGACACGGGCGGCGACGGGTGACGTCTCGTTCACTGGGCGCTCCTGGTGGGTGGGACGGCTTCGGGAGGCTGGGACAGGCCGGTGATCCGCGCGGCGAGTTCGCGGCGGAGCACCTTTCCCGTGGCGGTTCTCGGGATCGCGTCGAGGACGAGGATCCGGGCGGGCCGGCAGGCGGGCCGGAAGGCCTGGGACAGCGCGGTGTGCGCCGGTGGCAGCGGGTCGGCGCCGGGCACCGGTACGACGGCCGCCACCACCTCCTCGCCGAGGAAGCGGTGCGGCAGCGCCACGGACGCGGCGTCCCGCAGCTGGGGCACCGCCCTGAGCACGCGGTCCACCTCGTCCAGGGACACGGCCTCGCCACCCACCTTGGCGATGTTCTTCACCCTGCCGGTGACGACCACGAACCGCCGTCCCGAGTCGGGGTCGAGAACCTCCGTGCCCAGGTCCTGCGAGTGGAACCAGCCGCCGGCGAAGGCCTCGGCCGTGGCCCGCTCGTTGCCCTGGTAGCGGGTCATCACATTGTGCCCGCGCATACAGATCTCGCCCTCCTCCCCCGGCTTCGCCCGCTCACCGCCCGCGGTCAGCACCGCGACCTCGTTGCCGTACAGGGCGGTGCCGATGGACGGGATGTCGGCGTCCGTCATCAGCCGGCGGTAGGAGTCCTCGGACAGGTCGGCGGGGAGGGTCGTGGAGAAGTTCACCGTCTCGGTGAGCCCGTAGCCCTGGAGCACCCGGACGCCCGTGCGCTCCCGTACGGCTCGGGCGGTGCGCGCGGTCAGGGGGGCCGCCGCGGAGACGAAGTAGTCGAGGCCGGCGGGCGGTTCGGGTCGCCGCCAGGTCTCGGCGAGGGCTTCCAGGATGCTGGGGACGACGCTCGCGATCCGCGGCCGGAAGCGCTCGACCAGCCGCGGGTACCGCAGCGGGTCGAAACCGGGGGCGAGGAGGACGTGCGCGCCGGCGGCGAGGACGCCGAGCACGGTGAAGTGCAGGCCGTTGACGTGCTGGATGGGCAGGCAGCCGAGCACCCGGTCCCCGGGGCGCAGCCCGTGGTGGCGGCGCAGCGCCTCCGCGTTGACCGCGGCGGCATAGTGGGACTGGGCGACCAGTTTGCCGGCGGCGGTCGATCCGGAGGTGGCGAAGAAGAAGGCGTCGTCGTCCGGGCCGGGCAGGGTGTGCGCATCGGGCACGGTGGGGTCGGGGAGGGTGTGCGGGTCGGGCAGGGCGACGGCCTCCGGGAGGGCGTCCGCCGGGGCGGCGCCGGGCCGCAGGACCAGGTCGGCCCCGGCCGCCGCGGCCTGCTCCCGGCGGCGGCCGGCCGGGTCGAGCGGGTTGAGCATGAGCAGCGGGCGGCCGGCCCGCGCCACCGCGAGGACGGCCAGGACGGATGCCGCGTCGTTGACCGGTGCCAGGGCCACCGCGCGGCCGGGCGGGGCGGCCGGGTCGCGGCGCAGCCATCCGGCCAGCCGTCGGCTGAGCGCGTCCGCCTGGCCGTAGGAGAGGGTGACGGTGTCGCCCGCGGGCGTCGGTGTGGTGAGGAACGGGGCGTCCGGCCGCTCCCGGGCGTGGTGGTCGAGACGGGAGAGCACCGTCGTCCAGGGCGTCAGCCGCTCGGTGAGGGGCCTGCCCTGGTAGGTGTGGGCCCGGTCGAAGTCGGTGGGGGTGTCCGGCGCCATGGCTCACCCGAACCGGTGCGGAGAGTGCGGGCAGCCCTTCGCCGCCAGCTCCTCGCCGCTGGAGGCCCGGATGTCGCAGAGCCGACAGGTGATGTGGCCCAGTTCGCTCAGGAGCGCGGTGTACGCGGTGAGGTTCTGCCGTTCGGGGCTGTCCAGGTGCCGGTGCGGGGCGCCCACGGCGAGGATCATGTGGTCGGTGACCGCGCCGACCGCGTGGGTGACGGCGCCCTCGACCATGTAGACCTGGCCGGGGCGGGTCTCCACGATCTCCCCGGCGACGGCGATGGTGCCGGTTCCGGCCAGGACGAACAGCAGGTGGTCGCCGGGGTGGGTGTGCGGGGCGAAGCCGCTCCCGGCGGGCACGTGCAGGATGTCGGCGCCCATCTGACCGCTCGACAGCAGGGAGCGTCCGGTGGCAGCGGCGGTCTTGGACACCCGGGTGGGCCCGGGGGCGACGTCGATGCCGAGTTGCTGGGTGGTGCCGTCCAGGCCGAGGTCGGCGGCCCAGTCGCAGATCAGCAGGGGCGCGGGGCGGGTGGCGGGTTCCTCGGGGCGCGGGGCGCCGGCGGCCTTCGCGAGGCCGAGGACCGCCAGCAGTTCCACCGCCTTGGCCTCGCGTTCGGCGGGGGCGAGGCTGTGCAGCTCCTCGGTCAGAACCTCGATGACCTGCTGGGTGGGCAGGCCGTGCATCGTGTCGCTCAAGGCGTCCTCCGGGTCACGATCGGTGTCGGTGCGGGGTGTTGGCGGTGCGAGGTGTTGGCGGTGCGGGGTGTTGGCGGTGGTGCGATGTCAGTGGGGGTTGTCGGGCGCGGGCCTGCCCGCCGCGAACGGCGTCCGCCCGAGGCGGTGGGCGAGATGACAGGCGAGGGGGGCGGCGTACAGGTGGTAGAGCAGCGGGGAGAACTCCTCGCGCACACTCCCCCGTACGGGAAGCCGGGCCCAGGCCTCGGCGGCGCCGCGGTCGTCGTCCGCTGGGGTGATGGCCACGACCCGCCGCCCCAGGCCGGCGGCCCGTCGGATGACCTGGTGGGCGTGGTCGCGGGCGTGTCCGGGGGGCGCCACCACGAAGGTCGGCATGTCCGTCGGGCGGGCGAACCGCTCGACGTGACACCACTCCTCCAGATCCTGCCCGGCGGCGAACACCCCCGAGGTCTCGATCACCTTGGCGGCGCTGTAGAGGGCCGTTCCGTGGGAGGGCCCGCTGCCGAGCACGGTCAGCACCGGGGCGTCGGCGACGCGCTCGGCGACCTCACGGCACGGCCCGCCGACGGTGCGGACGGTCTCCTCCACCGCCCCGGCGAGTGCGACGAGTTCGTCCCGCAGGGCGTCGGCCCGGTCCCGGTCGAGCCGTCCCCGCGCCTGTCCCAGCCGAATCGCGATCAGCAGGGCACCGAGCACGCCGGCCTGGTAGGTGCGCACGCCCGGCGACGGTTCCTGCCCGGGCAGGCCGACCAGGAGGGCGGCGTCGGCGGACTCGGTGAGCGGGCTCGCGGGGGTGCCGGTGAGGGCGACGACGGTCGCCCCCGCGCGGCGGGCCCGCTCGGCCGACCGTACGACGAGCGGGGTGCGGCCGGAGGCGGAGACGGCGATGGTGAGGACGGTGTGGGCCGGGCGGGGCGCGTCGGGGCGCGCGTAGTGGGTGAAGGGCAGCGCGCTCACCGGCCGGCAGTCCACCCCGGCCAGGGACTCGAAGGCCATCTCGACGGCGCGGGCGGCGTGGTAGGAGTCGCCGTCGCCCACGATGACCACCGACTCGATCTCCGCCGGGCGCGCCCCGGACAGCAGCGCCCGCGCCTGCTCGTCGAACGCGCCGGCGTGCGTACGGAGGTCGTCGGCGAGGGCCTCCGCCTGGCGCAGCATCACCTCGGGGCCCGGTGCGGGGACGGTCATCGCTCGACTCCCCGCACGATGTCGACGTAGGCGCGGACGCGGTCGACGTCGATCGCGCCGCCCCAGCCGCCGCGCTCCAGACACGTGCCCACGAACGCCCCGTCCGCGGCGGCGAGCAGCCGCGCGGCGTTGTCGTGGTGGGTGTGGCCGGCCAGGATCACCGGCAGTCCGGGGGCCGCGTCGCGGACGGACGCGATCATCTCCAGTGCCGTGCGCTCGTCCGGGTGGCACAGCGACACCGCGTCGGCCCCGACGCCCCGGGCGGCGCGCGCCACCTCCGCGGTGGTCTTCCCCCCGCCGAACCACGTGAAGTGCATGGAGTCGACCTCCGCGACGATGCCGATGCCCTCGGCGCCGATGGAGCGGCGGTAGGCCATCACCTCCAGCGGGTCGGCCCGCACCATGCCGTGGGCGGTGAGGGTCTGTCCCACCAGGGCGCCCGCCCGGATGAAGTCGCCGCCGGCCACCCGCGCCACCGCGAGGGAGGCCTTGTTGGCGTTGCGCATCAGCTGCACTCCGACGCGGAACCCCTCCCCCGTGGCCTCCGCCACGGCCCGCGCGATCAGGCCCATGGCCACGGTGCGGGCCGGGTCGGACTCGTCGGCGACGCTGTAGACCCGGTCCACGGTCTGGATGAGGCATCCGTCCGCGCCGCCCTCGTACAGGGCGCGCGCGGAGGCCACCGCGGTGTCGAGGATGCGGGGGAACGTGCCGGTCTCGTGGAAGGGGGTGCCGGGCAGGGGTGCCAGGTGCACCATGCCGAGGACCAGTTTGTGTCCGTCGCCCGGTGTCGTCCACGTACTCATGCGTCTCGGCCTCCGTCGGGGACGTCGTCAGCGGCTGGCGGTGGCGGTGAGGTGGGCGCCCAGCCTGTCGATGGCGGGCGACAGCTCCTCCCACGGGCGTGCGGTGGTCACCCGCATCACCGCGCCGGAGAAACAGAAGGTGAGGATGCCGGGGAAGAGGGAGACCCCGGTCTCCCGCAGGATGTCGCGGAAGCAGCGGTAGGAGTCGTCCCAGTCGGGGAACTCCACGGCCGTGTTGATGGAGAACCGCGGCGGCAGCACGCGCGCGGAGATGTCCGCGAGGCGGACGGTGGCCGCGTCGCGCAGCGCCGTGAGGTCCTCGATCCGGCGCAGCCGGTCCGTGCGGTAGGCCCGGTAGGCCTGCCGCAGGCGGTCGAGGCCGAGCCCGTAGGATGCCTCGAACTCCTTGAGCTCGGCCGGCCCGGGTTCCTCCACGCCGGTGATGAGCCACCGCTCCATGCGGGCCAGCACTTCCACGACGGTGTAGAAGAACGAGGGCGGCCCGCCGAAGGACGAGGACGCGTACTCGTAGTACTCGGCGATGAAGGCCGGGTCGGCGAGGAACCAGCCGGCCTTCAGCCCCGGGGCCGACCAGGTCTTGGAGAGGCTGGAGACGCGCACCACATGGGGCGCGCCGCGGGCGGCGGACCGCTCCTCGTAGGTGCCCAGCCACTCGTGGCACTCGTCGAGCACGATGACCGTGGACGGCGAGGCCGCCCGGATCAGCCGGGCGAGCCCCTCCTCCGTGACGGCCGCGCCGGTGGGGTTGCCCACGGTCTGCAGCAGCACCAGCGGGGTGTCGGGGGTGAGGGCGTCGATGAGCGGCTCGACGGAGGTCCGGCCGTGCTCGCTCGCCAGCGGGACCAGCCTGACGCCGTGCCGCCGGGCCACCGTCTCCACCAGCGGCGGGTAGTTGGGGGTCGCGCACAGCGCGGGGGAGCCCGAGGGTGGGCGGCCGTGCAGCACGAAGTCCGCCAGGGTGCTGACCGCGAAGGTCCCGCCCATGGTCATGGCCACGTGTTCCGGGCCGTACCGCAGGCTGTCGACGCGGGCGCTCTCGTACGCGGCGATCGCCTCTCGCGCGGGGTGGCGCCCTCGCGAGTCGGAGTAGCCGTACCAGTCGCGGTCCAAGGCGTAGCGGATGCATTCCTTGAGGCTCTGCGGCAGCCCCCACCGTTCCTCGTCCACCGCTCCGCTGGAGAGGATGTAGCGGGCGCTGTCCCTGAGTTCGCCGTAGAGGTCGTCGCGGAAGTACCAGTTGAACAGCTCCTTGACGAAGCGGACGGTGGCCCGGGAGCGCAGCACGTCGTCCGGCTGGACCGGGCGCAGCGGGCGGCTGGCCCGCCATCGCTCGGCGAGCCCGGGGTGCCGGGCGTGGCCGCGCAGTTCGTCCTCGACGCGGCCCAGCCACAGGTCGCGCAGTTCCAGGGGGTTGTCGGGTTCGCGGGCCCGGGCGAAGACGTCGAGGACGCGTTCGTCGACGCGGGGCACGAAGCTGTCGCTGACGCCACCGGGACGCGGGGCGCGCCCCGCTGTCTCGAGGGCGTCCCGTGACATGTGCCGGGGCCGGGGGGCCGGGGCGGGGTCGAAGAGGGTCATCGGCTTCCCGTGTGGAGGGGGGCGGTGGACGGGCGGCGCTGTACGGGGCGTGGCTAGGGTCTGTCGTCAAAGGGGGCGTCCGGCCGCGAGCGGCGTCTGGCGCAGGGGGCACCTCCCAGCGGTAGCTGGGGGAGCCTCGCAAGGCGGAGCATCGCCCTCGTACTGGGCGTACTCGGGCGTTGCGACAACGCAGCGAGGTGCCGCCCGCCGCCGCAGCGGCT
>NZ_BAAASD010000035.1:0-104327 GCF_039532705.1 Streptomyces sparsogenes subsp. cuspidosporus | reverse complement strand
GGGGCGCCGCCCCACGCGGCGGCCCTCGCCGCGCCGCGCGCCCGATCGCGCCACCAGCGGGTGAAGGGCTCCCGGGCCAGTTCGGGGATGTCGCGCTCGGGCGCGATGCCGCCCACCCGCTTCGCGAGGGCGGCCAGCGGTGCCACGCCCGCCGCCGCGTTGGCCACCGGCGCCGCCCGGAGCGCGGCGGCGGCCCGCAGCCACACCGGCAGCCGGCCCATTGAGTAGTGCGCGGCGGGCCGCACCCGGCCCTCGTAGTGGTGGTGCAGGAACTCCGCCTTGTACGTGGCCATGTCCACCCCGACCGGGCAGTCGCTGCGGCACCCCTTGCACGACAGGCACAGGTCGAGCGCCCCGCGCACCTCCTCCGAGCGCCAGCCGTCGCGGACCACCTCGCCCGCGAGCATCTCGTGCAGCAGGCGGGCGCGGCCGCGCGTGGAGTGCTGTTCGTCGCCGGTCGCGCGGTAGGAGGGGCACATCACGGCCGCGCCGGAGACGGACTCGTTACGGCACTTGGCGACGCCCACACACCTGCGCACGGCGGCCGAGAAGTCGCCGTTGTCGTGCGGGTAGCCGAACTCCACGTCCACCGGGCGCCGGGGCAGCGGTGCGAAGCGCAGGTTTTCCTCCATCCGCTGGGGGCGGACGAGGGCGCCGGGGTTGAGGCCGCCGGCCGGGTCCCACAGGTCCTTGAAGCGGGAGAAGAGCCGGACCATCTCGTCGCCGTACATCCGGGGCAGCAGCTCCGCCCGCGCCAGGCCGTCACCGTGTTCGCCCGACAGCGAGCCGCCGTGGGCGACGACGAGGTCGGCGAGGTCGGTGGAGAAGTCACGGAAGACGCGTACCCCGGCCTCGCTCAGCAGGTCGAAGTCGATCCGTACGTGGATGCAGCCGTCGCCGAAGTGCCCGTACGGCGTGCCGCGCAGCCCGTGCTGGGCCATCAGCGCGCGGAAGTCGCGCAGATACGCGCCGAGGCGGGCGGGCGGCACCGCGCAGTCCTCCCAGCCGGGCCAGGCCTCGCTGCCGTCCGCCCTCCCCGGAAGACGCAGCCGGGTGGCGGTGCCGGAGGCGTCCTCGCGGATCCGCCACAGGGCGCGCTGCCCGGCCGGGTCGGCGACGACGGTGTGGTCGGTGGTGGCGTCGGCGGCCGCGCGGGCCAGGGTCCGGGCGCGGGCCAGGGCCTCCTCCCGGGTCGCGCCGCCGACCTCGACGAACAGCCAGGCGCCACCCTTCGGCAGGCCCTCCGCCCCGGTGACCAGGTCGGCGGCCATGCCCTCGACGGTGAGCGGGCCGTGGGGCAGCAGGGTGTGGGCGGCCTCGGCGGCGGCGCTCTCGTCCGGGTAGCCGAGGACCGCGAGGGCGCGGGCGGCGGGCGCCTCCACGAGGCGTACGGTCGCCTCGGTCAGCACGCCGAGCGTGCCCTCGCTGCCGGTGAGCGCGCGGGCCACGTCGGCGCCCTTCTCGGGCAGCAGCGCGTCCAGCGCGTAGCCGGAGATGCGGCGGGGCAGTTCGGGGAAGCCGGTGCGCAGCAGGGCGAGGTCGCCGTCGACCAGGGCGCGCAGTCCGTCGCGCAGCCGCGGGGGGAGCCCGTCCAGGCCGCGCCCGGCGCGCAGCCGTTCGCCGCCGTACGTCACCACGTCCAGCTCCCGTACGTTGTCGGCGGTGGTGCCCCAGGCGACGGAGTGGGAGCCGCAGGAGTTGTTGCCGATCATGCCGCCGAGGGTGCAGCGGCTGTGGGTGGACGGGTCGGGGCCGAAGGTCAGCCCGTGGGCGCCGGCCGCCGTGCGCAGTTCGTCGAGGATGACGCCGGGCTGGACGACGGCGGTGCGCGCGTCCGGGTCGAGGGAGACGATGGACCGCATGTGGCGGGTGAAGTCGAGGACGACGCCGAGCCCGGTGGCCTGCCCGGCGATCGAGGTGCCGGCCCCGCGCGCCACCACGGACACCGCTCTCTCGCGGCAGACGGCCAGCGCGGCGGCGACGTCGTCGGCGTCGTACGGCGCGACGACCCCGGTGGGCACCCGCCGGTAGTTCGACGCGTCCATCGTCATCAGGGCCCGGCTCGTCGTGTCGAAGGAGACCTCGCCGCGGACGGCGCGGCGCAGTGCCCGCTCCAGTTCGTCTGCCTCGTGATCAACCATGTCCCCCATGGTCCATGGCGGGGGCCCGGATGAGAATGACAAGCTCCGTTTCAACGGTGGGCCGTACCGGACACGTAACGGTGGGCCGAACCGGACAAGTGCTGGGCCGTACCGGACAAGTAACGACGAGGCCGTGCCGGAGAAGAGACACGGTGTCTCATCCGGTGGACACCGGGGCAGGCTGGGCATACCGACGGATTAGGCTTTCGTCCGTGGCTGAGATCCGGATTCCCGCTGACATCAAGCCCGCCGACGGTCGCTTCGGCTCGGGCCCCTCCAAGGTGCGCACCGAGGCGCTCAGTGCGCTGGCCGCCACCGGGACCTCACTGCTGGGCACCTCCCACCGCCAGGCCCCGGTCAAGAACCTGGTCGGCAAGGTGCGCGAGGGCGTGCGCGAGCTGTTCCAGCTCCCCGAGGGCTACGAGGTGATCCTGGGCAACGGCGGCTCGACCGCCTTCTGGGACATCGCGACCCACGGCCTGATCGAGAACAAGTCCCAGCACCTGTCCTTCGGCGAGTTCTCCTCGAAGTTCGCCAAGGCCGCCAAGCTCGCGCCGTGGCTGGACGAGCCGACCGTGATCTCCGCCGACCCGGGCACCCACCCGCTGCCGCGGGCGGAGGCGGGCGTGGACGTCTACGCGCTCACCCACAACGAGACCTCCACCGGTGTCGCCATGCCGATCGAGCGCGTGGCGGGCGCCGACGAGGGCGCGCTGGTGCTGGTGGACGCCACGTCGGGCGCCGGGGGCCTGCCGGTGGACATCGCCCAGTCGGACGTCTACTACTTCGCCCCGCAGAAGTCCTTCGCCGCCGACGGCGGACTGTGGATCGCGGTCTTCTCGCCCGCCGCGCTGGAGCGCGCCGCCCGCGTGCACGCCTCGGGCCGCCACGTGCCGGAGTTCTTCTCGCTGCCGACCGCGATCGACAACTCCCTGAAGAACCAGACGTACAACACGCCGGCACTCGCCACGCTGTTCCTGCTGAACGACCAGCTGGAGTGGATCAACGGGCAGGGCGGCCTGGACTGGGCCGTGCGGCGCACCGCGGCCTCCTCGGGCGCGCTGTACGGCTGGGCGGAGGAGTCCAAGTTCGCCACGCCGTTCGTCACCGACCCGGCCAAGCGGTCGCAGGTCGTCGGGACGATCGACTTCAACGAGGACATCGACGCCGCGGCCGTCGCCAAGGCGCTGCGGGCCAACGGCATCGTGGACACCGAGCCGTACCGCAAGCTGGGCCGCAACCAGCTGCGGATCGCCATGTTCCCGGCCGTCGAGCCGTCCGACGTGGAGGCGCTGACCGCCTGCGTGGACTACGTCATCGAGCAGCTCTGACCTCAGGACTCCCAGACGCCCGGAAGGGGCCCGCGGCCGGTTTCGGCGGCCGCGGGCCCCTTTCGCGTGCGGTGACGCGCCCCTTGGCGTGGGGTGGCGGGCGGCGCCTCAGCGGCTCAGCCGCTGGAAGCGCCGTACGGCCAGGGGGAGGAACACCGCCGTGAGGGCCAGCGGCCACGCCACCGCCATCAGCGTGGCGTGCCGCTCCACCCAGCCGCCCCCACCCGGGACCGGATTGCCGAACAGGTCGCGGATCGCGTTCGCGGTGGAGGAGACGGGGTTCCACAGCGCGATGGCGCCCAGCCAGTCCGGCATCATCGCCGGCGGGGTGAAGACGCTGGAGATCATCCCGAGCGGGAAGGCGACCGCGAACAGGCTGCCCGCCGCCTCCTGCGTGGGCACCAGCAGGCCCAGATACACCCCGACCCAGATCAGCGCGGACCGCAGCCAGATCAGCAGCGCGAAGGCGCCGAGGGTCGCGAGCGGGCCGCCGTCCGGCCGCCAGCCGACGGCGAGGGCGATCGCCGCGAGCACCGCGAGGTCCACGGAGGCGCCGATGACATCGGCGACGCCGCGCCCGCTGACCACCGCGGAGGGCGCCATGGGCATGGAGCGGTAGCGGTCCATCACGCCCCGCTCCTTGGCGGCGGCGACCGCGACGGCGGTGTTCATGAACCCGTTGGCCATGGTCATCGCGAACATGCCGGGCAGCGCGTAGTCCTGGTAGTCGGCACCGCCGCCCACCTCCATGGCGCTGCCGAAGACGTAGACGAACAGCAGCACGAACATCACCGGGGTGCCGAGCTGCCAGGCGATGGCGGCGGGGTAGCGGAGGAGGACGGTCAGCTCGGTGCGCACGATCGTCAGGCAGTCCACGACCGCCCAGTACGCCCGCCGCTCCGGCTCGTCGGCGACGGCCCGTCCCGCCGCCGAGGGGCTCATCATGCTCACGCCGCCGCCTCCGTCCGCCCGGCCGCACCGGACTGCTCCTCCGCATTTGGTTCCCCCGGCCCGCCGCCCGGCCCGCCCGGATCGTCCTGCCCGCCCGACCCGCCCGACCCACTCGGCCCACTCCGCCCGCCCGGCTCCCCCGGCCCGCCGCCCGGCCCGCCCGGATCGTCCTGCCCGCCCGGCTCGTCCGTACGGTGTCCGGTCAGCCGCAGGAACACCTCGTCCAGGGTCGGGCGGCGCAGCCCGATGTCCTCGACGGCCACGCCCCGTTCCTGGAGGGTCCGCGCGACCTCGGTCAGCGCCGCGACCCGGTCGCGCACCGGGGCCGTCACCCGCCGGTCCTCCCGGTCGACCTCCGGCCCGGCGGGCTCCGCGCCCTGGCCGCCGCCCCGCGCCGCGCCCTGCCCCGCGCCTTCGTCCATCACGCGCGCCACGGCCTCGACCGCGGCCGGCAGATCGGCGGTCTCCCGTACCACCACCTCGATCCGGTCCCCGCCGATCGCCCGCTTGAGTTCGGCCGGCGCGTCGTCGGCGATCTTCCGCCCCCGGTCGATCACGGCGACGCGGTCCGCGAGCTGGTCGGCCTCGTCGAGGTACTGGGTGGTCAGCAGCACGGTCGTACCGCCCGCGACCAGCGAGCGGACCGCCTCCCACACCTCGTTGCGGGCGCGGGGGTCGAGCCCGGTCGTCGGCTCGTCGAGGAACAGCACCGTCGGGGCGAGGATCATGCTCGCGGCCAGGTCGAGCCGGCGCCGCATCCCGCCGCTGTACTCCTTGGCCACCGTGCCGGCGGCCTCGCTCAACCCGAACGCGCTCAGCAGCTCGTCGGCCCGCCGCGCGGCCCGCGCCTTGTCCAGGTGGAAGAGGCGGCCGAACATCACCAGGTTCTGCCGCCCGGTCAGCATCTCGGCCACCGCCGCGTACTGGCCGGCCAGCCCGATCCGGCGGCGCACCTCGCGGGGCTGCCGGGTCACGTCGAACCCGGCGACGGTCGCCCGGCCGCCGCTCGGCCGGGCCAGCGTGGCCAGGATCCGTACGGCCGTCGTCTTGCCCGCGCCGTTGGGGCCGAGCAGCCCTTGAACGGTGCCGTGCCCGACGGCCAGGTCGAAGCCGTCGAGCGCGGGTTTTCGTCCGTATCGCTTCCGCAGCCCCTCGGTGCGGACCGCCCATCGCGCCGCGTGTGCCGTATCCACGTGAAACCCCCATGTCGGTCGGTGGCCGCGACGGCCACTGAGTAGACCCCATCCGAGTACACCGTACCCATATTCGAGTACAGCGTACTCAATTCGTGCGTACGCTGTACTCGGTTTTCCGGCGGCGGCGTAGGATGAGCGGCGCGATGACCACGACCGAACACAGCGGCGGCGGAGACATCTCCCGCAGCCTCGAACTCCTGTGGGGCACCGGCGAGCGACCCAGCCGCGGGCCGAAACCCGGGCTGACCCTGGAGCGGATCGTGACGGCCGCCATCGCCGTCGCCGACGCGGAGGGGCTCGCCGCGGTCTCCATGCGGCGGCTGTCGGCCGAGCTGGGCGCCGGCACCATGTCGCTGTACCGCTACGTCCCCGGCAAGGCCGAGCTGCTGGACCTGATGCTCGATCAGGTGCAGGCGTTCGACCCGGACGCCCATGCCCCGGACCTGGGCTGGCGCGAGACGCTGGAGATGGTGGCCCGCGGCTCCTGGCAGCTGTACGAGCGGCACCCCTGGCTGCTCCAGGTCGACCAGGCGCGCCCCATCCTCGGGCCGAACGCCATGGCGGGGCTGGAGTTCGCGCTGCGCGGCCTGGACGGCCTCGGCCTCACCGACCGCGAGCGGATCCATGTCATCGTGACCGTCGAGGGGTTCGCCACCGGCATCGCCCGCACCCATGTGAACTCGACGATGGCCGAGAAGCGCACGGGCGTGAGCGACGAGGAGTTCTGGAAGGCGCACACGCCCGCGCTGGAGAAGGCGCTCGCCAGCGGCAGATTCCCGATGCAGGCGGCGCTCGGCGAGGACGCCTTCTCCGGGCGGGGCGAGGATGCCTTCGAGTTCGGCCTGAAGAACCTGCTGGACGGCATCGGGGCGTTCATCGCGAACCGCGCCCGCGAGACCGCCGCCGAGCGGTGAACCTCAGGCCGTGGCACGAAGGCCGGCGAGGAACCTCATTCAGCGAGCGACCTCTCTCAGCGAGCGACCTCAGCGGCGGCGGCGCAGGACCGAGCGCAGACCGAAGAACAGGGCCGCCGCGACGGCGAAGGTCAGCGCGCCCTTGAAGAGATTGCGGTCCTTCTCCTCCTTGGACGCCCCGTCCCGGCCCGACGGGTCCCCGCCGCCATTCTTCTCCTGCTCCTTCGCCGTCGCGTCCGGCAGCAGTTCCCCGCCCAGCTTCACCGCGGTCACCTTGCTGCCGGGGCCCTCCGTGCCGTACATCAGCGTGCCGCCGTCAGTGGTGAAGGTGACCGACTCACCCTGCCGCTGCAGCGGCAGATCCGGCTCCTCCTTGAGCCGCTCCGGCTTGCCCCCGCGCCAGCGGTACTCCGCGACGTTGAAGTAGCCGCGGAGCACGAGTCTGCTGGCGTCCGGGGCGAAGGCCCCGTCCGTCACCTCCATGTCGATGTCGGCGACCCGCCGGAAAATGTTGGCCCCGGAGGCGGACAGCGCCTTCGGCCCGACGTAGAGCCCGCCGTCTTCCTGGCTCTTGCTCGCGATATAGGCCCGGCCGGTCTTCGGCTCGATCATCATCGCCTCGGCGTTGCGCGGGCCGTCCTCGTATTTCACGGTGAACTGCGTCGCGGTGACCGTGGTGTTCCGCAGCTTCTTCGGCTCGGGGAAGCGGTAGATCCATACATGCGACCAGGTCCCGCCGAGGTTGTCGCCGATGTCGCCGACGTAGACATGGCCGTCCGGCCCGACCGAGATGGCCTCCACATCGCGCGGGCTGCCGACGCCGCGCATCGTGACGGTCGCGACCGTCCGCCCGGTCTTGCTGTCGACGGCGTAGACGTACGGGCCGTCGTCGCTGTCGTTGTGCGTCCAGTAGACGCCCGGGTGGGCACGGCTGGCCGCCAGACCGCTGGACTCGGTGATCCGGGAGTCCTCGATCGTGAACGAGGACGGCGACGTGTGGTCGTCGGCGGCGGCCGGGGCGGCGGCGGGCAGAGCCACCAGCGCGGCGGCGCCGAGGACGGACGGAAGCGAACGCATGGGGCCAAGACTGCCATCCGGGCCGCCGTCCGGGCGCGGCCCGCGGGGGTCGGCGGCCGGCCAGGGGCGGGCCCGGGGCGGCTACACCCGTCTGATTGACTTCGTCGAGAACGGGCAGATAACGAATGGGCGGACGGCCTGCACCAGCCCTGCACATGAATTCACAATCTCTCGATTATTTCAACTGATCCGGAGATTAATTTCCCGAAATTTATCGGTCATTGACGGCAAAGCGGATCGTGGCGTTGCATCGAAGAATACGACCCGCCTACGGTCTTGCCCCATGAGCGAATACGGTGGTTCTTCTTACGCACAAACCGCGCCGCCCGTGCACCCCGGGGGCGCCCCGGCGGACTCCGGACAGTCCAAGAAGTTCGCATGACGGTCAGCGCGGCGCCGATCAGGACCATGTAGAGGCCGGGGCCCGCGGAGACGTCGGCCATCTTCACGACCGCCTCGGCGGCCTTCTCGGCCTCGGCCGCGGACGCCCCTTCGTCGCTCTCCAGCTTCTGGGCGACCAGGCGCGCCGGGTCGGCCATGTTGATCACGGCGAAGACCACGCTGACCAGCGACAGGACCGCGCCGCCCAGGTAGAGCGGGGCCTTCTTGGCGACCATGGCGCCCACCACGGCCAGCGCGGCGACGATGGAGACGATCAGCGTGATCACGCCGTCGCCGTCCATGCCCTTGATGCCGCCGTCCGTGCCGTCGGAGCCGGAGACCACCCAGTTCACCAGGGAGCCGACGAGGGCGATGACCGCCCCGACGATCGCGAAGATCTTCGGAGTCCTCGGCTTCATGAAGTCCCGCAACAGCCGATAAGAATTACGACCGGCAACAATTCAGCGAACGCATCCGAGAGCCCGCTTTTCGGCCGCACCCCGGCCGGAAATGCGGGCATTCGGATTTCCCGGGCCGCCTTGCCGGGTAATTCCAAGAAGCACCCGGGTACTATGATCCCAGCGTGGCCGACGTCTATGACCTGATCCTCTCGGTGAATCTCCCCGACACCCTCTCGGACGCCGAGATATCCGAACTCCGCTGGCACCTGGGGCTCGCTCCCCGGCCCGCCGCCCTGTCCCTCGTCACCGACTACGCCGAGCCGCTGATCGGCGACGACGGCGAGCCCGAGCAGGACGAGCGGGGCAACTGGCTGACGGCGTACGAGCCGTACCCCGTCCTCGCCGCCAAGGGCCCCGCCGCCCGCGCCGGCGGCGTGCTCCTGTCGGCCCTCGAGCCGGGCCGGCGCGGCGGCTGGGCCCTCACCTCCCGCCAGGAGTTCCACCCCGACGAGTGCGACCGGCTGGGCGAGCTGCTGGTGTGGCTCCACGAGCGGGCGGTGGACCCGCTCGCCTTCCAGTGCCATGTGCGCTTCTACGAGGAGCACACTTTCGCGCCGGTGTCGGTCGCGGACGGGGAAGTTACCTGGCCCTGACCTGGGAGTTCAACGCCCCTCGTCAACACTTCCGCTCGCTTCCCCCGGAAGGTGGGCATGCACGGCGAACCGACTGAGTACGCTGATGAGGTCGGCCAGAATCTGCCCCATGGAACCACTGGTGACGAGCGTCGCGCCCGAGTCCGACGTCCCAGATGAGCCCGCGCAGCAGTGGCCGTGTCCGCCTGCGGGTGGCTACACCGCGGATCACCTGGACCGGCTCCCGAACCTGCCTCCGCACACGGAGCTGATCGACGGGAGCCTCGTCTTCGTACACCCGCAGACCGCTTTCCATGCTCGTGCCATGCGCCTGTTGGAGAACCACCTCCTCCAAGCCGCGCCGCCCGAGTGGGAAGTCGCCCGGCAGATGACCATCACCCTCGGGCCGCGCGACCGGCCGGAGCCAGACGTTCTGGTCGTGAAGAGCGAGGGGCTCATGGGACCCGAGCAGACCGCCTTCCAGCCCAAGGACGTCGTCCTCGCGATCGAGGTCGTGTCGGCCGACTCCGAGGCCCGCGACCGGGACACCAAGCCTCGCAAGTACGCTGCGGCGGGGATCCCGCACTTCTGGCGGGTGGAGTCGGACGGGGGCCTATCGGTGGTCTATGTCTTCGAGTTGGAGCCCGCTACCAAGGCATACGTCCCGACCGGCATCTATCGTGACCAGCTGAAGGTGGGTGTTCCCTTCACCATCGACATCGACCTGACCGCGATCAACCCCCGCCAGCAGTAGTCGCCCCTAGCCAGCCCTTGATTCGAGCGCACTCCAAGGGCTTGGCTAGACCTTCATGGAGTACACGCAGCTCGGACGTACGGGACTCAAGGTCAGCCGGGTGGTCCTCGGCACCATGAACTTCGGCCCCCAGACCGACGAGGCCGACAGCCACGCGATCATGGACGCCGCGCTCGACGCGGGCGTCAACTTCTTCGACACCGCCAATGTCTACGGCTGGGGCGAGAACAAGGGCCGCACCGAGGAGATCATCGGGAGCTGGTTCGCGCAGGGCGGCGGTCGGCGCGAGAAGACGGTCCTGGCGACCAAGGTCTACGGCAACATGGGCGCCGAGGGGCAGCCCTGGCCCAATGAGGACAAGCTGTCCGCGCTCAACATCCGCCGCGCGGTCGACGCCAGCCTCAAGCGGCTCCGCACCGACCACATCGACCTGTACCAGTTCCACCACATCGACCGCTCGACGCCGTGGGACGAGATCTGGCAGGCCATCGACGTCCTGGTGCAGCAGGGCAAGATCCTCTATGTGGGCTCCTCCAACCACGCCGGCTGGCACATCGCCCAGGCCAACGAGGCCGCGCGCCGCCGTGGCTCGCTGGGGCTGGTCAGCGAGCAGTGCCTGTACAACCTGTTCGAGCGGCGCGCCGAGATGGAGGTGATCCCGGCCGCGCAGGAGTACGGCCTCGGCGTGATCCCCTGGTCGCCGTTGCACGGCGGGCTGCTGGGCGGGGCGCTGCGCAAGGAGCGCGAGGGCGGCGGGGCGCGCAGCACGTCCGGGCGCACCGCCGACGCGCTGAAGGACAGCGCGGTGCGGGCCCAGGTCCAGCGGTACGAGGACCTGCTCGACCAGCACGGCCTCGAGCCCGGCGAGGTGGCCCTGGCCTGGCTGCTCACCCGCCCGGGGGTGACCGGCCCGATCGTCGGCCCGCGCACCGCCGAGCAGCTTTCCTCCGCGCTCCGCGCCGCCGAGCTGACCTTGGGCGAGGAGCTGCTGACCGCACTGGAGGAGATCTTCCCGGGCACGGGTCCGTCGCCCGAGGCGTTCGCCTGGTGAACCAGTGAGCCGGTGAGCCGGTAGCGGCAGCCGGTGAGCCGAGCCGATGAGCCGATGGGGCAGTCAGCCGGTGAGCCGATGAGCCGATGGGGCAGTCAGCCGGTGAGCCGTACGGCTCACCGGCCCTGGCGGCGGCGGTCCGGCCCGGGGCCTCGGCCTCAGCCGAACGCGGCCGCCAGGGCGACGACGACGAGCACCAGCACGAGCGCACCGCTCATGATCAGATTCCTGGTCTTGGGATCCACGCCTTGAGCGTAACGGGGTCGCTCAGTGTCCCAGCGGCCAGGCGGCCACCACCTCGTAGCGCGGCTGCGCGCCCGGGACCCCCGGGGCCGGCGGGTGGCTGCGCACCAGGCTCAGCTCGGCCACCGTCCACGCGCTGCCCTCGAAGTCCGCGAGCCCGTCCACATACGGCCTCAGGTCCGCGCCGCCGCGGCAGCGCGCGAGGGTGAGATGCGGGTGGTAGGGACGGCGGTGCCGCTCCATGGCCACCCCGGCCCGCCGGGCCCCGGCCTCGGCGGAGTCGGCCAGGTGGCCCAGGGTGGCCCGGTCGCCCTCGACGCCGGCCCACACCACCTTGTCGGCGAAGCGGCCGCCGCCCGCGAGCCGGACCTCGTGGGGCGGGTGGCGGTGGGCTGCCCGGGCCAGCCGCTCGTGCAGCGCGGGCAGCAGGCTCTCGTCGACCTGGCCGAAGAAGGCGAGGGTGAAGTGCCAGCCCGCGCGCTCGGTCCAGCGCAGCCCGTCCGCGCCCGGGAGCCTGCGCAGCGCCCCCACACGGGCGGCCAGCTCGGCGACGGCCGGGTCGGGCGGCAGTACGGCGGCGAAGAGTCTCACCCGCCCAGTCTGGCCCAGCGCCGCCCGGTCCCGCGCGACCGGCCACCCGGCCCCGCGCGGCCACCCGGTCCCGCGCGGCCGCCCGCCCCGCCGGTGGGGCCGCTCAGGGCCGGGGGGGGCTGCCCAGGGCCGGGGGCTGCCCAGAGCCGGGGGGCTTCAGGGCCGGGCGGGCTGCTCAGACCGCCGCGGGCAGCGGCTTGTCCTGCGCGTCCTCCGGGGCGCGCGGGACGAAGGCGAGGTGCCGGCGCCCCGGCCGCAGATCCACCTTCACCCGCAGGCCCCCGGCCCGTACGAGGATCAGGCCGACCGCCACCGCGGCGGCCGCGGAGACCAGTCCGCCGGCCGCGAAGCCGACGCGGGCGCCGTAGGTGTCGGTCAGCCAGCCCACCAGCGGGCCGCCGAGCGGGGTGCCGCCGACGAAGACCATCATGAACAGGCTCATCACGCGCCCGCGCATCGCGGGGTCGGTCGCCAGCTGCACATTGGAGTTCGCCGTCACGTTGAAGGTCAGGGAGAAGATCCCGATCGGCACCATGAGGGCGGCGAAGAGCCAGAACTCCGGGGCCAGCGCCGCCGCGATCTCCAGCAGGCCGAACATCAGCGCCGCGCCGATCAGCAGCCGCTGCCGCGTCGCGGTCCGCCGGGCGGCGAGCAGCGCGCCGGTCACCGAGCCGACCGCGATCAGCGTGTTGAGCAGGCCGTAGGTGCCCGGACCGGCGTGGAAGACGCCGTCGGCGAAGGCGCTGAGCCAGATGGGGAAGTTGAAGCCGAAGGTGCCGATGAAGCCGACGAGCACGATGGGCCAGATGAGGTCGGGGCGCCCGGCGACATAGCGCAGCCCTTCGCGGAGCTGTCCCTTGCCGCGCGGCGCGCGCTCGACCTTGTGCAGCTCGCCGGGGCGCATCATGAGCAGGCCGATGAGCGGGGCGCCGAAGGAGAGCCCGTTGAGCAGGAACGCCCAGCCGCTGCCGACGGCCGTGATCAGCACACCGGCGACGGCGGGGCCGACGAGGCGGGCGGACTGGAAGTTCGCGGAGTTCAGGCTGACCGCGTTGCGCAGGTCCCGGGGGCCGACCATCTCGACGACGAACGCCTGCCGCGTGGGGTTGTCGACGACGGTGACCATGCCGAGCAGGAAGGCGATCACATAGACGTGCCAGACCTGCACCTGGCCGCTGAGGGTGAGCGCGGCGAGCGCGAGCCCGCACAGCCCGAGCGCGCCCTGGGTGAGCATCAGCAGCCCGCGCTTGGGGTAGCGGTCGGCGATGACGCCCCCGTACAGGCCGAAGAGCAGCATGGGGAGGAACTGCAGCGCGGTGGTGATGCCGACCGCGGTGGAGGAGCCGGTGAGGCTGAGGACGAGCCAGTCCTGGGCGATGCGTGACATCCAGGTGCCGGTGTTCGATATCACGGCACCCGTGGCGAACAGCCGGTAGTTGCGGACCCTCAGGGAGCTGAAGGTCCCGCCCCTGGGGCGCCCGGCTGCGGCGTCACCAGCGGGGGTGGTCACGGGGTCGGCGTCAGGTGCGGGTGCGGAATGTGTTCCGGGTCCCGTACTCAAAGTGCGTTCGCCTCCTAGGCGGCTCGTTTCCTCACATGTGCGCGAGCTTCTCCAGGACGGGCGCGGCGGCGCGGAGCGCGGCCCACTCCTCCTCGGTCAGTCCGCCGGCCAGCTCGGCCAGCCATGCGTTCCGCCGGCGGCGGCTCTCCTCGAGCATGGCCTCTGCCCGCTCGGTCTGCGAGACGACCTTCTGCCGCCTGTCCTCCGGATGCGGCTCCAGCCTGACCAGTCCCTTGGCCTCCAGCAGCGCCACGATGCGGGTCATCGAGGGCGGCTGGACGTGCTCCTTGCGGGCCAGCTCGCCCGGGGTGGCGGAGCCGCACTGGGCCAGGGTGCCCAGCACGGACATCTCGGTGGGGCTGAGCGACTCGTCGACACGCTGGTGCTTGAGCCGTCGTGACAGACGCATCACGGCGGACCTCAGCGCGTTCACAGCGGCGGTGTCCGCGTCGCCGCCATGGGACAGATCCGGCATGGTCTTTAGCATAACTCATTACCTCGTCTAATGAAGATCCGCGTTACGGCCCGATTTCATTTTCACCCATATGAGGGGGAACCGCTGCGGAGCGTGACGCAGGGCAAGCGACAAGGGCGCCCGGACCATACGGCCCGGGCGCCCGTGCGCGAGGGTCTCGAGGAGGCTCAGCCGGAGCCGAGCGCCTGCTGGATCGGGTGCAGCAGGAAGTAGACGAGGAAGCACAGCCCGACCGCGCTGAGCAGCCAGGGCACCTCCCGCATCCGCCGGGTCGCGATGCGCAGCAGCAGGTACGACAGCACGCCGAGGCCGATCCCGTTGGTGATGCTGTAGGTGAACGGCATCGAGATCATGGCCAGGAAGGCCGGGACCGCGATCGTGAAGTCGCTCCAGTCGATCTCCTTGACGTTCGCCGCCATGATCAGGAAGCCCACGACGACCAGCGCGGGGGTCGCCGCCTGGGACGGGACGATCTTGGCCAGCGGGGTGAAGACCAGCGCGAGCAGGAAGAGCCCGCCGGTCACCACGTTGGCGAGGCCGGTGCGGGCGCCCTCGCCGACGCCCGCCGTGGACTCCACGAAGCAGGTGTTGGCCGAGGCCGAGCCGAAGCCGCCGCCGGCGACCGCGACGCCGTCCACCATCAGGATCCGGCCCATGCCCGGGAGCTGGCCCTTCTCGTCGGTGAGCCCGGCCTCCTCGCCGACGCCGATGATCGTGCCCATGGCGTCGAAGAAGCCGGACAGCAGCACGGTGAAGACGAACAGACAGCCGGTGAGGATGCCGACCTCATGGAAGCCGCCGAAGAGGCTGACATGACCGATCAGGCCGAAGTCGGGGGTGTCGACCACCTTGTCCGGAAGGTTGGGGACGGTCAGCCCCCAGTTCGCGTCCGGGATGTCGGCCACCGCGTTGATCACCACCGCGACGACCGTCATGGTCACCATGCCGAGCAGGATCGCGCCGCGCGTCTTGCGGACGACCAGGACGAAGGTGAGCGCGAGCCCGGCCACGAAGATCAGCACCGGCCAGCCCTGCAGCTTGCCCTCGATGCCCAGGCCCATCGGCACGGTGGTCGCGGCCTTGTCCGGGTTGCGGGTGACGAAGCCCGAGTCGACCAGGCCGATCAGGGCGATGAACAGCCCGATGCCGATCGCGATGGCGCGGCGCAGCCCGCCCGGGATCGCGTCCATCACCCGCTGCCGCAGCCCGGAGGCGACCAGGATCATCAGCACGAGGCCCGCGAGGACCACCATGCCCATGGCGTCCGGCCAGCTCATGTTGGGCGCGAGCTGCAGGGAGACCACGGCGTTGATGCCGAGGCCGGCGGCGAGCGCGATCGGGACGTTGCCGATGACCCCCATGAGCACGGTGGTCAGGCCCGCCATCAGGGCGGTGGCGGTGACGAGCTGGCCGTTGTCCAGGTGATGGTGGTACTTGTCCTCGCCTGCCCCGAGGATGATCGGGTTCAGCACGATGATGTACGCCATCGCGAAGAAGGTCGCCAGACCGCCGCGGATCTCCCGGGAGACGGAGGACCCCCGCTCGCTGATCCGGAAGAACCTGTCCAGGCCGTTCTTGGAGGGTGCCGGTGCCTGCTGCCGGGCGTCGGCCGGCGCGGAGGCCGAGGGGGACATGAAGTACCTCAGAGGTGTGAAGACAACCAACGGGCCGTTTGGATGATCACACGAGACAATCCAGCCAGACCCGGACCGTTTCAGTATGAATACATGAAGAATAAAACGCCAATCCCCGAATGTAGCCGGACGGTTCCCGAGCGTAGCCACCGCAGCCCGGCGGGCAGGCGAACGGCCCCGGGTGGCGGGCACCCGGGGCCGTAAGCTGTGCACATGACGAAGTGGACCCCCAGGCACGAGGCCCCGGCACCCCTCGAGGGCAACGTCGTGGCCACGATCACCGGCGGCACGATCGTGTGGTTCGTCCTCTTCCTCGTACAGCTGCCCTTCTACGGCTGGTACGACGACCACGGCCATCTGTGGTGGCTGTGGACCTGCCTGGCCGGCGGCGGCCTCGGGCTGCTGGGCATCTGGTACGTCCGCGCCCGCGAGGCGGCCATCCGCCGCTCCCGCGAGCAGTGATCACTGGCTGATCACCGAGGGATCCCGATCACCGAGGGATCCCGATCACGGAGGGATCCTGATCACCGAGGGATCCTGATCACTGAGGGGTGCCGATCACCGAGGGATCCTGATCACTGACTGATCACTCAGCGATCCCGGTCGCCGGCTGATCACTACTGGACGTCGACGAAGTCCCCGCCCGCCTTGACCGCCGGGGTGGTGGAGGTGCCCGCGAAGTTCCAGCGGAAATAGCCGTCTTCCGTGGCGGTGACGGTCGTCTTCAGCGCCCCGCGGCTGGCGGAGGTCACCGTCTTGAGGGTGGTGTAGGTGTCGCTGTTCTTCTTGCGGAACTGGAGCTTGACGGACTGGTTGGTGTAGCCCGCGTAGGCGCCGGTCTCCCAGTTGGCGCGGGTCAGCGCGCCGGTCACGGTGATGGTCCTGCCCTTCTTCACCGGCTCGGGCGAGGCGTTGACCGTCAGCTTGGAGTACCGCTGCATGGCGAAGGAGCCGGCCTTGTCGGTGGTGAAGTAGTCCCCGTCGTTGGCGTCCACCCACGCGGAGACGTACCAGGTGCCGGCCGGGGAGTTGTCGAAGAAGTCGACGTCCGGGTCGACGGTGAAGGTGCCGGTGCAGGTCGAGGTGGTGGCGTTCGAGGCGACACAGCTGACCTTCTTGGTCGGCTGCAGAAAGCCGTACGACGGCCCGTCCAGGTAGAGGTCGGCGGCCTTGATGCCCGAGTCGTCCGACGCGGTCACCTTCACCGTGAAGGTCTTGGCGGCCGACGTGCCGACGGCGACCTTCCCGGTGCCGTTCACGACCACGCTCTTGATTTCCGTGTCGCCGTAGCCGTCCGCCTGGGCGGCCGGGGCCGCCAGCCCGCCCAGCGCGACGGCGGCTGCGAGCACGGCGAAGGTAGCGCTCTTGCGCATCTGTCCCCCACAGGATGAATGAGAAGGCCCGGCCGCTGAACATGTGGCGGCGGAGCCAGGAGGGAACAACTGTACGATCTTCACCATCCGTTCACAATGGTTTCGGTGACTCCACGTTTCATTCTGGGTATGACGATTGCTCACCTCTGAGCGCCAACCGCCCAGTAATGTGTTTTTCATGACCGGCCATGGCTTCCGCGCGGACCAAATCGACACCAGCAAGCCGCACTCGGCTCGCATGTACGACTACTTCCTCGGCGGGAAGACCCACTATTCCGTCGACGCCCGGGCCGCCGAGCGGGTCGAGGCCGTCTGGCCCGACGTCATCCCGTGGACCCGCGCCAACCGGGCCTTCATGCACCGCGCCACCCACTGGCTGGCCACCGAGGCGGGCATCCGGCAGTTCCTCGACATAGGCACCGGCATCCCCACCGAGCCCAATCTGCACCAGGTCGCCCAGCAGGCGGCCCCCGCCTCCCGGGTCGTGTACGCCGACAACGACCCCATCGTCCTGGCCCACGCCCAGACGCTGATGCTCTCCAGCCCCGAGGGGCGCACCGCCTACATCCACGCCGACGTCACGGCCCCCGAGGCCATCCTCGCCGCCGACGAGCTCCACGCCACGCTGGACCTCAGCGAGCCGATCGCGCTGTCCCTCAACGCGCTCATGCACTTCATCGGCGACGACCAGCAGCCGTACGACATCGTCCAGCGGCTGCTGGCCCCCCTGGCGCCGGGCAGCTACCTCGTGCTCTCCCACGGCGGGCTCGACCCCCGCCCCGGCCTCTCCGACGCGGTCACCGACCTCTACCGGTCGAGCGGCATCCACGTACAGGGGCGCACCCTCGACCAGGTCACGGCCTTCTTCGACGGTCTCGAACTCGTCGAGCCCGGCGTGGTGATGCCGCACCGCTGGAAGCCGGAGAGCGAGCGGGAGCGGGCGGAGGCCGAGAAGACGGACCTGTGGATCTACGCGGGCGTGGCGCGCAAGGGGTAGCCGGCGGCCGGCGGGTCAGTGCTGGTTGACCGGCCCGCCAGCCGTCGGTCGAACCGCGATCAGTCGAACCAGCGGGCGCGGGCCAGTTCCTCGGTGCGGGTCAGGTCCTCCAGCAGGGCCGCCACCTCGAAGCGGCGCGCCCACTGGCCCGCCGCCCAGGCCAGCCCCGCCGCCACGCCCTCCAGCGTCGAGGCGTGCAGCGTGCCGTCCACGTATCGCCAA
This sequence comes from Streptomyces sparsogenes subsp. cuspidosporus, assembly GCF_039532705.1. Classification (NCBI taxonomy): domain Bacteria; kingdom Bacillati; phylum Actinomycetota; class Actinomycetes; order Kitasatosporales; family Streptomycetaceae; genus Streptomyces; species Streptomyces sparsogenes. The sequence goes on along the minus strand of NZ_BAAASD010000035.1, from coordinate 86,402 downwards.
TCCAACTCGGCGCGCCCGTCGAGTTCCGCGCCGCCCTCGACCAGCAGCTCCTCGTGCTCGACGTACGACAGCGGGGCGCCCGGGAGCAGCTCGCGCACCGCCGCCGGAACCTCGTGGGGCTCGCCCTGGGAGACGACCGGGGCCGGGTACGCCTCGCTCAGCCGCCGCACCTGGAACAGCTCCGCCACGTCCGCCGCCCGCGCCGGGCGCACCGGCAGCAGCGCCCGCCCGTCCGACTCGGCCAGCGGCATCAGGTCCGGCGCGTCCGCGACCAGCGCGTCCGCCGCGTCCACCACGCGCGGCTCGCCGTCCACCACGGCGCGCAGCTCGTCCGGCAGCGTCACCTGCTCGGGGTCCAGATCGGCCAGCAGCCCGTAGAGGGCGTGCAGCTGGGCGGGCGTCACCGGGCGGTCCTCGTCGGCCAGCCGCGCCAGCAGCTCCGCCGCCCCGCCCGGCTCGTCCAGCAGCGCGGCCACCGAGGTCCGCACCCCCAGCGCGCGCAGCACCTGCTCGTCCTCAAACCCGGCCGCGTCCACCGGCTCGTACAGGCCGGCCAGCAGCGGATCGCCCCCGGCCGCGCGCAGCCCGGCGGGCCGGCGCCCGTCGAGCACCGGGTGGCCGCGCAGCCACCAGGCGGTGTACGAGCGCACCGACTCCGTCGTGCCGTCCGGCAGCAGCACCCGCACCGGCGCGGTGAGCGCGTCGCGCAGCGGCGGCCGCGCCAGCATGGCCAGCGCCCTCGGCCAGGCGTCGTCGTCCACCAGGTCCAGGTCCCGTACGGCGACGATCTCGGTGGCCACCGGGGGCACCGGGGTCTCCGGCAGCCGGTCAAGGACGTCCTCGCACCACACGTCGACCGCGTCCAGCAGCCCCACGTCGTCGGGCTCGGCGAAGTCCCCTTCGCGCGGCTCCAGCTCGTCCGGGTCCAGGACCACGTCGGTGGCCCGCACCAGCGTGAAGTCGGCCAGCACGCCGACCGCCGCCAGCGTCTCCTCGCCCCACCGCTCGGCGAGCTCCGCGTCGCACGCGGGCAGCTCGCCCTCCCGCATCACCTGCTCGAAGGCGCTCCCCGGGAAGACCAGCTCCCCGGCGGGGGCGGGCTCCCCCTCCTCGTCCGGCAGCGCCAACGCGCCCAGCCACGGCTCGTCGCCGGGCGCGAGCCGGGCCTGCTGGACCAGGCCGAGGACGGTCTCGGCGAGCGTGTCGGGGTCGAGCGCGGCGGTGGCCGCGCCCGCGTCCTCCGCGAACGGGTCGTACTCGTCCTCCGCGTCCAGCGAGTGGGCGACGGCGGCCCGCACCTGAGGCGTGGTCAGCACGGCGCGCGGGGTCGCCGGGGTCGCGCCGAGCTTCTCCAACAGCGGGTGGGCGGCGTCCGGGTGAGCGACCTTCAGGCCCAGCCGGGCCAGGGTGCGGTGCCGGTCGTCGCCGTCCGCCTCCTCGCCCGGCAGCGGCAGCAGCACCTGCCGGGGCCCGATCGTCGTCCGCCCGTCCGCCAGCGGCACCGGCAGCCCGCTGAGCCGGTCCGGGTCGGTGCCGCCCAGCGAGTCGTACAGCCGCCGCCACCACGCCGGGGCGCGCTCGACGCCCGCGAGCCGGTCGATCACCTCGCCGAGCGGCACCCGCGCCACGCCCAGCGCCCGCAGCTCCTGGCGCCGCTCCAGACCGGCGGGCAGCAGGGTCGGGAACAGCTCGGCCAGCACCCGCACGGTGTCGGCGCCCGCGCCCTCCAGCATCTCCGCGTCCCGGGGCCGCAGCGCGTACGGCTCGCTGCCGGAGCCGCCCACGAGGACGTCGCCGAGGATGTCGTCGTCCCACGTCGCCGGGCCCGACTCCACGGCCGGCGCGCCGCCGCCCGGATTCCCGGGCCCGCCCCGCGCGGCGTCCGGCCCCCGCGCGGCGTCCGGCCCCAGCGCGGCGTCCGGTCCCAGCGACTCCGGCCCCAGCGCGTCCGGCGAGCCCGTCTCGGCGCCCGCGTCCGCCTCGCCGCCCGCCGGGACCTCGCCGCCCGCCGGGGTCGCGGCGCTCGGCAGGAACGGCACGCGCGGCAGCAGCTCCAGGATCCGCCGCCGCAGCTCACCGTCCAGCTCGCTCCTGCCCAGCGGGCCGGGGACCAGGTCGATCGTCCCCACCCCGACCGGGTGCCAGTCGCGCAGCAGCGCCGCGTACGCCTCGGCCGCGCGCTCCACCAGGAAGTCCCTCAGCGGACCGGGCGAGATGTGACGACGGGTCGGCTCCAGCGGGAAGGAGGCGATGAGCAGCGCGGGCACGCCCATAAGCTCGTCCGTCGGCGTCGGCGCGTGCACCACCGGGGCCGTGCCGGGCCGCACCGGCGCGCCCTCCGCGTCCACCGGCACCGCCCAGGTCACCGACCACACCGGCCGCAGCCGCTCCTCCACCGGGCGGTCGGCCAGCAGCGCGGCGTCCAGCGGGCCGCCCGCGGTCTCGGTCCGCCACCGGCGGGCCCCGTTCTCGGCGCCGCTGTCCTCGATGACCGTGTAGGGACCCTCTTTGCGGCGCCGCACCGTCCGTACGCCCTCGGGCGTCTCGACCACGACCTCCGTCAGCCCCGGCAGCGTGATCAGCAACGCGTCGTCGATGCCGTCCAGCAGCCGCTCCACCACGTCCAGCGCGGCGCCGTCGCGCAGCGGCAGCACGACGACCGTGTCGTAGCCCTCCGGCGCGCTGCCCTCCGCCGGCAGCGGCAGGCGCAGCAGCGGCACGAGCCCGTCGCGGCGGCGCAGTTCGTCCCCGAGGCCGGGGCTCGTCCCGGCCGCGCGGTACGCCAGCTCGCGCGCCTCCGCCAGCGACCAGCGCACCCCGCCCGAGCGGCCCACGACCGCGGGTTCGTCGCTGACCGCGAGCACCGCCGCGAAGCCGACCCCGAACCGGCCGACCACGGCGCCCGGCTCGTCCCACCCGGCGGTGTCCCGCTTCGCGGACGCCCGCAGCGTGGACAGCGACTCCACGCCGGCCGCGTCCAGCGGCGCCCCGGTGTTGGCGACCGCCAGCACGGCGGGCTCGCCGTCCGACGCCGGGTGCAGGGTCAGCCGCAGCCGGCCGGGCACCCCGGCCCGGGCCGCGGCGTCCGAGGCGTTCTGCGCCAGTTCGACCACGAGGCGGTCCCGGTGGCCGCCCAGCACGAGGTCCATCTCGGCGTTGGCGTCCTCCCGGAACCTCGCGGGCGACGCGGCCCAGGCGTCCAGCACGGCGCGCCGCAGCCGCGCGGTCCCGAACGGGTCCGCGTCCTCCGTCGCGCCTCGCACCATCGCCGTGCTGCTCACGTGTCGCCTCCGGGGTCCTGGTCTGGGTCCGTCTGGGTCCATCCGGTCCGTCTGGTCCGTCTGGGTCTGCCGCGGAGAACGCGGCCCACGCCATCGAGTTCCCCCGCGGACCGCCTTCCCCACTGCTGCCGCCGAACGTACCGTCACTGCGCTGCCACGCTCGCGCCGCCCTCATCTACCATCCTGCGTCGCGCGCGGGCGGGGACGGGCGCGCCTCCCGCACCTCGTACGAACGGCAGGCGCGCGAACAGCGGGCGCAGGGGCGGCGGGGGCGGCAGGCGCACCAACGCACCCGCACCCGCACCCGCACCCCCGCCCCACCCGACAACGCGCCGGTGCGAACCCGCTCAGCGGTGTCCCCAGGAGCAGGGCTCGGGAGCGCGCTCAGGAACGGCCTCAGGAGGTGCCTCAGGAAACGGGCGCGAGGAGGGGCCCGGGACGGGCTGGGGAACTGCCTCGGGAGCAGGCCCGGGGCGGGCTCGGGGCGGGCTCGGGAGCGGCCTCAGGAGTGGCCGAGCTCCTCCGCCGGCGCGTCGGGCTCCACGGACCCACCAGTCCGCTCCGCCGGCCCCCGCAGCGGCAGCGGCTCGACGACCGTCTCGTCGATCACCGGCGGCGCCGGGCGCGGCGGCTTCGGCATGACGGCGGCCTCCGAGTGCGCCCCGCAGCCGTACGCCAGGGACACCACCCGCCCGTCCGCCGGGCTGAACTCGTTGGCGCACACCCCGAACGCCTGCCGCAGCGACCCCGCGATCGGCACCAGGAAGCCGCAGGTCACGCAGGACGCGGGGGCTGCCTGCGCCATCGGCGTCTTGGCGCCGAACGCCTCGTCCCAGCGGTCGGCCGCGACATGCAGCCCGTAGCGGGACAGCACGCGGGCCCGCCGCATGCCCAGTTCCTCGGCGACCGCCGCGATGCTCCCGGCCGCGGGCGGGGTCTCCTGCGCGGCGGGCGGGCCCGCCGTCACATCGGCGTCCTCGACCGCCGCGAGCTGCTGCATCTCCTCCGAGACGACGGAGTTCGGCGGCGGGCTGTCCTCGCCCGAGTAGCCGGGCTCAAGACGCAGGTCCTCGGCCTCGCTGGGGAGCAGATCGCCCGGGCCCAGGTCGCCGGGGCGCAGCCGCTCGCTCCAGGGCACCCACTCGGGGGCCAGCAGCGCGTCCGGGCCGGGCAGCAGCACCGTCTCGTCGACGGTGACGACCTTCGCGCGGGAGGCGCGGGTGACGGTCACCGCCCAGCGCCAGCCCCGGTAGCCCGGCTCCTGGCATTCGAAGAGGTGGGTGACGACGCGGTCCGCGTCGGCGACGGCGCGCACGTACTCGCCGACCGTGCCCGGACGGGCGGCTTCCGCGGCCGCCTCACGGGCGAGTTCGACCGCCTCGGCGCACAGACGGTCGGGGGTACGGCTTCGCATCGCAGCACTCACAGGATCGATTCTCTCTTCCACGCCGTCGCAGCCGTTTGACGAGTGCGCCAGCCGTACGGCCGGGACACGGGATCGCGGACGGAGCGGACCAGGGGACCGCGTCGACGTCCGCGCCCGATCCGGCCTCGGGCGCACCTTGTACGTCCCATTCTGCGGGATGGTGACTCGGCGCGTGGCCAAGAACGACCGTCGGTGGCGCGTAACGCACGCTACCCTGTCCGGCCCATCCAACCCCACCCCTGTCCCTGGACAACCTGGGGACAACTGGGGGCACCCTGGGGCCGGCCCCCCCCCCGGCGGGACCCGGTTCACGGGCCCGGAAGGAGGCTCCGGAAGAACTCGCCCCCGGGCCACCAAAGGGGAATGTGTAGTTCCGGATGGCGGTCGGGGCCTCACATACCGGCCGACTTCCCTGCACCATGGTCGGGTGGACGTCACGCGGTTCATCGGCGACGGCCCGATCCGACGGTCGGGCCGTCGCATCGGCCGGGCACTGCACCTCCCCTTCACCGCGACCGGCAGAGGCATCCGCCGGGCCACCCACGCGCAGGGCGCCGGTGAATCCGGCCTCGGCAAGCTGATCGAACTGCACGCCGTGAACTCCGCGGGCGACATGCTGATCACCGTCGCCCTGGCCTCCACCGTCTTCTTCTCCGTACCGACCGACGAGGCACGCGGCCGCGTCGCCCTCTACCTGGCCATCACCATGGCCCCCTTCACCCTTCTGGCCCCCGTCGTCGGCCCGCTGCTCGACCGCCTCCCGCACGGCCGCCGCGCCGCGATGGCGAGCGCCATGCTCGCCCGCGCGGTGCTCGCGCTGACGATGGCGGGCGCGGTCGTGGGCGGCGGCCTCGAGCTGTACCCGGCGGCGCTGGGCGTGCTGGTGGCCTCCAAGGCCTACGGCGTCGTACGGTCCGCCGTCGTGCCCCGGCTGCTGCCACCCCGCTTCTCCCTCGTCAAGGCCAACTCCCGGGTCACCCTCGCCGGGCTCCTGGCGACCGGCCTGGCGGCCCCCGTCGGGGCCGGGCTGCACCAGCTCGGCCCGACCTGGCCGCTGTACGGGGCGTTCGCGGTGTTCGTCGGGGGCGGCTTCCTCTCCTTCACGCTCCCGCACAAGGTGGACTCGGCGAAGGGCGAGGGCAGGGTGCAGCTCACGTCGGGCGAGCGCCACCTGCACCTGCCGAAGCACGCGCACCGGCCTGCCCCGGGGGAATCGGGGGAATCGGGGGAATCAGGGGAAGCAGAGAAGAAAGCGGCGAAGGAGGCCGCCGCTGCCGCCGATCCAGCCGCCGCGCCCGCCGCCGGGTCGCGGGCGGAAACGGCCACAGGGTCGGGGTCGGGGACGGGGACGGGGACGGGGACGGCCTCCGGGGCGGCCGGATCCGCCGGATCCGCCACCGGGACCGGGCCCGCCTCCGGGACCACCGATCCCGCAGAGCCCACAGAGCCCGCAAAGCCCACAGAGCCCGCAGACGCGGCGCCGCGCCGCGTGGGGCTGCGCAAGGTCAGCCCGTCCGTGCTGCACGCCCTGGAGGCGGGCTCCTCGCTGAAGGCGCTGTCCGGCTTCCTGACCTTCTTCCTCGCCTTCCTGCTGCGCGAGCACCCGCTGGGCGGGCTGGGCCCGGAGATCTCGCTCGGCGTGGTCGCGGTCGCGGCGGGCGGCGGCAACGCGCTGGGCACGGCGATCGGCGCCATGCTGCGGACGCGCGGGCCGGAGCGGATCATCGCGGTGGTGCTGACCTCGGCCCTGGGGGTGATCGCCGCATCGGCCGCCCTCTACAGCGCCGTCATGGTCGCCGCCGTGGCCGCGACCGCCGGGATCTCGCTGGCCCTGGGCAAGCAGTCGCTGGACGCGGTGATCCAGCGCGATGTGCCCGAGCAGGTCCGTACCTCCGCCTTCTCCCGCTCGGAGACCACGCTGCAACTGGCGTGGGTCGTCGGCGGGGCCGTGGGCATCCTCCTCCCGCTCAACGGCGCGCTGGGCATGTCCGCCGCCGCCGCGATGATCGCCGTGGGCACGGCGGCAAGCCTGCGAGGCCTGCTGGCAGCCGCCCGCCATGGAGCGGCACGGCCGCGCGTGGCCTGAACGGCACGAGTGGCCTGAACGGCGCGAGTGGCCTGAACGGCGCGAGCGGCACACCCCCGCGCAGGGCGATCAAAAGGGCCCGATAGCCTGCCCGCATGACCGCTGCGCTGTTTTCCAGGGGCAAGGGCCGCCGCGCCGCCACCGCCGCCTGTGCCGTGTCCCTCGGGCTCGTCGCCACCCTCTCCGCCTGCGACAAGCCGACCCCGCTGGCGACGGTCACGGTGGGTTCCAAGACCGTGACGACCGAGGCCGCCAAGGACTGCTACAAGAAGGGCGAGATCGTCGCCAAGTCCGAGAAGCAGATCGCGGCGTGCCTCAGCAAGAAGCCCGAGCAGTCGCTGTCGGTCAGCCCCGGTGAGAAGGTCCGCGTCGGCGTGGACCCGAAGATCGCCGACTCGGGCTGGGTCGTGATCAGCGAGGCCCAGGGCGTCGTCAACGACCAGACCAACAAGACCTACCGCAGCCTCGACAGCGACACGCTCTTCGAGCAGCGGAACCCGCAGACCGGCCGGGTCACCACGCTCGACAGCGTGACGCTCGTGGTCGTGGAGACCGGTGAGGGGAACGGCATCAAGGGCGCCTGGCCGATAAAGCTCACCCGGGACGCCTGACACCCGACGCCTGACGTCGGGCCCCCTGACGTCGGGCCCCCTGACGTCGGGCCCCCTGACGTCCAACCCCTGACGTCGGGCTCCTCACGTCCGACGCCTGACCGAGACGGCCGCCCACCGCGGCCGCACCGCAGCAGGGAGAGCCGGGAGCCGCTGATGCGCGTACTCGTCGTCACCGCCGTACCCGCCGAGCGGGACGCGGTGGTACGTGGCGTACGCGCGGCGGCGGCCGAGTCGGCCGACACCCCGGAGGCGGCCGAGGTCTCCGTGCCCGGCGGGCGGACGCTGCACCGGGTCGTACGGCCCACGCTCACCCTGGACGCGCTGGCCGCCGGGGTCGGCCCGGCCGCCGCCGCGGCGGCCACCGCCACGGCCCTGACCGCCGCCGAGCTCGGCACAGCCGGGCGGCCCACGGGGCTTGCTGCCGCGGGGCCCGGGGCCGCGGGGCCCGGGGCCGCGGGGCTCGATGCCGCGCCGTACGGGCTCGTCGTCTCGGCCGGAATCGGCGGCGGCTTCACGCCGGCGCCGCTCGGCACCGTCGTCGTCGCCGAGGCGATCGTCGCCGCCGACCTGGGCGCCGAGACGCCCGACGGCTTCGCCGCCGTCACCGACCTCGGCTTCGGGACCGTCGAACACCTCCCGCCGCCCGCGCTCGTGCGGGCCGTCGCCGAGGCGGCGGGCGCGGCGCGCGGCGCGGTGCTCACCGTCTCGACCGTGACCGGCAGCGCCGGGCGCGCCACGGAGCTGTTGCGGCGCCACCCGCGCGCCGCCGCCGAGGCGATGGAGGGCTTCGGGGTGGCGGAGGCGGCCGCCGCGCACGGCGTGCCCGTCCTGGAGGTGCGGGCGATCTCCAACACCGTCGGCCCGCGCGACCGCGCCGCCTGGCGGATCGGCGAGGCGCTCGACGCCCTGGCGGGCGCCTTCCGCGACCTCCCGCCCGCCCTCGCCATCTGGAAGGGACCCAGCACATGACGCCGCAGCCGTCACCGACCGAGCACGAGCCGACCGCACCCCAGGCGGCCCCGCGCCGGCCGAGCGCGCCACAGCCCAACGCACACCAGCCGCTGAGCATCGCGTACTCGCCGTGCCCCAACGACACCTTCGTCTTCCACGCCTGGGCCCACGGCCGCGTCCCGGACGCGCCCGCGATCGACGTCACGTTCGCCGACATCGACATCACCAACGGCATGGCGGAGCGCGGCGAGCGCGATCTGCTGAAGGTGTCGTACGCCGTCCTGCCGTGGATCCTGCGCGACTACGCGCTGGTGCCCTGCGGCGGGGCGCTCGGGCGCGGCTGCGGCCCGCTGGTGCTCACCAAGGAGCCGGGGCGGGCCAAGGACCTCGCGGGCAAGACGGTCGCCGTGCCGAGCGACCGCTCGACGGCGTACCTGCTCTTCCGGCTGTGGGCGGCCGGCGAGGTGCCGGGCGGGGTGGGCCGGGTCATCGTGCTGCCGTTCGACCAGATCATGCCCGCCGTGCGGGACGGCCGGGTGGACGCCGGTCTCGTCATCCACGAAGCCCGCTTCACCTACCAGAACTACGGCCTGCACCGCCTGGCCGACATGGGCGAGCACTGGGAGCTCACCACCGGCCTGCCGATCCCGCTCGGCGCGATCGTCGCGAAGCGGTCGCTGGGCGCCGAGCGGCTGCGGGCCGTGGCCGAGGCCATCCGTACGTCCGTACGGTCGGCCTGGGACGACCCGGCGGCCTCGCGCGACTACGTCCTGGAGCACGCCCAGGAGATGGACCCGGCCGTCGCCGACCAGCACATCGGGCTCTACGTGAACGAATTCACCGCCGATCTGGGCGAGGACGGCTACGCGGCGGTGCGCGGGCTGCTCACACGCGCGGCGGCCGAGGGGCTGGTGCCGCCCCTCGGCCACGACGCGCTGGAGTTCTTCTGAAACGGTGTCTGGATGGTGGTGGTGTCCGGAAGGTGCCCGGACAGCCTGACCGGCGCCTGGACGCCGAGCCGGGGCGCCTAGACGTCGAGCTGGTCGGCCACCGCCCGCAGCATGCCCGCGATCTTGTGGCCCTGGGCCTTGTCGGGGTAGCGCCCGCGCTCGAGCTGCTGCGTCACGTTCTCCAACAGGGTGGTCAGGTCCTGGACGATCGAGGCGAGCTCGTCGGGCTTGCGGCGCTGGGCGGCCGCGACGGACGGCGTCTCCAGTACCGTCACAGAAAGTGCCTGGTCACCACGGTTACCGGCCACGACGCCGAACTCGACGCGCTGCCCCGGCTTGAGCGAGTCCACACCTTCCGGGAGTACGGAGGAGTGCACGAAGACGTCGCCGCCGTCGTCACGGGAGAGAAAGCCGAAGCCCTTCTCGCTGTTGAACCACTTGACCTTGCCGGTAGGCACGTCTGTCCTCGTCCTCGTCACTCGTCGGAAAAGCACGTAAAAACTGCTCTGGATAGCACTACAGCGGGTCGTAAGACCCGCCACCACCAAGGCTAATGGTCCGGAGCCTGGTGACAAGACGTACCCGGGTGGTTCCGGGTGGTGGTTCCTACGCGCGCTCTGCTCGGACCTACCCTGGTGCGGTGAGCAATGAAACCCCGCACGGCGCTTCCCCCGGCCACCGCCCGGAGCCGCACCTGCCCGGCGACCGGCTGGTGCGCCTGGGCGTGATCGTCTTCGGCGTGGGCGCGGTGGCCACCCTCATCACCGTCGCCCCCCTGTTCCTGGGCCTGCACCCGCTGCCCTCGGTCGCGTACTTCGTGTGCATGCTGATGGGCGTCGGCTTCGCGCTGGCCGCGGCGGGCCTGCTGCGCTCGATCAGGGCGCAGCGGCGCGCGGCCGCGCGGGGGAGTTCAGCGCCCGGCTCGGCCTGAACGGCCTGAACGGGCTGGCAGGCCGACGGCCCGGGGTCCTGGGGCCCTGGGGCCCTGGGGCCCTGGGGCCCTGGGGCCCTGGGGCCCTGGGGCCCTGGGGCCCTGGGGCCCTGGGGCCCTGGGGTCCTGGGGTCCTGGGCCTTGATGCCCTGGGGCCTTGATGCCCTGGGGCCTTGATGCCCTGGCAGCCCTGGCAGCCCTGGCAGCCCTGGCAGCCCTGGCAGCCCTGGTAGCCCTGGTAGCCCTGGGCGAGGTCATCCCTCCAGATGGCCCGCCAGCCACTGCGGAAACGCGGTCAGGTCGTTCAGCACCACATCGGCCCCCGCCGAGCGCAGCTCTTCCGCGTCACAGGGTCCCGTCGCGACCGCCACGGACAGCGCGCCCGCCGTGCGCGCGCCGCGCACGTCGCCCGTGTGGTCCCCGACGTACACCGATGCGCCGTACTCGCGCAGCGCCTCCGCCTTGGCCTCGGCCCACAGCCAGCCGACGACCGCGTCGGCCTCGATGCCCAGGTGGGCCACGTGCAGCTTGGCGTTCGGCTCGTGCTTGGCCGTCACCACGACCGCGCGCCCGCCGGCCGCCCGCACCGCGGCGACGGCCTCACGGGCACCGGGCATGGCGAGGGTCGGGGCTATCGCGTACTCCGGGTACAGCGCGCGGTAGGCCTCGCCCACCTCCTCGATCCGCTCGTCGGGGAACCAGTGCGCGAGCTCCTGCTCCAGCGGCGGGCCGAGGCGGGTGATGGCCAGCTCTGCGTCGATGAAGGTGCCGGTGGCGGCGGAGAGCGCCTCGTAGGCGGCCTTGATGCCGGGGCGGGAGTCGATGAGGGTCATGTCGAGGTCGAACCCGACCGTCAGGGGCTGCGCGGGGGAAGCGGGCGCCGCGGGCGAGGCGGGCGACGAAGACGAAGGCATGCCCGACATTCTGCCCCGGACCGCCCACCGGAGCCGGGGGCCGGGCCCGCCTGCCCGCGGCCGGGGGCCAGGGGCCAGGGGCCGGGAGCCGCCTGCCCGGGGCCGGAGCCGGGGACCCGGGGCCGGGACCCGCCTGGCCGGGGCCGGGACCCGCCTGGCCGAGGCTGGGGGCCCGGGGCCGGGACCCGCCTGGCCGGGGCCGGGACCCGCCTGGCCGAGGCTGGGGGCCCGGGGCCGGGAGCCGCCTGGCCGGGGCGGGGATCCGCCTGGCCGAGGCTGGGGGCCCGGGGCCGGGAGCCGCCTGGCCGGGGCGGGGATCCGCCTGGCCGAGGCTGGGGGCCCGGGGCCGGGACCCGCCTGGCCGAGGCTGGGGGCCCGGGGCCGGGAGCCGCCTGGCCGGGGCGGGGGCGGGGTCCGGAAGCCTGGGTGCGGCAGCCCTCGGGTCAGCCGCGGCGCCTCGCGCGCCATACGAGGAAGAGCGCCGACGCGATGGCCGCCGAGCGCACCACGACCGGCCAGGCCGCCCGCAGCGCGTCCTTCATGCCGTCCTGGGGGATCGGCTCGCCCCATTTGCCGGTGGCCCGGCCCCACAGCCAGGCCATGGCCACGGCCGCGACCAGGCCGGGCATGCCCAGCGCGGCCCACTTCGCCTCGGCGCGCGACAGCTTGCGCGTGCTGTAGGCGAGCACCCAGCCGAACGCCATCACGATGAGGTTGCCCAGCACGGCGCCGGCCACGAGCAGCGCGGCCGCCAGCAGGAGCAGCGGGCTGAGGGAGCCGGGCCGCTCGGCCCCCTCGGCGGCGGCCTCGGCGTCCCCGCCGCGCCGCCGCCGCAACGCGCGGCGCAGCAGCCCCGGCCGGCGCGCCTCCTTGCCGCCGCCATCGGCCGCCCCCTCCCCGGCGCCCTGGTCCGGGTCCGCGGCTTCCTTGGCGTCCTTCTCCTGGTCGGCCTCGGTCGGCATGCCGAGCAGTTCGGGGATCTCGATCCCGCCGGTGAACCCCTCCACCTGCCCGAACGGCGAGTCCCGCTGCTCGGGCTGCGCGAACGGGCCCGGCTCGACGTGCCACCAGTCGGGATTGGACTCGCGGGGGCCCAGCTCGTCCTCGCCCGCGAGGTGGGGCGGCGACGCGGCGGAGGGCGACCTCCGGGCGGGCGACGGCACGCGCGGCGGCTTGCCGTGGTCGGCCGCCGGCTGCCCGGGGGACGCCCCGGCGGGGGGCGCCCCGGTGGAGGACGACTCGCCCGGGACCCCGGGCCGCAGCCCGGGAGCCGGGGCGTCGCCGTCGCGCGGGGTGGGCACCTTGCCGGTCAGCCCGCTGCGCTCGGCGAGCCCGGACAGCTTCTCGCGCGCCGCGCGCGCCATCCCGGCCGCGCCCGTCCCGCGCGGCGGCTCCCCGGTCCCGTACGCCCCGCGCCGCGGCTCCCCGCTCGCGTACGCCCCGCGCCGCGGCTCCCCGCTCCCGTACGCCCCGCGCGGCGGCCCCCCGCTCCCGTACGTCCCGCCGGCGCTCCCCGGGCCCGCCGCGCCACCGTCCGGCGCGCCGCCCGCGGGCGGCCGGCCCCCGGCGGCGGCCACCACGTCGGCGGGTGTGCCGAGCTTGGCGAGGATCCGCTTCACACCGGCCGGGCTGTCCGTACCGGCGGACGCGCGCCGCCGGTCGATGTCGGCGCGCAACTCGGCGACCAGCCGCATCCGGTCGCCGGACGGCAGGCCCCCCTGTTGTGCCAGATCGCCGACACGGCTCAGATAGTCGTAGACGAGCTGCTCGCTCTCGATCCCCACCAAGACCCCTGAGAATGCGCACCGCTGGCGTATCAGACCGTTCCGACGGTACCGCGCCGGACCGGCGGCCCGCCGCACCTCCGGCAGTTCACCACCCCCCGGTACTGTGGATCGAATGACCAGCTAGCGGAATCGGGAGGCACACGTGCCTGCAGAGACCGGCCCACGGGACAGCGGCCGCGGAGCGCCGCGCACGCTCGCCGAAGAGCTGCGCACCCGCCCCGACGGCGCCCTCGCCACCCTTCTGCGCGCCCGCCCCGACCTGCTGTCCCCGGTCCCCAACGACCTCACCCAACTCGCCACCCGGGCGGGCACCCGCGCCTCGGTCGTCCGCGCCGTGGAACGGCTCGACCGGTTCGCGCTCCAGACCGCCGAGGCCCTGGCCGTAGCGCCGGACCCGTGCCCGTACGAGACGCTGGCCGCCCTGATGGCAGGCGACGCGCCGGAGGGCCCGGGCGGCTCGGGCGGCGGAGGTATCCCCGGCGCCCCCGGCGGCCCGGAGGGCCCGAGCGGGCCCGGCGGCCCGGAGGGCCCGGGCGGGCCCGGCGGCCCGGAAAGGCCGGATGACGCAGGCACCCCCGGTTACGCAAGCACCCCCGGTTACGCAAGCACCCCCGGCTACCCGAGCGCCCCTGGCGACCCCGACACCCCGACCGCCGCCCCCCGCGCGCAGGACGACATCGCCCCGCAGACCCGCGACCAGATCCTCGCCGAACTCCCCCGCGCCGTCGCCACCCTCCGCGACCAGGCCCTCGTCTGGGGTGGCGACGACCGGCTGCGGCTGGTCCGCACCGTCCGCGAGCTGCTGGCGCCCTCGCCCACCACCCCCTCCCCGACCGGCCTCGGCCCCACCGTCCACGAGGCGACGGCCGGGATGTCGCCCGGGCGGCTGCAGGAGATCCTGGCGGCGGCCGGGCTGCCGCCGACCCACGACCCGGTCACCGCCGTCGCCGCGCTCACCGCGCTCTTCGCGGACCGCCCCCGCATGGCGGCGCTGCTCGCGCAGGCCCCCGCCGCCGCGACGCAGGTCCTGGCCAAGCTGGCCTGGGGGCCGCCGTACGGGGAGGCGTCCGTGGCGGCGCCCAGTCCGCCCGTCGGGTGGCTGCTGGACCGGGGCCTGCTGCTGCCGTCCGGGCCGCGCAACGTGGTGCTGCCCCGCGAGGTGGCCCTGCACCTGCGCGGCGGCCGCGCGCACCGCGCGCCCGAGCCGCTGCCGCCGCCCCTCGAACCAGCGGCGCGACACGATCCACAGGCTGTGGACGCGACCGCGGCGGGCCAGGCGTTCACCGCCCTGGCCACCGTCGAGGAGTTGCTGAGCCAGTGGGAGACCGCCGGCCCGGCCGTGCTGCGCGCGGGCGGCCTGAGCGTACGGGACCTCAAGCGGGCCGCCGCGGCGCTCGACGTGCCGGAGCCGGCGGCCGCGTTCTGGGCCGAGCTGGCGTACGCGGCGGGGCTGCTCGCCTCGGACGGCGAGACGGACGAGCGCTACGCGCCCACCCCCGCCTACGACGACTGGCTGCGCCTGCCCGACGAGGAGCGCTGGGCGCGGCTCGCCTCCGCCTGGCTGACCGCGACGCGCACGGCGGGCCTGGTCGGCGGCCGCGACGCCAAGGGCCGCACGCTCGCCGCCCTCGGCCCGGAGCTGGACCGCTCCCCCGCCCCCGAGGTGCGCCACCGCGTGCTGGAACTCCTCGCCGCCCTCCCGGCCGGCGCCCCGCCCACCGTCGAATCGCTGCTGGCCCGCCTGCGCTGGGAACGCCCGCCCCACCGCGGTGCCCGCGCCGACGATCTGCGGTCGCGGCTGGCGCAGTGGACGCTGGCCGAGGCCGAGCTGCTCGGTGTCACCGGACGCGCCGCGTTGTCCACCCACGGCCGGGCCCTCCTGGGCCCGCCCCAGCCCACGGTCCCGTCCCCGGCGGGCCCCTCGGCCGGGGAGGCGGGCGGGCCCGGCAAGCGGGGCGCCGCCGCCCGAGGCGCCGAGGGCGAGCCCGCCGGCCCATCGGCCGCTCGGCCTGCCGAGCCCGCAGGCCGGGCCACCGGCCGGAAAGCCGCCCCAACCGCCGCCCATCCCGCAGACCGTGCCGCCCCCGAGCCCGCAGGCCGGGCCACCGGCCGGACGGCCGCCGAGGACGCGGACCAGGCCACCGCCCGCGCCACCGGCCCCGGCTCCAGTCCTGGCCGCGCCCCCGCCACCGGCTCCGCCCCCGCCACCGGCCCCACCCCCGCCGCCGGCGGACCGGCCGCAGGGCTGGCCGCAGGCCCGGCTGCGGGAGCGGCCGCCGCGGAGACCCGGACCGCGGCATCCGGCCGGCCCCTCTCCCCCGCCGAAGCCGCCACCGCCGCGGCCGCGGCCGCGCGGCTGCTCGCGCCGCTGCTGCCGCAGCCGCTCGACCACGTCCTGCTCCAGGCGGACCTCACCGCCGTCGCGCCCGGCCCGCTGGAGCGGCCGCTCGCGGCGATGCTCGGGGTCCTCGCCGAGGTGGAGTCCAAGGGCGGCGCCACGGTCTACCGCTTCACGCCCGCCTCCGTACGCCGCGCGCTGGACGCCGGGCAGGCGGCGTCCGACCTGCACGCCTTCCTCGCGGAGCACTCCCGCACCCCGGTGCCGCAGCCGCTCGCCTACCTGATCGACGACGTGGCCCGGAAGCACGGCCACCTCCGCGTCGGCGCCGCGTCCGCCTATGTGCGCTGCGACGACGACGCGCTGCTGGCAGAGATCCTCGCCGACCGCCGCTCGGCGGGGCTGCGGCTGCGCCGCCTCGCGCCGACCGTGCTGGCCGCGCAGGCGGCGCCGGACGCGCTGCTGGAGGGGCTGCGCGCGATGGGGTACGCGCCGGCCGCCGAGTCCGCCGAGGGCGATGTGCTGATCACCCGCGCCGAGGCCCACCGCACCCCGCCGCGCTCCGCCCCCACCCCCGTGCCCGAGGGCCCGCCGGTGCCCGACGACACGCTGCTGGGCGCGGCGGTGCGCGCCATCCGCGCCGGTGACCGCGCCGCCACGACCCCGCACAAGCCGGTGCCCACAGGCGCCACGGCGGCCGGTGGCCTGCCCCGCACCACCTCCGCCGACACCCTCGCCACCATGCAGGCCGCAGCCCTCACCGGCTCGGCCGTCTGGATCGGCTACGTCAACGCGGACGGCGCGGCCAGCCAGCGCGTCATCGCCCCGGTGCGGGTGGAGGGCGGCTTCGTGACGGCGTACGACCACACGGCCGACGAGGTGCGGACGTACCCGCTGCACCGGATCACAGGGGTCGCGGAGCTGGCGGACGACTCGGCGTGAGGGCGGGGCCGCGCGGGGCCGGGCAGGGCCGCGCGGGGCCGGGCAGGGGCCGGGCAGGGGCCGGGCAGGGCGGACGCACCGGCGCCGCTCCCGTTCACCCTCCCGGTGCGTAACACTGGATGCTTGCCCCCGCACCCAGTGACCCCGCCCCCCCGTACCCCCCACCCAACCCCCACCCAACCCCCAGACAACGAAGGGCCCCGGCGCGTGAACGGACCGCTGATCGTCCAGAGCGACAAGACACTCCTGCTCGAGGTCGACCACGAGCAGGCCGACGCCTGCCGCCGCGCCATCGCCCCGTTCGCCGAGCTGGAGCGGGCTCCCGAGCACATCCACACCTACCGGGTGACCCCGCTCGGCCTGTGGAACGCCCGCGCCGCCGGGCACGACGCCGAGCAGGTCGTCGACGCGCTGGTGCAGTACTCCCGCTACCCCGTCCCGCACGCCCTCCTCGTGGACGTCGCCGAGACGATGGCGCGCTACGGGCGGCTGCGGCTGCTCAAGCACCCCACCCACGGCCTGGTGCTGGAGACCTCCGACCGCCCGGTGCTCCAGGAGGTGCTGCACTCGAAGAAGATCCAGCCGCTGGTCGGGCAGCGCGTCGACCCGGACACGGTGGTCGTCCACCCCTCCGAGCGGGGGCAGATCAAGCAGGTGCTGCTGAAGCTGGGCTGGCCCGCCGAGGACCTGGCCGGGTATGTGGACGGCGAGGCGCACCCGATCGAGCTGGCCGAGGACGGCTGGGCGCTGCGGCCGTACCAGAAGCAGGCCGTGGAGGGGTTCTGGCACGGCGGGTCCGGGGTCGTGGTGCTCCCGTGCGGCGCCGGGAAGACGCTGGTGGGCGCGGGGGCGATGGCCACCGCCAAGTCGACCACCCTGATCCTGGTGACCAACACCGTCTCGGCCCGCCAGTGGAAGCACGAGCTGGTCAAGCGCACCTCCCTCACCGAGGACGAGATCGGGGAGTACAGCGGTACGCGCAAGGAGATCCGCCCGGTCACCATCGCCACGTACCAGGTGCTCACGACCAGGCGGAAGGGCATCTACCCGCATCTGGAGCTCTTCGACTCCCGCGACTGGGGCCTGATCGTCTACGACGAGGTGCATCTGCTGCCCGCGCCGGTCTTCAAGTTCACGGCCGACCTCCAAGCGCGCCGCCGGCTGGGGCTGACCGCGACGCTGGTGCGGGAGGACGGGCGGGAGTCCGACGTCTTCTCCCTCATCGGCCCCAAGCGTTTCGACGCGCCGTGGAAGGAGATCGAGGCGCAGGGCTACATCGCGCCCGCCGACTGCGTGGAGGTCCGGGTCAACCTGACGGAGACCGAGCGCCTGGCGTACGCGACCGCCGAGGCCGACGAGAAGTACCGCTACTGCGCCACGACCGCCTCCAAGCGCCGGGTCACCGAGGCGCTGGTGGCGCGGCACAAGGGCCAGCAGACCCTGGTGATCGGCCAGTACATCGACCAGCTGGACGAGCTGGGCGAGCACCTGGACGCGCCCGTCATCAAGGGCGAGACGACGAACGCGCAGCGCGAGAAGCTGTTCGACGCCTTCCGGCAGGGGGAGATCTCCGTCCTCGTCGTCTCCAAGGTCGCCAACTTCTCGATCGACCTGCCGGAGGCCACCGTCGCCATCCAGGTGTCGGGGACGTTCGGGTCCCGGCAGGAGGAGGCCCAGCGCCTCGGCCGGGTGCTGCGGCCGAAGGCGGACGGCCACCCGGCGGTCTTCTACTCGGTCGTCGCGCGCGACACGATCGACCAGGACTTCGCCGCCCACCGGCAGCGGTTCCTCGCCGAGCAGGGGTACGCCTACCGGATCGTGGACGCGAGCGATCTGCCGGCGGGCGAGGACGTGTGATCGCCTAGGACTTGCTGGAGGGCCAGTTCTCCAGCAGCGTGGCCAGGGCCTCGACCCCGCGGTCCCAGGATGCCTGGACCTCGCGCGGGTCGCGGAAGGCGCCGATGGCCTCCAGGCTGACATAGCCGTGGAAGGTGCTGCGCAGCAGCCGTACGGCGTCGGTCAGGTCGGGCTCCTTCAGCCCGTACGCGTGGAAGACGGCGTACGTGGCCCCGATGATGCGGGCGCCGCCCGTGGACCGGACGGCCTCCTCGGGGGCGATCTCGATGTGGGTGGCCGCGTACCGCCCGGGGTGGGCCAGGGCGAAGTCCCGGTAGGCGTTGGCGAAGGCGACCAGGGCGTCGCGCCCGGCCCGCCCGGCCACGGCGGCCGTGATGCGGTCGGCGAAGTCGCTCGCCGCCAGGAACGCGACCCGCACCCGCAGGTCCCGGATGTTCTTGACGTGCGAGTACAGGCTCGCGTCGGCCACGCCGAAGCTCCGCGCCAGCGCGGAGATCGTGACGTTCTCCAGCCCGATGGAGTCCGCCAGATCCGCGGCCGCCTCCGCCACCCGCTCAGGCGTCAGACCCGCACGGGGCATGCGCCACCTCCCTCTCCTTCGGCGCCGGGTCCTCGCGGCGCCTCCGGCAGCATCCAACCAGGCGGGAAGGCCCGGGGCCCCGAAACCTAAAGCCATTAATCGTTTGCCTAGCCGGATTAGGCGTTGTTAGCTTCCGTTGCATGAAGGCTGTGACTGAGCAGGCGATCCGCGGGTCGTTCGTGAATTGCTCCAAGGGGGAGGCCAAGCGCCTCGCCGTGCCGCGCGATCTGGACGAGCGACCCTGGGACGACCTGGACTTCCTCGGGTGGCGCGACCCGGCGGCACCGGACCGCGGCTATGTCGTGGTGGAACGCGACGGGAGGCTCGTCAGCGTGGCCCTCCGCACCCCGGGGCAGCAGCGTGGCCATCTGCACCGCGGCATGTGCTCGCTGTGTCTGACCACGCACCCCGGCAGCGGCGTGTCCCTGATGACGGCCCGCAAGGCGGGGAAGGCGGGGCGCGAGGGCAATTCGGCGGGCCTCTACATCTGCGCCGACCTGCAGTGTTCGCTGTATCTGCGGGGCAAGAAGACCCCGGATCCGGGCGGCAGCCGCATCTCCGAATCCCTCACCCTGGAGGAGCAGACGGCCCGGCTGACGACCAAGCTGTTCGACTTCCTGGACAGCCTCAAGGGGTGACGGGAACAGGGTGACGGGGCGGCGGGGCCGCGGGCCGGCGGGGCCCGCGGGGGCGAGGGCCGTGGGGGCGGGGGCGCCGGGTGCGGAGGCGGCGGAAATCCATTCGCGGGGACACGGAGCGCTGGCTACAATCGCGCGTCTTGCCGCCTCCCGCTCAGGGAGAGCCGCCGCCCGCACGGAAACCGGGCGGCTTCTCGCTCCATCCCGTACTCGCTCTGCCGTAACCCGCCGGAGGCTACGCCGTGCCCTCGCACGCCCCTGACCACCCCGACCCGCTGGAGCGGGAGCGCGCCCATCTCGCCGCTTCCCGTGCCGCCCTGCGCGCCATGCGCGCCGACGTCGAGGCGCTCGACCTCAAGGACGTCACCGCCAACTGGGTGAACGCCGAAGCGCTCCAGCACCAGGTCGACCAGCGCATCAAGGCGCTCGCCGACCTCGCCCACACCCCGCTGTTCTTCGGCCGGCTCGACTATCTGCACGCGCCGGGCGCGGAGGCGGCGGAGGGCGCGGAGGGTGAGCGGCCCGCCGCCGGAGGCGGCTCAACGGACACTTTCTATGTCGGGCGGCGGCATGTGCACGACGCGGACGGCGACCCCATGGTCATCGACTGGCGCGCGCCCGTGTCGCAAGCCTTCTACCAGGCGTCGAAGAAGGCGCCGATGGACGTCGGACTGCGCCGCCGCTTCGGCTACACCGGCGGCGAGCTGACCGCGTACGAGGACGAGCACCTCACCGACCCGGCCGAGGAGGAAGGCGCCGGCAAGCTGCTCCAGGCCGAGATCGAGCGGCCGCGCGTGGGCCCGATGCGGGACATCGTCGCCACGATCCAGCCCGAGCAGGACGAGATCGTGCGCGCCGGGATCGGCGGCACGGTCTGCGTGCAGGGGGCGCCGGGCACCGGGAAGACGGCGGTGGGCCTGCACCGGGTGGCGTATCTGCTGTACGCGCACCGGGAGCGGCTCGCCCGCTCCGGCACCCTGGTCATCGGCCCGAACCGCTCCTTCCTCCACTACATCGAGCAAGTGCTGCCCGCGCTCGGGGAGTTGCAGGTGGGCCAGGCCACGGTGGACGACCTCGTCGCGCATGTGGAGGTGCGCGGCACGGACAGCGCCGAGGCCGCGGGCATCAAGGGCGACGCGCGGATGGCGGAGGTGCTGCGCCGCGCCGTCCGCTCGCACGTCACCCTGCCGACCGAGCCGTGCGTGGTGGTGCGCGGCTCGCGCCGCTGGCGGGTGCCGGCATACGAACTGGAGCAGATGGTCCGCGAGTTGCTGGACCGCGACATCCGGTACGGCGCCGCCCGCGAGGCGCTGCCGCAGCGGATCGCCCACACCGTGCTGGTACGGATGGAACAGGCCGGCGAGGCGCCCGACGACCGGGTGCAGAACGCGGTGGCCCGCACCCCGGCCGTGAAGGCGGCCGTCAAGGCGATCTGGCCGCCCGTCGACCCGGCCAAGCTGGTGCTGCGGCTGCTGTCCGACGCCGACTTCCTGGCCGAGCAGGCGGCGGGGATCCTCGACGCGGACGAGCAGAAGACCATCCTGTGGACCAAGCCGCCGCGCGGCGTGAAGTCGGCGGCGTGGTCCCCGGCGGACGCGGTGCTCATCGACGAGGCCACCGACCTGATCGAGCGCACCCACTCGCTCGGCCATGTGGTCCTGGACGAGGCGCAGGACCTGTCCCCGATGCAGTACCGGGCGGTGGGCCGCCGCTGCACCACCGGCTCGGCGACCATCCTCGGCGACATCGCGCAGGGCACCACCCCGTGGGCGACCGCGAGCTGGGAGGAGGCCCTGGCCCACCTCGGCAAGCCGGGGGCGACGGTGGAGGAGCTGACGCAGGGCTTCCGGGTGCCGCGCGAGGTCATCGCGTACGCCTCCCGGCTGCTGCCCGCGATCGCCCCCGGCCTGTCGGAGGCCACCTCGATCCGCGAGGCGGCGGGCGACTTCTCCGTACGGGCCGTGGACCCCGGCGCGCTGGACTCCGCCGTGATCGCCGCGTGCCGCGAGGCGCTGGGCCACGAGGGCTCGATCGGCCTGATCGCGGCCGACGCGCGGATCCCCGTGCTGGCCGGCGCCCTCGACGCGGCGGGCCTGGCATACCTGGCCCCCGGCGAGGAGACCAGCGCCGAGGCCCGCCTCACGCTCGTACCGGCGACGCTCGCGAAGGGTCTGGAGTACGACTACGTGGTGCTGGACGAGCCGGCCGCCGTGGTGGACGGCGAGCCGGACGAGCGCACCGGTCTGCGCCGCCTGTATGTGGCGCTGACCCGGGCGGTGTCGGGGCTCACGGTGGTCCACGCGGCGCCGCTGCCCGAGCAGCTGGCCTGACAGGCCGTTCAAGCGCCTTACGGCAGGGACTTCAGCAGCCCCTTTACGGGAGGGACTTCAGCAGCGCGTCGAGGAGGCCGGGGAACCTGGCGTCGAGTTCGTCCCGGCGCAGCCGCACATAGCGGTTGCGCCCGGCGACCCGCGTCGTGGTGATCCCGGCCTCGCGCATCACGCGCATGTGGTGCGAGACGGTGGACTTGTGGAGATGCCCGAGACCCACGGCCTCGGGCGCGCAGCTGTGCTCCCCACCGTCGGCGTAGACGCTCAGGAGCCGCATGCGCACGGGATCGCCGAGCGCGTGCATGACCTTGACCAGCTCGATGTCCTCGGCATCGGGCTGGGGCAGCCGTTCGTCCACCACGCGCTGCTCCCTCTCGCTCGTCTCACCTTCTCCGAACAGTTTGACATCCGTCCACCCGAAAGACGCGAAACAGTTTGACACCTATCCAACGATGTCTATGGTTGGACTGTCGTCAAACAATTTCTCGGGGAGGACACCCGTGCGGCTACGCCTGCTCCTGCTCGCCCTCGGCACCTTCGCGGTGGGCACCGACTCCATGGTCATGGCCGGAATCCTCGGCCTGATCTCCCGCGACCTCGGCGTCTCGGTCCCCACCGCCGGGCAGCTGGTCACCGTCTTCGCGCTCTCGTACGGGCTGCTCGCGCCCGTCCTCGCGACCGTCACCGCCCGCTGGCCGCGCCGCCGCCTGCTGCTCACCGCGCTCGCCTTCTTCACCGCCGCCAACGCGCTCAGCGCGCTCGCCCCCACCTACCCCCTGCTGCTCGCCACCCGCGTGCTGGCGGCCGCCGGGGCCGCCCTCTACACCCCGACCGCCAACGCCGTCGCCACCTCACTCGTCCCGCCGGAGCGGCGCGGCCGGGCGCTGGCCACCGTGCTGGGCGGCATGACGGTCGCCACCGCGCTCGGCGTCCCCCTGGGCACCTGGATCGGCCGCGCGGACTGGCGGCTGACCATGTGGCTCGTCGTCGTCCTAGGCGCGGCGGCCCTCGCGGGCCAGGCCCTGCTGCTGCGCGACCTGCCCACCGGCCTGCCCACCACGGGATCCGCCACCACGCCGCCCGGCCTGCGCGAGCGGCTGGCCCCGCTGCGCGACCGGCGCGTCCTGGGGGCCGCGGCGACCACCTTCCTCTTCTTCCTCGCCTTCAACTCCGTCTACATCTACATCGCCACGGCCGTCCACCCGGCCACGGGCGGCGAGGCCGGGCGGCTGAGCCTGGTCATGCTGGTCATGGGCGTCGCCTCGGTGGCCGGCAGCTGGCTGGGCGGCCGGGCCGTGGACCACTGGGGCGTACGGAAGGTCATGCTCATCGGAAGCGCGATCCCGGCCCTCGCCTTCGTGGCCCTCCCCTGGCTCGGCCGGACCATGCCGGGCGCGCTGCTCTACGCCCTGGTGGTCCCTGTCGCCGGCTGGGCCGTCGCCGTCGCCCTCCCGCACCGGCTGGCCTCCATCGACCCGCCCAACGCGCCGCTGCTGATCTCGATCAACAGCAGCTCCCTCTACCTGGGCATGGCGGCGGGCGGCGGCGCGGGCAGCGTCTCCGTCGCGCTGCTGGGCGACCGGTGGTTCCCCCTCACGTCGGCCCTGCTGGCCCTGCTCGCCACGGCCACGGTCCTCGCCACAACCCGCACCCCGCGCGAGCCCTCGCCCCCGACACCCGCCGCCGCGCCCACAGAGGTGACCGTCCCCTCGCGGTAGCCGACGCGACCGTCGTTCCAGCTGCCGCCGGGCGTCAGCCCACCGGCACCACTTCGTCCAGCGCGGCCCGCCACTCCTCCACCGACACGATGTCCACGGGCCCGCCCCACCCCGAGGGCCGGGCCGCGCCGCCGATGTGGAAGGCGTCGATCCCCGCCGCCCGCAGCGCGGGCAGGTGGTCGAGCCGCAGCCCGCCGCCCACCATGATCCGGGGCGCGACCGCCCCGCCTGCCGCCCCGTCCGCACCCCCGCCCGCCGCCTCGGCGAGCAGGACCGGAAGCCCGTCGTCCACCCCGGCGGCCGACCCGGCGGTGAGGAACGTGTCAAGACCCGGAAGCCCCGCGAGTTGTCGGCGGAGCGAGTCGCGGTCGGCGGCGTGGTCGATGGCCCGGTGGAACGTCCACCGGCTCTCGTCCAGCCCGGGCCCCGCGCCGATGACGTCCAGAAGCGCCCCGACGGCGGCCAGGTCGGCCAGCCCGTCGGAAGCCAGGAAGCCGAACACGAACTCGTCCGCCCCCTCGGTCCGCAGCTTCTCCGCCCGCGCGCACAGCGCGTCGAGCGCGGCGGCGCCCCCGGCGGCGAAGCCGTCGGACGCGCGTAGCATCACCCGCAGCGGGATGTCCACGGCCGAGCGGATCGCGGCGAAGGTCTCACGGGAAGGGCTGAGCCCGTCGGCGGCCATATCGGTGACCAGCTCGAGCCGGTCCGCCCCGCCGGCCTGCGCCGCGACCGCATCGGCCACGTCGAGGGCGATCACCTCGAGAAGTGGTCTAGACATGCCGAACAGCTTGCCACACCCCGCCCGCCCCGAAACCCACACCCCACACAATTGGCTCATGGCCGATCCCGCTCCCCGCCACCCCGCCCACTCCACGCTCCGCACCCGCTGGGCGGTCCACCTCAACGCCGCCCGCGAGGCCGCCTGCCACCCCTCCCCGTGGCCGTACGCCGATGACCTCCTCGCCCGCTGGGCCGAACCCCATCGCCGCTACCACACCACCGACCACCTGATCGCCATCCTCGACCGGGTCGACGAACTCATCGACCACGCCGCCGATCCGGACGCCGTCCGCCTCGCCGCCTGGTTCCACGACGCCGTCTACCTCCCCGACCGCTCCACCAACGAGGAGCGCAGCGCCCGCCTCGCCGAACGCGCCCTCCCCGAAGCGGGCGTACCGGCGCCCCGCACCGCCGAAGTGGCCCGTCTGGTCCGCCTCACCCGCACCCACGACCCCGCCCCCGGCGACACCAACGGCGAAGTCCTGTGCGACGCCGACCTCTCGGTCCTCGCGGGCACCCCCGAGGAGTACGCCGCCTACGCCGCCGCCGTCCGCGAGGAGTACGCCTTCGTCCCCGACGACGCCTTCCGCGAGGGCCGCTCAGGCGCCCTCCGCGAACTCCTGGACCTGCCCCGGCTGTTCCGTACGCCGGCGGGCCACGACCGCTGGGAGGAGGCGGCGCGCCACAACATGGCCACGGAGCTGCGGCTGCTCGGGGCGTAACACGTGCCGCTCGCAGCCCTGGAGTTGGCGCAAGGCGAGCAGCCGCGACCTGACGATCGTCAGGGGTCGGAGGTGTCCTTCGGGTCGGGTGTTCGCGTGCCTTCGTGCCTAGCGTCGGGCGCATGGATTACAGATCTCCCCACGACGCCGGCCACGATCGCCGGTGGCTCCGTTCACTGATGGCACTGGGCGCGGGGGCGGTGGCTCTCGTGCTGCTGTACCCGGGCGGGCTGGGGAAGGCCGGGCCGGTGGAGGTGACCGGCGGGCCTTCGGCGGCGGTGTATCGGGCGGTGAACGGTGTGGTGGCCGACGGGCCGTCGTGGACGGGGGCGGTGCTGGACCTCGCCGCCGACGGGCTCCTGGTCGTCCTCGGGTTGCTGCTGGCGTGGGCGGGGTGGGCGGCCGTGCGACGGCGCAGTGCCCGTGACCTCGCGGGGGCGGTCCTGGCCGGCGTCGGGACCGTCGTCGCGTACGCGTCCAGCGAGGCGCTGAAGCTGGTGGTGGACGAGGAGCGGCCGTGCCGTGCGGTGGGCGGGGTGGAGGCGGTGGCCGACTGTCCGCCGGCGGGTGACTGGTCGTTCCCGAGCAACCACGCCACCCTCGCTGTCGGGCTCGCCGTCGGCCTGGCCGTGCTGCTCCCCCGCCTGGCGGCCCTCGCGTTGCCGCTGGGGGCGGTGGTGGCGGTGGCCCGCGTGGCCGCGGGCGTGCACTACCCCCACGACGTGCTGGCCGGCGCGGCGCTGGGGGCCGCCGTCGTCGCCGCGCTCATGTGGTCGGTCGGCCCGCCCGCCACCCGGGCCGTGGCGGTGCTGGTCGAGCGGCGGGGAGCGGCGGAAACCGTGCCGGCACGGCGGCCATGAGCTGCCCGGCAGCGTCGAAACCACCGGCCGGTCAAGGGATTTGGTACACTCCAGCGGTTCGTGTTGACACAGGCCGTGTTGTTACAGGCCGGGGACGAGAGGGAGGGCGAGTTGATGGCCGCGCCGAAGGCCACTGCGCCGCGCAGCGCCCGGACCGTCCTCACGTCCCGGGCGACGGCCTGACCCAGTCGCCCGCCTCGCCGGGAGCGTGAGCTCGCGAGGCAGTCCTGTACACGAACCTCACCATGAAACGGATCCTCATCCCGTCATGCCTAACCACCACCAGTGGCTCACCCGCGCCGAGACCGAGGCCGACATCCCCGCCATCCGCGAGATCGTGCTCGCCGCCTTCGACACCCCGTACGAGGCCGATCTCGTCGACGCCCTGCGCGCCGACGCCTCGTGGATCGAGGGCCTGTCCGTCGTCAGCACCGACGAGGACGGCAGGCCCGTCGGCCACGCGCTGCTGACGCGCTGCCACATCGGCGACACCCCGGCGCTGTGTCTGGCCCCGGTGTCCGTGCTTCCCGCACACCAGAAGAGCGGCGCCGGCTCGGCGGCCATCCGCGCCGCGCTGAGTGCGGCCAGGGGGCTGGGCGAGTCCTACGTCACCGTCCTCGGACACCCGGCGTACTACCCGCGCTTCGGCTTCACCCGCGCCTCCGCCCACGGCATCGGCGTGACCCTCGATGTCCCGGACGAGGCGATGATGGCCCTTGCCCTGGACGAGGACCGCCCGCTGCCGAGCGGCACCGTCCGTTACGCGGCGCCCTTCGGGGTCTGATGGCGCGGTGAGTACGGGACAGCGACACGCCGACGCCACGGCGTGTCGCTGTCCCATTTCCACCGCAAAGTCACCGGCCGCTGTGCACCGCACATGTCACCGGCCGCCCGCCTCCCCGGCCAGGAGCCGGTCGACCAGCGTGGCGACCAGGTCGTGGCGCTGCTCCTCGGAGAAGAGGTCGGGGAGGGTGAGGCGTTCGAGGATCAGCCAGTTGAGGCCCAGATAGAGCAGGACGACCATGCTCGCGTCGCCGGGCAGGCCGGGGTGGTCGCCGGGGGCGGCGTGCCGGCCTTCGCCGAAGGGTTCGGCCCGCGCCCCTTCTCCCCCGTGGAGACGCTCACCTTCAGCCACGGTGGGACCGTCACCACCTACCGCCCGACCGCCACCTAGGGAACGTCTCCCCTGGCCGGACGGGGGCCACCAGGTGGCCGGTGAAGGACGGCGGCCGATGCGGAATAGCAAGATCCAGCCAGGCGTTGACTCCGTGCATGCCCCCGGTTGATCACGCTCGCACCCGCATGCCCCTCGCCGTCTCCATCCTCGGCCTGTCCGTTTTCGCCCTCGGCACCTCGGAGTTCATGCTCTCCGGGCTGCTGCAACCGATCGCCCGCGACATGGACGTGTCCATACCGACCGCCGGGCTGCTCATCTCCGCCTTCGCGATCGGAATGGTGGTCGGCGCGCCGCTGCTCGCCGCCGCCACGCTGCGGCTGCCGCAGCGGACGACGCTGATCGCGCTGCTGGCGGTGTTCGGCCTGGGGCAGGTCGCGGGGGCGGTGGCGCCCTCGTACGAGGTGCTGTTCGCCTCGCGGGTGGTCAGCGCGCTCGCGTGTGCGGGGTTCTGGGCGGTGGGGGCGGCGGTGGCCGTGTCGCTGGTGCCGGTGAACGCGCGGGCGCGGGCGATGGCGATGATGATCGGCGGGCTGAGCATCGCGAACGTCGTCGGGGTGCCCGCCGGGGCCCTGCTGGGGCAGCACGCCGGGTGGCGGGCGGCCTTCTGGGCGGTGGCGGGGCTGTCGGCGCTCGGCCTGGTGGGCGTGGTCGCGTTCGTACCGCGTACGGAGGCGCGGTCCGGGCAGGACCGGCCGCGGCTGCGCACGGAGCTGGCCATCTACCGCGACGGGCAGGTGTGGCTGGCGCTGGCCACCACCGCGCTCAGCGGCGGCGCCGTCTTCTGCCTCTTCTCCTACCTCGCGCCGCTGCTGACGGACGTGGCCGGGATGGACGAGGGCTGGGTGCCGACCGTGCTGGCGCTGTTCGGCGTCGGGGCGCTCGTGGGGACGGCGGTCGGCGGACGGATCGCGGACGCCCATCTCTTCGGCACCCTCTACGGCGGCATCACCGCCTCGACGCTCGTACTGACCGCGCTCGCGCTGACCGCGCACCACGTGGTCGCGGCCGTGACCCTGGCGCTGCTGCTCGGCGTGACGGCCTTCTTCACCGCGCCCGCGCTCAACGCCCGGATGTTCAACGTCGCGAACGCCGCCCCGACGCTCGCCGGCGCCACCAACACGTCCGCCTTCAACATCGGCAACACCCTCGGCCCCTGGCTCGGCGGGCTCGTCATCGACGCGGGCTGGGGCTACCCGGCCGTGGCCTGGACGGGCGCGGCGCTCGCGGCGGCCGCCATCGGGATGACGGCCGCCGCCTCCCGGCTGCACCACGCGCGGGGCGGCTCCCGGGTGGTCACCGGCTCGGCCGCCCCCGAGCAGCAGGAACGGCACGACGCGCTGGAGCAGGCGGGCTGAAACGCGCCGGGCGGGGGCTCACCCCCGCCGGACAGGCGCGGGCGGGGGCCGGCGCGGGCGGGTCGGCGGGCGGGCTACGGGGACGGCTGGACGTCGAGCGCGTGCCCTGTCGTCGCGTCGACGTGACCGGGGATCCCCTCGTGCCGGTCGCCGACCGACAGCGTCCCCGTGGGCTCGAACATGAGGATCGCCGCTCCCTCGGGGGCGTACGGCCTGTGCTCCGTGCCCCGGGGGACGGTGAACACCGCCCCCTTGGGGAGCCGGACGGTGCGCTCCCCCGCGGCCTCGCGCAGCGAGATGCGCAGTTCGCCGTCGAGCACCAGGAAGAACTCGTCGGTGTCGTCGTGTACGTGCCAGATGTGCTCGCCCTCGACCTTGGCGACGCGCACGTCGTAGTCGTTGACGCGGGTGACGATGCGGGGGCTCCACAGCGCGTCGAAGGAGGCGAGGGCCTGGCTGAGGGCGATGGGTTCGTTGCTCACGGGTTCGTTGCTCACGAGTGCGTTGCTCACGGGTGCGTTGCTCACGGGTGCGTTGCTCACGAGAGCGATCCTCGCCGGTTGAGCACGCCACCCGTAAGTGCTAGGAATCGCATATGACGCAAGGATCCTCGCAGCCGGATCGGACAGCGGGCCCGCACCGGGTCGTCGTGATCGTCGACGAGAACTCCAACCCCTTCGAGCTCGGCTGCGCGACCGAGGTCTTCGGCCTGCGCAGGCCCGAGATCGGCCGCGACCTCTACGACTTCCGGCTGTGCTCGCCCGAACCCCGCACCCTGATGCGGGACGGCTTCTTCACGCTCACCGGGGTCGCCGAGCTGGACGCGGCCGACACGGCGGACACCCTGATCGTCCCCAACCGGCCCGATGTGGAGGTGGCCCGCCGCCCCGCCGTGCTGGCCGCGGTGCGGCGGGCGCACCGGCGCGGGGCGCGGCTGGTGGGCTTCTGCAGCGGCGCCTTCACGCTCGCCGAGGCCGGGGTCCTCGACGGCCGCCGGGCCACCGCGCACTGGCAGTGGGCCGGCTCCTTCCGGGCCCGCTTCCCGTCCGTCCGGCTCGAAGAGGACGTGCTGTTCGTGGACGACGGCGACATCCTCACCGCCGCGGGGAGCGCGGCCGCGCTCGATCTCGGGCTGCACATCGTCCGCCGTGACCACGGCGCAGAAGTGGCCAACTCGGTCAGCCGCCGGCTGGTCTTCGCGGCGCACCGGGACGGCGGTCAGCAGCAGTTCATCGAACGCCCGGTGCCCGACCTCCCGGACGAGTCCCTGGCCCCCGTCCTGGCCTGGGCCCAGGAGCGGCTCGACGCCCCGCTCACCGTGTCCGACCTCGCGGCGCGCGCCGCGGTCAGCCCGGCGACGCTGCACCGGCGCTTCCGTACGCAGCTGGGCACGACACCGCTGGCCTGGCTCACGGGGGAGCGGCTCGCGCTGGCCTGCCGGCTGATCGAGCGGGGCGAGTCGCGCTTCGAGGTGGTCGCGCGCCACAGCGGGCTCGGCACCGCCGCCAACCTGCGCGCGCTGATGCGGCGCGAGACCGGCCTCACCCCGTCCGCGTACCGCCGCCGCTTCGGGCCCTGAGAGCGTCACGCCCTGAGAACCTCACCCTGAGAGCCTCACGCCCTGAGAGCGTCACCCCCTGAGAACCTCACACCCTGAGAACCTCACACCCTGAGAACCTCACACCCTGAGAGCGTCACACCCTGAGAGCGTCACGCCCCTTGAGCCTCCCCCCTGAGAGCCTCGCCCCCTGAGAGCGTCACACCGTCCCGAGCGCCCCCACCCGCGCCACCGAGACCGCCGTCTTGCCGCACACCCAGTGCGGATCCGGGCCCAACTCCGGCTCCACGTCCAGCGCGTGCAGATCGCCGCCCTCGGTGCACACCGGGCACAGCGGCCACCGCCCGTACCGCTCGAGCAGGGCGTCCTGGACGTCCTGGGCGACCAGGCCGGCCAGGTACGCGGCGCCCTCCGGCCACTGCTCGACCCACCATCGCCGGTGCGCGATGGAGTCCTCCACGAGCGAGACGATGTCCGCCTGGGCGACCTCGCCCGCCGCGAGGTCCGCGAGTACGAGCGCCCGTGCCGCGTGCAGTGCCTGTTCGAGCTTCATGGGACCCATTGTCACCTTTGACCACACCGAGCGCGCGTCGGTGAGCCCGCGGCGGGCCCCTCCACGGCCCCGGGCGCGCGCCTGACGGCCCCGGGCACCCGTCTGACAGCCCCGGCCGGGCCCCTTGACGGCCCCCTGGCGCCGAAAATACCTTTCAGTAGTGAGTAGCAAGCTGAAGGAAACTTTCAATACGCCCGAAGCCACTCCGCCCGCCCCCGCCGCCCTCGCGGCCAAGGTCCGTACCCTCGCGCCCTCGATGACCCGCTCCATGCAGCGCGTCGCCGAGGCCGTGGCGGGGGATCCGGCCGGCTGTGCCGCGCTCACCGTCACCGGGCTCGCCGAGCGCACCGGCACCAGCGAGGCCACCGTGGTCCGCACCTCTCGGCTGCTCGGCTACCCCGGCTACCGCGATCTGCGCCTCGCGCTCGCCGCGCTCGCCGCCCAGCAGGCGGCCGGCCGCGCCCCGGCGGTCACCGCCGACATCGCGGTCGACGACCCCATCGCCGACGTCGTCACCAAGCTCGCCCAGGAAGAGCAGCAGTGCCTGGCCGACACCGCCGCCGGGTTGGACACCGCCCAGCTCGAAGCCGCCGTCGCCGCGCTCGCCGCCGCCCGCCGGATCGACGTCTACGGCGTCGGCGCCTCCAGCCTGGTCGGCCAGGACCTGGTCCAGAAGCTGCTGCGTATCGGGCTGATAGCCCACGCGCACGCCGATCCGCACCTCGCCGTCACCAACGCCGTGCAGCTGCACTCCGGGGACGTCGCCCTCGCGATCACCCACTCGGGCCGCACCACCGACGTCATCGAGCCCTTGCGCGTGGCCTTCGAACACGGCGCCACCACCGTCGCGATCACCGGCCGCCCCGACGGCGAGGTCGCGCAGTACGCGGATCTGGTGCTCACCACCTCCACCGCCCGGGAGAGCGAGCTGCGCCCGGCGGCGATGTCCAGCCGCACGAGTCAACTTCTCGTCGTGGATTGCCTCTTCATAGGTGTGGCGCAGCGTACGTACGAGGCGGCGGCGCCCGCGCTGGCCGCCTCGTACGAAGCTCTCGCCCACCGGCATGACCCCCGGCCCGGACCCCGCTGACCGAGCGCCGACCGAGTCGGGACACACCCCCGTTGAACCCCGTACCGGAAAGAGCCGCTTCGCCATGACTTCCGCCGCTGACCAGGAACAGCTGCGCGCCCAGCTGGACACGCTCACCACCGAGGCGTTCCGCCCCGAGCTCGCCGAGATCGACCGGCTGGCGACCCTCGAGATCGCCCGCGTCATGAACGGCGAGGACGCGGCCGTGCCCGCGGCCGTCGCCACCCAGCTCCCCCGGATCGCCGCCGCGATCGACGGCATCGCCGAGCGCATGGCCCGCGGCGGCCGGCTCGTCTACGCGGGCGCGGGCACCGCCGGGCGGCTCGGTGTGCTCGACGCCAGCGAGTGCCCGCCCACCTTCAACACCGCCCCCGGCCAGGTCGTCGGCCTGATCGCGGGCGGGCCCGCCGCCATGGTGACCTCCGCCGAGGGCGCCGAGGACAGCAAGGAACTGGCCGCCGCCGACCTCGACGCGCTCGGCGTCGGCCCGGACGACTCCGTCGTCGGCATCTCCGCCTCCGGCCGCACCCCGTACGCGGTCGGCGCCGTCGAGCACGCCCGCCGACTCGGCGCGCTCACCGTCGGGCTGTCCTGCAACGCGGGCTCCGCGCTCGCGGCGGCCGCCGAGCACGGAATCGAGGTGGTGGTCGGGCCCGAGCTGCTCACCGGCTCCACCCGGCTCAAGGCGGGCACGGCCCAGAAGCTCGTGCTCAACATGATCTCGACCATCACCATGATCAAGCTGGGCAAGACCTACGGGAATCTGATGGTCGACGTGCGCGCCTCGAACGAGAAGCTGCGCGCCCGCTCGCGCCGCATCGTCTCCCTGGCCACCGGCGCCCCCGACCCGCAGATCGAGGCCGCGCTGGCGGCCAGCGACGGCGAGGCGAAGCACGCCATCCTGGCCATCCTCGGCCAGGTGGACGCCGCCACCGCAGCCCGGCTGCTGAGCGAGTCGGACGGCCATCTGCGGGCCGCCCTGGAGGCCGCGCAGGGGTAGCCCATCGGGCGCTGAAACGCCGTCGGGGCGGCACCCTGGGAGAGGGTGCCGCCCCGACGTACCCGATGTATCGGGCGGAACAGCCGATCGACTCGAGCAGTCGATCAGAAGTCCATGTCACCGCCCGGCATGCCGCCCGGAGCGCCCGCCGCGGCGGCCTTCTCCGGCTTGTCGGCGATGACGGCCTCGGTGGTCAGGAACAGCGCGGCGATCGACGCGGCGTTCTGCAGCGCGGAGCGCGTGACCTTGGCCGGGTCGATGATGCCCTCGGCGATCAGGTCGACGTACTCGCCGGTCGCGGCGTTCAGGCCGTGGCCCGGGGTCAGGTTGCGCACCTTCTCCACCACGACGCCGCCCTCGAGGCCGGCGTTGACCGCGATCTGCTTCAGCGGGGCCTCGAGCGCCAGGCGCACGGCCTGGGCGCCGGTGGCCTCGTCGCCGTCCAGCTCCAGCTTCTCGAAGACCGAGACGGTCTGCAGCAGGGCCACGCCACCACCGGCGACGATGCCCTCCTCCACGGCGGCCTTGGCGTTGCGCACCGCGTCCTCGATGCGGTGCTTGCGCTCCTTCAGCTCGACCTCGGTGGCGGCACCGGCCTTGATGACGGCCACGCCGCCGGCCAGCTTGGCCAGGCGCTCCTGGAGCTTCTCGCGGTCGTAGTCCGAGTCCGAGGACTCGATCTCGGCGCGGATCTGGTTGACGCGGCCCTGCACCTGGTCGGTGTCGCCGGCGCCGTCCACGATGGTGGTCTCGTCCTTGGTGACGGTGACCTTGCGGGCGCGGCCGAGCAGGTCGATGCCGGCGTTCTCCAGCTTGAGGCCGACCTCCTCGGAGATGACGGTGCCACCGGTGAGGATGGCGATGTCGCCGAGCATGGCCTTGCGGCGGTCACCGAAGCCCGGGGCCTTGACGGCGACGGACTTGAAGGTGCCGCGGATCTTGTTGACGACCAGGGTCGCCAGGGCCTCGCCCTCGATGTCCTCGGCGATGATCAGCAGCGGCTTGCCCGACTGCATGACCTTCTCCAGCAGCGGCAGGAGGTCCTTCACGCTGCTGATCTTCGAGTTGACGATCAGGATGTACGGGTCGTCGAGCGACGCCTCCATACGCTCCATGTCGGTGGCGAAGTACGGGGAGATGTAGCCCTTGTCGAAGCGCATGCCCTCGGTGAGCTCGAGCTCGAGCCCGAAGGTCTGCGACTCCTCGACGGTGATGACACCTTCCTTGCCGACCTTGTCCATCGCCTCGGCGATGAGCTCGCCGATCTGGGTGTCGGCGGCGGAGATGGAGGCGGTGGAGGCGATCTGCTCCTTGGTCTCCACGTCCTTGGCCTGCTCGAGCAGCTGGGCGGAGACGGCCTCGACGGCCTTCTCGATGCCGCGCTTCAGGGCCATCGGGTTGGCGCCGGCGGCGACGTTGCGCAGGCCCTCGCGGACCAGCGCCTGGGCGAGGACGGTCGCGGTCGTCGTGCCGTCACCGGCGACGTCGTCCGTCTTCTTCGCGACCTCCTTGACCAGCTCGGCGCCGATCTTCTCGTACGCGTCCTCGAGCTCGATCTCCTTGGCGATGGACACACCATCGTTGGTGATCGTGGGGGCGCCCCACTTCTTCTCGAGGACGACGTTGCGACCCTTGGGGCCGAGGGTGACCTTGACGGCGTCGGCGAGCTGGTTCATCCCGCGCTCGAGGCCGCGCCGCGCCTCCTCGTCGAACGCGATGATCTTGGCCATGTGAAGTGGTCCTCCCAAGACGGGGTGGATTGCTCCGGACCGCGCCTGGCGCCCGCGACGGACGGTCTGCCTGCCCCGCGGTTCCTTGCCCCGCACGGCCCGACGGACCTCACCGACCCGATCCTTCTGTCACTCTCACTCTCAGAGTGCTAACGCCAATGATTAGCACTCGACCCCCGAGAGTGCAAGCGTGGGGGTGGGTGACAGGTTGGGGCAAGGTGACCTCAAGTGATCATCCGGACGCATGCCAAAGGGCCCGTGCCCCCGGGAGGGTACGGGCCCTTTGAACGGTCCAGTCAGCTGCCTCGCGTCGGCGCTTCAGCCAACAGCCACGCGGACCATGTCCGCCTGCGGCCCCTTCTGGCCCTGCGAGATCTCGAACTCGACCCGCTGGCCTTCCTCGAGGGTGCGGTACCCGTCCATCTGGATCGCGCTGTAGTGGACGAACACGTCCGCACCACCGTCGACCGCGATGAAGCCGTACCCCTTCTCCGCGTTGAACCACTTGACGGTGCCCTGAGCCATTCCTAACTCCCCTATTGCTGGCCCTTGCGCAGGACCGCACTCCGCGGACCCGGGTCAGACCTCACCCCCCGAGTCGAGGGGGGTGTGCGCCGGAACGCGTCGACCGCCGCTGAATGTATCTGTCCCACTGCCCTCTGCAACAGGTCAATCGGACGAGAATTCTGGCGAGGGTCGATCGGTAATAAGTGGCGAATTCCCGTGAATTCGGGGCAACCCGGGCCGGACATAGGGGATCAACCCGACAATTCGTACGCGCACTCAGCGCACAAGTTGACGAGTTCTCATATGCGGTCGGCGCCGAAGCCGACCGAAGCAGATGGGGATCGCTTCAACTGTATCGCGATTCAACACGCGGAATCGCCTCGTCCGTTTCTATCAGGACGAGGCGATTCCGTTTATGCCGGGGGTGGGGTTCCCGGGTGGGACGCGGCGTACGACCGGATCAGCAGCCGCCCGCGACCGCCGGGATGATCGAGATCCCGGCGCCGTCCGGCGTCGCGGTCTCCAGGCCGTCGGCGAAGCGCACGTCATCGTCGTTGACGTAGACGTTCACGAAGCGGCGCAGCTTGCCGGTGTCGTCCAGCACCCGGGCCGCGATGCCCTGGTGGTTGCGGTCCAGGTCGGAGAGGACCTCGGCGAGGGTCGCCCCCTCGGCGCTGACCTCCGCCTGACCGCCGGTGTAGGTGCGGAGGATGGTCGGGATCCGGACATTGACGCTCATGAGGGTTTCACCTTCTCGTGGGAAGTGCGGCGGGAAGCGAGGGACGAAATCAAGCCAGACCGGCGTCGCGGAACGCGTCGAGGCTGGGTCGGATCACCGCCGTGGGCCCGCTCGTCGGGGCGACCGCGTCGAGCGTCTTGAGGCCGTCGCCCGTGTTGAGCACGACGGTGGTGAGGGTGGGGTCCAGCACCCCGTTCTCGAGCAGCTTCCTCGTCACGCCCAGGGTCACCCCGCCCGCGGTCTCCGCGAAGATCCCCTCCGTACGGGCCAGCAGCTTGATCGCGTCGACGACCTGCTCGTCGTTCACGTCCTCCACCGCTCCGCCCGTGCGGCGCGCGATGTCCAGCACATACGGCCCGTCCGCCGGGTTGCCGATGGCCAGCGACTTGGCGATGGTGTTCGGCTTCTGCGGGCGCACCACGTCGTGGCCGGCCTTGAAGGCGGTGGAGACCGGGGAGCAGCCCTCGGCCTGGGCACCGAAGATCTTGTACGGCTTGTCCTCGACCAGGCCCAGCTCGATGAGCTCCTTCAGCCCCTTGTCGATCTTCGTGAGCTGCGAGCCGGACGCGATCGGGATGACGAGCTGGTCCGGCAGCCGCCAGCCGAGCTGTTCGCAGATCTCGTACGCGAGGGTCTTGGACCCCTCCGCGTAGTACGGGCGCAGGTTGACGTTGACGAAGCCCCAGCCCTCGCCCGCCGGGTCGCCGATCAGCTCGCTGCAGAAGCGGTTGACGTCGTCGTACGTGCCCTCGATGGCGACCAGGTCGCCGCCGTAGACCGCGGCCATGACGACCTTGCCCTGCTCCAGGTCGTGCGGGATGAAGGTGCACGAGCGCAGCCCGGCGCGGGCGGCCGCGGCGCCGACCGCGCCCGCGAGATTGCCGGTGGAGGAGCAGGAGAGGGTGGTGAAGCCGAAGGCGCGGGCGGCCTCGACGGCCTGGGCGACGACGCGGTCCTTGAAGGAGTGCGTCGGGTTCCCGGAGTCGTCCTTGATGTGCAGCTCGCCGGTCACGCCCAGCTCTCGGGCGAGGTTGTCGGCCTTGACCAGCTTGGTGAAGCCGGGGTTCAGATTGGGCTTGTCGGCCACGTCCGCCGGGACGGGCAGCAGCGGGGCGTAGCGCCAGATGTTGTTCGGGCCGGCCTCGATCCGCCGGCGCAGCCCCTCCGGGTCGCCGGTCGGCAGGTCATACGCGACTTCGAGCGGTCCGAAACACTCCGCGCAGGCGAAAATGGGACCGAGGGGGAAGCGTTCCCCGCACTCACGACAGGACAGCGCGACGGCGGGGCCCAGCGAGACGGAGGATCCGGCGGCAGCGGCGGAGTCGGCGGGACCGGAAGAAGTGGTTGAGCTTTCGACAGCTTGCACAGCCATGGATGGCGAGGCCCTTTCTCCTCATCTTCCTCGCGACGCATCTCGTCGCGAGCCGGAATTGGCACCTTCCCTAGCCGGGGCCCCGCTTCGATGAGAATCAGGACCGGCTGGAGGGTTGCCGGGGCTTCAACGGGCCGTTCCCTCTGCCCCTCTGGATGAGCGGTATGGCGCCGGACCTGGCCCGGCGCGTTTGTCGCACTCGACCCCCGACATATGGCGGTCACGTGCGTTGTTCAAGACTGTAACCGAAGGCGTGGATGGTTGAGATAGTCGTCCGAAGCGCGAGATGGATCACAGTCCGCCGTGCTCGCGGGCACAGCAGGAGCACAACAGGGAGGCATGGACGTGCTGGAAGAGGTGGAGCGCTGGCTGAAGGAGCGGTCCTGGTCGGCCGACGACCGTCCGCTCGACCTCCTGCTGGCCGCGAAGCGCGCCACGGGCAGGACCGTGAGCGTCGTCCTGCCCGCCCTCGACGAGGAGGCGACCGTCGGCGAGATCGCCGCCACCATCCGCCGCGAACTGATGAGCGAGGCCGCGCCCCTGGTCGACGAGCTGGTGGTGCTGGACTCCGGATCCACGGACCACACCGCCGAGGTCGCCGCGGCCGCCGGCGCGCGGGTCGTCCACCGCGACTCGCTGCTGCCCGAGCTGCCGGCGCTGCCGGGGAAGGGCGAGGTGCTGTGGCGCTCGCTCCTGGCCACCAGCGGGGACATCATCTGCTTCATCGACGCCGACCTGCGGGAGTTCGACGCGCGCTTCGTCTCCGGGATCGTCGGCCCGCTGCTGACCGAGTCGGACGTGCACCTCGTCAAGGGCATGTACGACCGGCCGCTCGGCGGCGGACAGGACCCGCTCGCCCACGGCGCGGCCGCGGCCCAGGGCGGCCGGGTGACCGAACTCGTCGCCCGGCCGCTGCTCAATCTGCACTGGCCCCAGCTGGCCGGATTCGTACAGCCGCTCGGCGGCGAGTACGCGGCGCGCCGCTCCCTGCTGGAGCGGCTGCCCTTCCCGGTCGGGTACGGGGTGGAGCTCGCCCTGCTCATCGACTCGCTGCACACGGTCGGGCTCGACGCGCTCGCCCAGGTCGACATCGGCGTGCGCAAGCACCGGCACCAGGACGCGCAGGCGCTCGGCCGCATGGCGGCCACGATCTACCGTACGGCCCAGCTGCGGCTGGCCCGCGGCCACCTGGTGCGGCCGCGGCTGACCCAGTTCGACCGGGGGGAGAGCGGTTTCGTGGCCCGGACGAGCGCGGTGGACACGGAGGAGCGGCCGCCGATGATCGAGATCCCGGAGTACGTGGAGCGACGAGCGGCCTGACGCGCGCGGGCCCCGTCACCTGAGGCCTGGCGCGCCCGGCCCTGTCGCCTACTACGTGGCGCGCCGACCGCCTGCTGCCGGGGCGCGCGGCCCCCTGCCCCTCTCCCACCCGGCCCGTCGGCCGACCGCCGACGGGGGCAAGAAACCGCACGCACGTTTGCGCACGGCGCCGGGTGGCTAGGCTCGCGACATGGCCTCCGAGCACAGTGCACAGGTCCTCGTCGCGTCCAACCGCGGCCCGGTCTCGTACACCCTGCGGGAGGGCGGTTCGCTCGACGCCAAGCGCGGCGGCGGCGGGCTGGTCTCCGGCCTCAGCGCCATAGGCCCGGACACCGACGCGGTATGGGTCTGCGCGGCGCTGGGCGACGGCGACCGCGAGGCCGCCCGGCGGGCCGGGCCCGGGCACCTGGACCCCGGGGACACCGGCGGGCAGCGGGTGCGGATGCTCGACATCGCGCCCGAGGTCTTCGACGCCGCGTACAACGGCATCGCGAACTCGGTGCTGTGGTTCGTCCACCACCTGCTCTACCAGACCCCGCTGGAGCCGGCGTTCGGCGCGGAGTTCCGCGACCAGTGGGGCGCCTACCAGGCGTACAACGCGGCCTTCGCCGACGCGCTCGCGCAGGAGGCCGCCGAGGGCGCCGCCGTGCTGGTCCAGGACTACCACCTGGCGCTGGTGCCCGCCATGCTCCGCGAGCGCCGCCCCGACCTGCGGATCGGCCACTTCTCCCACACCCCCTGGGCGCCGCCGGACTACTACCGGCTGCTGCCGGACGACGTGGCGGCGAGCGTGCTGCGCGGCATCCTGGGCGGCGACCGCGCCGCGTTCCTCACCGAGCGCTGGGCCCTCGCCTTCGCCGACTGCGCCGCGGCCGTGCTCGGCGCGGAGGTGGTGCGGGACGGCGCCCGGCTGTCCGTGCGCTTCGAAGGGCGCGAGACCCGGCTGGGCGTCCACGGCCTCGGCGCGGACGCGGACTTCCTGCGGCAGCGGTCGCGCGCGGCGGACGTCGACGAGCGGCTCACCGCCCTGCGCGCGCAGATCGGCCCCGGCCGCAAGTCCATCGTCCGGGTGGACCGCACCGAGCTCTCCAAGAACATCGTCCGCGGGCTGCTGGCCTACCGACGGCTCCTGGAAACCCACCCCGAGTGGCGCGAGCGCGTGGTCCACGTCGCCTTCGCCTACCCCTCCCGCCAGGACCTGGCCGTCTACCGCGACTACACGGAGCAGGTGCGGCGGGTCGCCGGCGAGATCAACGCCGAGTACGGCACGGACGGCTGGCAGCCGGTCGCCCTCCACGTCAAAGACGACTTCGCCCGGTCGCTCGCGGCCTACCGCCTCGCCGACGTGGCCCTCGTCAACCCCATCCGGGACGGCATGAACCTCGTCGCCAAGGAGGTCCCGGTGGTCTCCGAGCGCGGCTGCGCGCTGGTGCTCTCCCGCGAAGCGGGCGCGTACGCGGAACTGGGCGCCGACGCGCTCGTGGTCAACCCGTACGACATCGAAGCGACGGCCCGGGCCCTCCACGAGGCCCTCTCCATGCCCGACGGCGAACGGGCCGAGCGCACCAAACGCCTCGCGGCCGCCGCGACCGCGCTGCCGCCCGCGCAGTGGTTCCTCGCGCAGCTGCGCGAACTGACGACGGCGACGTAGCCCCCCGGGCGCGGGGCGCCCGCCCCCGCCCGGGGCGGGTGCGTGTTGGCCCGGCCCCGCAGGCGGCGCGCCGGGCCCGGCCCGGCTCCCCACGCACACGGACTACCGCGACCGCGCTGCCGCCCGCGCAATGGTTCCTGGCGCAGCTGCGCGAACTGACGACGACGTGGCCCCCGGGCACGGGTCGGACGCGCCGCGCCCGGCATGGGCAGGGCCCACGCCCGGCATGGGCGGGGCAGCACCCCGCATGGGCAGGGCCCACGTCCGACTCCGCCCGGCGTAGATGAGGCCGCGCTCCGCCCCGGCGGGGCCGCGCCCAGCTCCCGCCCGGCGCGTCGCCCGCGGGGTCGGGGCAAAACGGCCTCGCATGGGGGCCGACGGGCCCGCCGTCAGTCCTTGAGGGCCTCGGCCAAGGCGGTCAGGAGGTCGACCACGCCCGTGGGGCCAGCGACCACCAGGTCGGCTCGTTCGGCCAGTTCGGTGACCTCGCTGCTGCCGCTGCACACCAGGACCCCGGGCACGCCCCGCGACCTGAGCTGCTCCACCGCGCCGAACGCGGCCAGATCCCCCAGGTCGTCGCCCGCGTACAGCACCGCTCCGGCCCCGGTCCGCCGGACGTAGTCGGTGAGCGCGACGCCCTTGTCCATGCCCGGCGGCCGCAGCTCGAGCACGAGGCGGCCGGGCTCGACGATCAGCCCGTGCCGCTCGGCGAGGAGGCGAAGCGGCCCGCTCAGCGCCTCGAAGGCGCCCTGCGGGTCGGCGGCGCGGCGGGTGTGGACGGCGACGGCGCGCCCCTTCTCCTCCACGGTGGCGCCCTGCACGTCGCCGACCGCCGCGAGCACGTCCGGCAGTTCGGCCCGGACCGCCGCGACGCCCGGGTGCGGGGGCGGGGTGGCGACCTCGCCGTCGGCGGCGTCCCAGCGCTCCGCGCCGTAGTGGCCGAGGACCAGGAGGCGGTCGAGGCCCGCCGCCTCGGCGAAGCCGCCGTACTCCACGGCGAGGGCGGCCGGCCGGCCGGTGATCACCGCGACGGAGCACAGCCGTGGGGCGAGGCGGGAAAGCGCGGGCACGGCCCCGGGGTGGGCGCGCGCCTGGTCGGGGTCGGGGACGATGTCGGCCAGGGTCCCGTCGAAGTCGAAGGCGAAGACGGCCTCCCCGGGCCGCTGGAGGATCGCCGCCAGGCCCTCACGGCCGGCTGCTGTCGTGGGTACGGGAAGAGGGTGGCTGCCCATGCGGCCGACCCTATCGCCGTGGGGTGAACCGCGGGCAACGGGCACCGTCGCGGCGCCACGGCGGCCGCGTTGGCGGCGGCGCTACGGCTCCCGCGTCAGCAGCGTCGGCGTTCGCCTTCGTGGCTGTACGGCTCCCGCCTCAGCAGCCCCACGGCGGCCGCGTCAGCAGCGTCGGCGTCCGCGGCGCTACGGCTCCCGCCTCAGCGGCGCCCGCGTCCGCCTTCGTGGCGCCACGGCGCCCGCGTCCGCCTTCGTGGCGCCACGGCGCCCGCGTCAGCGGCGTCCGCGGCGTGCTTCGCGCAGGCGGCGGAGGCGGTTGACGGTCACAGGGTCGTGGGCCAGGGCCCGGGGATCGTCCAGGAGGGCGTTCAGGAGCTGGTAGTAGCGGGTCGGCGAGATGCCGAGCCGCTCCCTTATCGCGCGCTCCTTCGCGCCGGGCCCCGGCCAGCCGCGCCGCTCCACGGCGAGCACGTCCCGGTCCCGCTCGGACAGGCCGCCCCCGGCGGGCTCCCCGGCCCCGCCGCTGGGTGCGCCGCCCCTCTCGTCCGCGCGCTCGTCGCGCTCGCCCCGCTCGCCGGACACCACTAACCCGCCGCGGTCTCCATCGCGTCGGCCTGGCGCTGGACCTCGCTGAGCACGCCCGCGGGGTCGCCGCCCTTGGTGACGACCGAGCCGATCTTCTTCTTCAGGCTGGACTGGACCGTCGCCCAGGACGTCTTGTCCACCGGGTAGAACTCGGCGGTCCCCAACTCGTCGAGGAACTTCCACAGCCGCTTGTACTTGCGGTCCCCGCGCATCGTCCTGGAGGCCTTGGTGGTCACCGGCAGCAGGTCGTACTGGGTGGCGAAGTCGAGGACGTTCTGCTCCTCGTAGAGGAAGTCCAGGAAGAGCCCGGCCTGCCGGCGGTTGCCGTTCTGCTTGAAGGCCATGACCCAGTCGGCGACGCCCATGGTGGCCTTGGACTTCCCGTGGCGCCCGGGCAGCGGCGCGGTGCCGTACTCGATGCCGTGGCCGTCCGCCTGCTGCATCAGGGTGGGGTGGCCGTTGAGCATGCCGACCTCGCCGCGCGTGAAGGCGTCGAAGATGTCCTGGCGGTTGGTGCGGGCGGGGGCGTCGGGGCCGGTGAGGCCCTCGCCGACGAGTTCGTCGCGCAGCCACTCCATGGTCTGGATGTTCTGCGTGGAGTCGATGGTGTAGCTGCCGTTGCTGTCGGTGTAACCGCCACCGCCACCGAGCAGCCACATCAGGGTCTCGCCCTGGGACTCCTCGGGGCCCAGCGGCAGCCCGTAGGGGATCTTCACGCCGATCGCCTTGAGCTTGACCGCGGCGTCTTTCAGCTCGGCCCAGGTCTCCGGGACGGAGAGGACGCCGGCCTCGTCGAAGAGCTTCTTGTTGTAGAAGAACAGCCGGGCGCTGGAGACGAAGGGCAGCCCGTACTGCACCCGGCTGACCTCGCCCGCGCCGGCGATGGAGTCGATGAATCCGGCCTGGATGGGGATGGAGAGCATCTGGTCGGCGCGGTAGAGCTTGCCCGCGGCGGCGTAGTCGGCGTACGCGCCGATCTGCGCGATGTCCGGGGCCTGGCCCCGCTTGACCATGTCGGCGAGCTTCTTGTCGATCTCGGTCCAGCTCAGGACCGCGACATCGACCTTGATGTTCTCGTGCTTGGCCTCGAACGCCCGGGCCAGCCTGTCCCAGTACTTCTGGGAGCTGTTGGCGGAGCTGTCGCCGTAGTCGGCCGCCACCACCTTCAACGTGACGTCCCCGGAGCCCGGGCCTTCGCTTCCGCATGCCGTCAGCGCGGGGGATATCGCCGCCGTCGCGGCGCCCGCCGCCGTCAGACCCAAGAACCGCCGACGCTGCACTGCACTTCCCCACCCTCGTGGCTTGACTCGACCTCCTGGCCCGTCCGCGGGAGGTCGAGCGAGTCTGCCCCGGATACCTCCACAGGGTCTACACCATACGGATATCGCTTCGGTATCGACTTTCACCTTTTCGCGGACACCCGGAGCGTAGTCCACCGCCCGAACGGCGAGTGGACTAGACCTCTCGCGGTGGATCGCGCCAGACTGGTCGCGTGAAACACGTCATCGCCCTCGATGTGGGCGGCACCGGCATGAAGGCCGCCCTCGTGGGGGCGGACGGCGCACTCCTCCATGAGGAGAGACGGCCCACGGGCCGGGAGCGCGGGCCGGAGGCCGTTGTCGCCACGATCCTCGACTTCGCCGCCGAACTGCGCGCCATCGGCGAACAGCGCTACGGACAGCCGGCCGCCGCGGCCGGGGTCGGCGTGCCCGGCGTCCTCGACGAGGAGCGCGGCATCGCCGTCTTCGCCGCCAACCTCGGCTGGCGCGATGTGCCGCTGCGCGCCCTGCTCGCCGAACGGCTCGCCGGGACACCGGTCGCGCTGGCCCATGACGTACGCATGGGCGGGCTGGCCGAGGGCCGGATAGGAGCGGGCGAGGGGGCGCGGCGCTTTCTGTTCGTGTCATTGGGCACCGGCATCGCGGGGGCCATCGGCATCGACGGCCGGGTCGACCCCGGGGCCCACGGCTCCTCCGGCGAGATCGGCCATATCGTCGTACGGCCGGGCGGCCCGGCGTGCGGATGCGGCCAGTACGGCTGTCTGGAGACCGTCGCCTCCGCCTCCGCGGTGGGCCGCGCCTGGGCCCTGGCCGGCGGCAACCCCGAGGCGGACGCCGCTGACTGCGCCAAGGCCGTCGAGTCCGGGGACCCGCGGGCCGCGGCGGTCTGGCAGGAGGCCGTGAGCGCCCTCGCCGACGGCCTGGTCACCGGGCTCACCCTGCTGGACCCCGGGGTCATGATCATCGGCGGCGGGCTGGCGGAGGCCGGCGAGACGCTGTTCACGCCGCTGCGCACGGCGGTCCAGGAGCGGATCACGTTCCAGCGACTGCCCTCTATCGTCCCGGCGGCCCTCGGGGACACCGCCGGATGCCTGGGCGCGGGCCTGCTCGCCTGGGATCTTCTCTCCACGGAGGTAAGCGCCTGATGGTCGGACGAACGACTCGAACGGGTCCTGCGGCTCCAGCGGCTCGAACGGTTCTCACGGGCGCCCGGGTGGTGCTGCCGACCGGCGTGGTCGAGAACGGGCGGGTGACCGTCGAGGGACGGCACATCGTCGAGGCGGTCGGCGGCGCGGCGGGGGCAAACGGCGGGGCGGGGACGAACGGCGCGCCATCGGCAGAGGGCGGCGCGGCGGCAGAGGGCGGCGCGGCGACGCGGGGCGCGGCAGACGGCGGCAGATCGGCGGGCGGCACGTCGGCGGGGGGCACATCGGCGAACGGCGGCGCGGCGGCAGACGGCGGCACATCGGCAGACGGCAGCGCGGCCGGCCGCGCCACCGTGCTCGACCTGACCGGCCACTGGATCGTCCCCGGCTTCGTCGACATGCACGTCCACGGCGGTGGCGGCGCCTCCTTCTCCGCCGGCACCCACGAGGAAGCCCTCACCGTGGTCCGTACGCACCTCCGCCACGGCACCACCACCATGCTCGCCTCCACCGTCACCGGC
This sequence comes from Streptomyces sparsogenes subsp. cuspidosporus, assembly GCF_039532705.1. Classification (NCBI taxonomy): domain Bacteria; kingdom Bacillati; phylum Actinomycetota; class Actinomycetes; order Kitasatosporales; family Streptomycetaceae; genus Streptomyces; species Streptomyces sparsogenes. The sequence goes on along the minus strand of NZ_BAAASD010000035.1, from coordinate 41,882 downwards.
GACCTCGACAACCTCGCGCGGCAGGCCGCCGCCCTCGCCGAGCTGGTCGAGCAGGGCGAGCTGGCCGGTGTCCACTTCGAAGGCCCCTTCATCTCCCCCCACCGCTGCGGCGCCCACCAGCCGTCGCTGCTGCGCCACCCGGACCCCGCGGACGTGCGCAAGCTCATCGACGCCGCGCGCGGCGCCGCGAAGATGCTGACGCTGGCGCCCGAACTGCCGGGCGGCCTGGACTCCGTACGGCTGCTCGCCGACAGCGGCGTCATCGCGGCGGTCGGCCACACCGACGCCGCGTACGAGGCCGCGCTGGAGGCCGTGGAGGCGGGCGCGACCGTGGCGACTCACCTGTTCAACGCGATGCCGCCGCTGCTGCACCGCGAGCCGGGGCCGGTCGCCGCCCTGCTGGAGGACGAGCGGGTCACCATTGAACTGATCAACGACGGCACGCATCTGCACCCCGCCGCGCTGGGGCTGGCCTTCCGCCGCGCGGGCGCCGACCGGGTCGCCTTCATCACGGACGCGATGGGCGCGGCCGGCATGAGCGACGGCACCTACCCGCTGGGCCCGATGGAGGTCGAGGTCACCGACGGGGTCGCGCGGATCAGCACCGGCCCGACGGCCGGTTCGATCGCAGGCTCCACGCTGACCCTCGACCGCGCCTTCGCCCGGGCCGTGACCGTGGACGGACTGAGCGTCCCCGAGGCCGTACGGGCGCTGTCCGCCACCCCCGCGAGGGTTCTCGGCCTGGACGACCGGGTGGGCTCGCTGGAGGCGGGCAAGGACGCCGACCTCGTCGTGCTCGGGGAGGACTTCGGCGTGGTGGGCGTGATGCGCCGGGGCGCCTGGGTGATCGATCCCGAAGTGGGCTGATTCGACACCGCGCTGCGGCGGGCCGGCCTCGGTGGGGGACTGGGCCCGCCGCCGCCGTTTTGGCATGATCCTTCACAGCCGTGCACACGCAGGACACACGCAGGACTCGTCCCGGGTACTGGGCCTGGGTTGTTGAGGCCTGGGTTGCTGGGGGCTGGGTTGCTGGGGGCTGGGTTGCTGGGGCCTGGGGACGGAAAGAAGGGGACGCCGGGGTGATCCTGACGGTCACGCTCAACACCGCTCTGGACATCACCTATCAGGTGCCGCGCCTGCGCGCCCACACCTCCCACCGCGTCACCGAGGTCACCGAACGGCCCGGCGGCAAGGGCCTGAACGTCGCCCGGGTGCTGGCCGCCCTCGGCCACCCCACGGTCGTCACCGGCTTCGCCGGCGGCGTGACCGGGGCGGTCCTGCGGGAGCGGCTCGCCGAGCTCGGCGGCGGGGTGACGGACGCCCTGGTGCCGATCGCCGGGGCCACGCGGCGCACCGTCGGCGTCGTCGACTCCACCTCCGGCGACACCACCCAGCTCAACGAGCCCGGCCCGCTCGTCACCACACCCGAGTGGTCCGCCTTCCTGGGCGCCTACGCCGAGCTGCTGCGCGAGGCGTCGGCGGTCGCGCTGTGCGGCAGCCTGCCGCCCGGCGTGCCCGTGGGGACGTACGCGCAGCTCATCCGGGAGGCGCACGCGGCGGGCGTGCCCACGCTGCTGGACACCAGCGGCGAACCGCTGCGCCGCGGCATCGCCGCCCGCCCCGACATCGTCAAGCCGAACGCCGACGAGCTGGCCGGGCTGACCGGCTCCACCGAGCCGCTGCGCGCCGCGCGGGACGCCAGGCGGCGCGGGGCGCGGGCGGTCGCCGCCTCGCTCGGCGCGGAGGGCATGCTCGCGGTCACCGCCGAGGGCACCTGGCGGGCCGCCCCGCCGCGCCGCCTGGCGGGCAATCCGACAGGGGCGGGGGACGCCGCGGTGGCCGGGCTGCTGTCCGGGCTGGTGGAGGGGGTTCCGTGGCCGGACCGGCTGGCGCGCGCGGTGGCGCTGTCGGCGGCGGCCGTACGGGCGCCGGTGGCGGGCGAGTTCGACCGCGGCACGTATGACGAGCTGCGGGGGCGGATCGAGATCACCGAGGACCCGGCGGCCTGAGGCCGCCCCGCCCTCAACAGCCCTGACAGCCCTGCCTCAGCCCGCCCTGCCGCTCAGTCAGCCGTTCTTGAGCCACATCTGGTCGAGGTTGACGTCACACTTGTTGCCCGCCTCGCAGGACACCTTGACCGTGTTGGTGCCCGGGTTGAGGTTGACGAGGGTCCAGGTGTACGTCCAGCCGTGCTCCCAGTCGCCCTTCTTCGCGTTCGCGTAGTTCTTCATGCGCAGCGGCTCGTTGGCCGGCTTGCCGTTCACGTTGAGGGAGAGGCCCTGGTCCTCGCCGGGCACGCCGTACTGCACGTACAGCTTGTACGAGCCGCCCTTGTCGACGTCCACGCTCCAGGTCGCGGAGGCGCCGGGGGCGTTGAGGCCCGCGACGTACTTACCGCCCTCGGCCTTGGCGCCGGGGATGTCCGACGCGGGGGTCGCGCCGCCCTCCAGGCGCATGCCCGACGCGTCCTCGGTGGGCAGCGGGGTGGGCTTCTTGGACGGCTCGGGGGTCTTGCTGGGCTCGACGCTCGCGGCGGCGGTGGACGAGGCCGTCGGCTGGGCCTTGTCGTCCTTCTTGTCGTCGTCGTTGTTGGTGATCATCGCCACGCCGATGCCGACCACGACCACGGCGACGACGGCGAGCGCGCCGATGAGCAGCCCCTTGCTGTTGGGGCCGCGGCCGCCCGTGCCGCGCGAGGGCGCGGCCCGGCGCGGGGCGCCGCCGGGGAGGGTCTCGGGGGCGGCGTAGTGGGGGTTCTGCTGCCCCTGGCCGCCGTACGCCGGCTGATTCGGGATCTGCTGACCCTGCTGGTACTGCTGCTGACCCTGCTGGTACTGCTGGTTCTGCTGCCCGTAGGTACGCTCGCCGACCGCGCGGACGTGGTTGTACGAGGTGCGGGGAACCCCTGGCTGGTGCGGGCCCGGGTAGCCGTAGCCGCCGGTCCGGGGGGCGGAGCCCGACTGGCCCGACTGGCCGCCCTGTCCGCCCTCCGAGCGGTACAGATAGGCGAACGGGTCGTCGTTCTCCGGCGTGTCCGAGCCGTTGTTGCCGGCCGTCATCCCTCTCGTCACTCCCCTGTACATATGGCCAACGGCGCTCAGGTACTTACGCGCCACGACAGCTCATATCAGGGCCGGGGAGGCCGCAACAGGGCATGCACTGTCCGGATGGCCAATATTCATGATCGATTCACTGTCGGCGGCGATGCCGCATCGGGGCAGCCTACCGCGACGGGGGCGGGCCGGGTCGACCGCACTCATCCGGCGCGGCGGCGCTCCTTCGCGCGGGACCGCTTCTCGACGTACATCCGCTGGTCGGCCGAGTGCAGCACTTCCTCGGCCGTCATCCCGCAACTGGCCCAGCCGATGCCGAAACTGGCCCCGACCCGGACGGCCCGGCCGTCGACCCGGATCGGCGGGATGATCGCGTTGCGCAGCCGGACGGCCAGGTCCTGGGCGTCGGCCCGGCCGAGACCGTCCGCGAGGACCACGAACTCGTCCCCGCCGAGGCGGGCCACGGTGTCACCCTCCCGCACCCCGCCGGCCAGCCGGCGGGCGACCTCGATGAGGACGGCGTCGCCCGCGTGGTGGCCGAACCGGTCGTTGATCGACTTGAAGCCGTCCAGGTCGCAGAAGAGGACGGCCAGCCCCTTGTGGCCGTCGTCGACGTCGTCGTCCTCCCGTGGCGCGATGGCGTGCACATGGGGCTCGTACGGGATGCCGCCGACGGCCGACCCGCCCGGCCCGTCGAACACCCCCGGCCCGCCCGACCCGCCCGGCCCATCGAACACCCCCGGCCCGCCCGACCCGCCCGGCCCATCGAACACCCCTGACCCGCCTGGCCGCTCGAACACCCCCGCCGCACCCGGCCGGTCGAACACCCCCGCCCCGCCCGGCCCGTCGAACACCCCCGCCGCACCCGGCCCGTCGAACGCGTCGTAGCCGCGCGACAGACCTCCCGCCTCGGCGTCACCGGCCCCGGACTCCCCCGGTCGCGGCGGGTGGGCGCACAGCCTGCTGCCGAGGCGGGCGCGCAGCTCGGCGCTGTTGGGCAGGCCGGTCAGCGAGTCGTGGCTGGCGCGGTGGGCGAGCTGCAGCTCGTGGCGCTTGCGCTCCTCGATGTCCTCGACGTGGGTGAGCTGGAAGCGCGGGCCGTCGGCCGCGTCGGCGACCACGGAGTTGCGCAGGCTCACCCACACATAGCTGCCGTCCCGGCGTTCCAGCCGCAGCTCGGCGCGGCCGCCCTCGGCGGAGGTGCGCATCAGGGTGCCCATGTCCTTGGGGTGGACGAGGTCGGAGAAGGAGCAGCGGCGCAGGGCGGAGGCGGTGCGGCCCAGCAGCCGGCACAGCGCGTCGTTGGCGCGCAGCAGCCGGCCGTGATGGTCGCCGCCCATCTCGGCGATGGCCATGCCGCTCGGCGCGTACTCGAAGGCCTGCCGGAAGCTCTCCTCGCTGGCGCGCAGGGCCTGCTGCTCGCGCTCCAGGCGCAGCAGCGCGCGCTGCATGTTGGCGCGCAGCCGGGCGTTGCCGATCGCGGTGGCGGCGTGGAAGGCGTACATCTGGAGCGCCTCGCGCCCCCACGCCCCGGGGCGGCGCCCGTTGCGCGGCCGGTCGACGGATATGACGCCGATCAGCTCCCCGCCCGCGCCGCCCGCCGTGTACATCGGGGCGAGCAGGCGGTCCATGGGGTGCCACTCGTCGGGGAAGCGGGGCGCGGGCCCGGGGGTGTGCCACTCCGGGACGTCGTCCTCGTCGAGCACCCAGCCCTCGGTGTACGGGATGAAGCGCAGATCGCCCCAGCGGTCGCCCATGGACAGCCGGCGCTCCCACGAGGCGCGGGAGCCGACCCGCCCGGCCATCAGGGCCTCGGCCCCGGCGCTGCCGCCGACGGCCGCGACGATCAGGTCGCCGTCCGGGCGGACCAGGTTGACGGCCGACAGCTCGTAGCCCAGCCCGGCGATCACCCCGTCGGCGACGGTCTGCACGGTGTCGGCGAGGCTGCGGGCGGTGTTCAGATCGGCGACCACCTCGTGCAACAGCCGCAGGGTCGCAAGGCGGATGTAGGGCTCCGACTCGGTCTCCATCGCTCGCTACTCCCCCGAGACCTCGACAGCAACTCCTGGCTTCTTGTCGTCCGATTGCCACGGCCACTGAATCACAGCGAGCTGCCCACTCGGTACACAGGGTCAACAATTACTGCCTGCTGTGACTCACTTCACAGACAGTGTTCAAGCCTTGGAGACAAACATGGGAGCGCTCCTTGATTTTGTGAATGCAAATCGGCGGACAGTGTTCGACCATCCATCCGAAGGCCACCCCTGCCGCCCCGGGCGTACGCCGGCTACGGCCCGGGACCTAGGTCCGTCCTGGTCCCGGGGCCCGATGCGGGCCCCTGGGGGTCCGGGTTAGCGTTCAGTACGTGCCTCACTCATCGCCTTCCACCACCGCGCAGCCCGCCATCCCCCATGCTGGTGGGGTGAGTGAGGACGAGTTCCGCGCCGCCTTGTCCCGCCTGTCGGCGGGCGTGGTGCTGGTGACCGCCCACGACCCCGAGGAGGGGGCGCGCGGTGAGGACGTCGGCATGACGGCCACGGCGTTCATGTCGGTGTCACTCGACCCGCCGCTCGTCATGGTGAGCGTTCGCAACGGCTCGCGGATGGACGACCTCCTGGCCCGACAGCCGCTCTGGGCGGTGTCGGTCCTGTCGGAGAGCCAGCGCCACATAGCGGGGCGCTTCGCCATGAAGGGGCGCATCAGCGACCGGCTGCTGTTCGAGGACATCCCCTACACCCGCGGCGAGGCCACGGGCGCGCCCCTCGTCGGCGGGGCGCTGGCCATCGTGGAGTGCCGCACCGAACAGCGGGTGACGGCGGGTGACCACACCCTCGTGGTAGGCCGGGTCCTCAGGGCGGGCACCCCCAGCGCGGACGGCGGCCCGCTGATGTACTTCCGGGGCCGCTACCACACCCTGGGGTAACGTCCTGCGCGCGACCACCCCCGCGCCCTTCCGCAGTCCGTCCCCCGGCGAACCGAGAGACCCGAGAGACCCGAATCACCATGGAAATCTGGATCAACCCCGCCTGCTCCAAGTGCCGCTCCGCGCTCACCCTCCTGGACGCCGAGGGCGCCCAGTACACGGTCCGCCGCTACCTGGACACCCCGCCGACCGCCCAGGAGATCGAGGAGGTGCTGGACCGCCTCGGCCTGGAGCCCTGGGACATCACCCGCACCGGGGAGTCCGCCGCGGCCGACCTGGGCCTGGCGGACTGGCCGCGCGAGGAGTCGGCCCGCGCCCGGTGGATCGAGGCGCTCGCCGCGCACCCGATCCTGATCCAGCGGCCCATCATTACGGCGGACGACGGCACGGCGGTCGTGGGCCGCACCCCGGACGCGGTCCGCTCGGTCCTCCCGTAGCCGCCGGCCGCAACGCCAGAGACCCCCGCCCGGCCCGTCGGGCTCCCGCCCGGCCCGTCAGGCACTCACGTGGGGACCGCCAGACTCCCGCCCGGCCCGTCAGGCTCCCGCCGGCCCGTCGGGCTCCCGCCCGGACCTCAGGCGGCGCTCCCGTCCGCGAAGGCGGCCTTGAGAACGGCCATGACGTACGGGCGTTCCGAGGCGGTCCCCGTGGGGTTGAGCGAGTACACGGCGCGGCGCTTCAGATCGCGGGTGGCGAACATGCCCGTCGTCCAGCCGGGCTGCGACCCGGTCTTGCCCCATACGGTCACCCCGTTGTCGAGCGTGACCCGCATCAGCCCGCCGATGCTGTAGCAGGCGGTCCCGTTGACGCAGTTCTTGTTGTCCGGTCCGTTGGACGCGTCGGGGACGGTGAACACCAGCCGCTGCTCGGCCGGGGGCAGCAGCCTGCCGCGGAAGAGGGCGGTCAGAAACCTGTCCAGATCCGCGGCGGTGGAGATCATTCCGCCTTCGGCCCAGGCCCATGGGGACTGCTCGGTCACCTCGTCCCCGCCGAGGCTCGGCCGGGCGTGAGGTGCGGCGATGGTGGTGTCCGAGGCGGTGGGAAGGCTGGTGTCCCGCAGCCCGAGGGGCCGGATGAGGCGTCGGTCGAGCTCCTCCGTGAAGGTGTGCCCGGTCACCTTCTCCACCAGCAGGCCCACGACAAAGGTGTTGACGCCGTTGTACTGCTGGACGGCGCCGGGCCGCGGCGCCGTCCAGTCGTCCCCGGCCTTCGCGAAGGCCGCGCGGACCACCTGCTCCGGCGAGAGGCGCTTCAGCCACCAGCCGGGCCCGTCAGCCGGCCCCGGTATGCCCGCGGGGGCGGGCAGGCCGCTGGTGTGGTCCATCAGCTGTCGCACGGTGACCTCTTCGTACGCGGCCGGTATCAGCTCGGGCAGATACCGCCGGACGGGCGCGTCGAGGGCGATCCGGCGCTCGGCGACCAGCTGGAGCACCACCGTGCTGGTGAAGGCCTTGGTGACACTGCCGATCCGGAAGTGGGCACCACGCGGCACCTCTCCCGCGTAGCCGGTCCACGGCCGCCCGGAGCCGCCGTGCCTCACCTCGACGAGCGCGCCGGACACCACCGGGTCGGGCAGGCCGGCCAGCAGCTCCCGCATCGGGGCGGGATCGAACGGGGCGAGCCGGGCGGCGACAGCGGCCCGCGAGGCCCGCGGAGAAGCCGCGGCGGCCGCCGAAACGGGCAGGACCATACCCGCCGTGACCGCGGCCAGGGCCACGCCGATCACGGCCGAACGGCTGAAGACGGAGGGACGACGACGCATCAAGCGCCTCCCGGGAATGACGGCCCCACAGGTGGACCGGACAGCTGGAGGGTGGACTGTGAGCCACCCTGTCGCGTCCCCGGTGCCCGGCCATCAGTGATCACCCGAGGGCCCCCCTCACGATCCCCCTAAGGAACCGCTCGCCGGGCCTCAGGGGCACACCCGCTGACTTTGCGGTGAATATGGGACAGCGACACGCCATGACGTCGGCGTGTCGCTGTCCCATACTCACCGCAAACGCCGCGCCGACGACCGCTAACCCCAGTCGCGCCCGGACCGCCCCCGCTTCGTCTCGCCGCGCTGCTTCTTCTCCCGCAGCCGCCGCTCGTTGATGCCGCGCGGAATACGGGTCGGACGGCGCGGCTTGGGCGGAGGCGCGGTCGCCTCGGCCAGCAGCGACGCGAGCCGGACCGCCGCCGTCTCGCGGTTCCGCCACTGCGAGCGGTGCTCCGACGCCCGTACGGTCACCACCCCGCCGACGAGCCGCCCCGCCAGCCGCTCCAGCGCCCGCTGCTTCCACACCGGCGGAAGCGCCTCGGTCGCGGCGAGGTCGAAGCGCAACTCGACCTGGCTGTCGCTGGTGTTGACATGCTGCCCGCCCGGCCCGGACGACCGCGAGAAACGCCACATCAGCTCGGCCTCCGGCAGGGAGACCGAGCCACGGATGACATAGGGCCCGGACATACCCCCCATGTTCCCGCGCCGCCGGAACTCCGTCATCTGCTTTTGCGCCCGGGGCGAGGGCGAACCGCTCGGCGCCGATGCTTGGCAAAGAAGGTAAAGAGACCTGGAACCGGTGGGCGGCTGATGGCGTTAGGGAGGGTGACGGTAGCTTCGTCCGGAGTACGAAGCCCCGAGGACTCGACCACGAAAGGGACCCCCATGGCTGTAAGCCTGTCCAAGGGCGGCAACGTCTCGCTCACCAAGGAGGCACCGGGCCTGACCGCCGTCACGGTCGGCCTCGGCTGGGACGTCCGCACCACCACCGGCACCGACTTCGACCTGGACGCGAGCGCCATCGCCGTGAACTCGAGCGGCAAGGTCTACTCGGACCAGCACTTCGTCTTCTTCAACAACAAGTCCACCCCGGACCAGTCCATCGTCCACACCGGCGACAACCTCACCGGCCAGGGCGAGGGCGACGACGAGCAGATCAACGTCAACCTGGCGGCCCTGCCCGCCGACATCGAGAAGATCGTCTTCCCGGTCTCCATCTACGACGCCGAGTCGCGCAGCCAGAACTTCGGCCAGGTGCGCAACGCGTTCATCCGCATCATCAACCAGGCCGGCGGCGCCGAGATCGCCCGCTACGACCTGAGCGAGGACGCGGCCACCGAGACCGCCATGGTCTTCGGCGAGCTGTACCGCCACGGCGCGGAGTGGAAGTTCCGCGCCGTCGGCCAGGGCTACGCCTCGGGCCTGACGGGCATCGCCCGGGACTTCGGCGTCAACGTCTGACGCACGTAGCACGCAAGACGCCGAGGGCCGCCCCGTTCTCACGGGGCGGCCCTCGCCGCGTCAGCCCGTACGAAAGCCGTCGCCCTTGACCTCCGCCACGAAGGCGGACCACGCGGGGGCGGGGAAGACCAGGGCGGGGCCGTGGGGGCGCTTGGAGTCGCGTATGGGCACTATGCCGGGGTGGCCGTCGGCCACCTCGACGCACGTCCCCTGGTCGGCGTTCGAGTAGCTGCTCTTGCGCCAGACAGTGGTAGTCAGGTCCGGGGTGGTCGACCTGCTTTCCAGTCCTCCATTGCCGCTCGGACCATCGCTTCGGAGTCACGAGGCGAGAGAGCCATCGCCCTGAACAGATCGTAGGACTCACGACGCCTCATCACCTCCTCCCTGTCCTCGACAACCGACCCGAAGCGACTGCCCTCCAGATAAGCGACCAGCGGTTGGTCGGGCAGCGTGAAGAGAGTCAATGAACCACCCAGGTCCGGGTGCTCGCCCGCCGCAAAGGGCAGGATCTGAACGGTGATGTTCGGCTGGGCCGCGCGCTCGATCAGCGCCGCCATCTGATCGCGCATCACTCCTGGCCCGCCGACCCGGCGCCGCAGCACCGCCTCGTCGAGGATGAACCAGCAGCGCGTCGGCTTCGAGTCCGCCGCCGGGTCACGCCTGGCGCGTGGGGAGGACGACCACCTGGCGCAGGTTCACCTGCGCGGGGCGGCTGGTGATGTACGCGATCAGGTCGGCGATGTCCTCGGAGGAGAGCCCCCCGAGCGCGGCGAACATGCCGTCCAGCTGGCTGGTCGCCTCCGCGTTGTCGACGTGCCCGGCCAGCTCGCTCTCGGTCAGGCCGGGTTCGAGGTTGGTGACGCGCACGTCCCGCGGGCCGAGTTCGGCGCGCAGGGACGCCGACAGATGGGTGAGCGCCGCCTTCGTCGCCGAGTACACCGCGTAGTTGGGGAACGTCAGGTGCGCGCCGATGGAGGAGATGTTGACGAGGTCGGCGCGGCGCCCGTCCGCCGCCGCGGCGAGGAGGTCCGGGGTGAAGGCGCCCACGACGCGCAGGGCTCCGGTGAGGTTGGTGTCGACCATGCGGGTCCACTCGTCGGTCCGGCCCGCCTCGACCGGGTTCGGCAGCATCACCCCGGCGGCGTTGACCACCAGGTCCACCGGGCCGAAGGCGTCGCGAACCCGGGCGGCGCCGGCGGCGACCGCGGCCTCGTCGGTCACGTCGACCGGGACCGCGAGGGCCTGTCCGCCCTCGGCGGCGATCTTCCCGGCCAGCTCCTCCAGCCGGTCGGCGCGGCGCGCCCACAGCGCCACCCGGGCGCCCCGCGCGGCGAGCAGGCGGGCGGTCGCGGCGCCCATGCCGCTCGCGGCCCCGGTGATGACGGCGGTGCGCCCGGCGAAGTCGGTCTGGTTCATCTCGTGTGCTCCTGAGGTCGTGTGGTGCGCCCGGGGTGGTGCGTCCGGTGCGGTGCGCCCGGTGCGGTGCGTCCGGGGTGGTGCGTCCGGTGTGGTGCGTCCGGTGCGGTGCGTCCGGGGTGGTGCGTCCGGTGCGGGGGGTGGCTCGTGTGGGGGTGACTCGGTGTGTAGTGCGGGAGCCCCCCGTCACGTCCTCAAGGCTGCGGCCGCCGCGCCGCCGTATCCAGGGTGGCGCTTTTCCTGGGTCTGCCAGTACCAGGTTGGCGGCGGCCGGCTCCCCTACCCTCGGGGCATGAACGACGACGCCCTCGGTGACTTCCTGCGCTCACGGCGCGCCCGCATACGCCCCGAGCAGGTGGGCCTGGTCTCCCATGGGCGCCGCCGGGTGCCGGGGCTGCGCCGGGAGGAGGTGGCCCAGCTGGCCGGGGTGAGCGTGGACTACTACGTACGGCTGGAGCAGGGGCGCGGGACGAACGTGTCCGACGCGGTGCTCGACGCGGTCGCTCGGGTGCTGCGGCTGACCGATACGGAGGCGGCCCACCTCAGGGACCTGGTCCGGCCGAAGCGGGACCGGGGCCGGGGCCGCGGGGCGGGGGCGCGCGAGGGCACCGGGCGGACGGTCCGTGCCGGGGTGCGCACGCTGATGGAGACCATGACCGGCACACCCGCGTTCGTCCTCGGGCGGCGCATGGACGTCCTGGCGTGGAACGCCCTCGCGGACGCGGTGTCGGGCTTCTCCGCGATGCCCGAGGGCGAGCGCAACGCCGCCCGGCACACCTTCCTCGACCCCGCGGCCCGGGAGTTCTACACCGACTGGCCCGCCGTGGCCGCGGAGACCGTGGCCTATCTGCGGCTGGACGCGGGCCGGCACCCGGACGACCCTCTGATGGCGTCGTTGATCGGCGAGCTGGCGATGAAGAACGAGACATTCCGCCGGCTCTGGGCCGACCACCCGGTGAAGGAGAAGACACACGGGGTCAAGCGCATGCGCCACCCGGTCGTGGGCGACCTGGAGCTGGGATACGAGACCCTCGCGCTGCCCGGCGCGCCCGACCAGCTCTTGGTCGCCTACACGGCCGCGCTCGGGACGGCGGCCGCGGAGAAGCTGGCGGTGCTTTCGAGCTGGGCGGCGAGCCAGGACGGGCTCGGTACGGCGGCGGAGGGCGACCCCGCAAAGGCCGAAAATCCGTCATCTTCCGGGCGCGGCTGAGTGGCGAAAATCTGACCGGATCCCCGCCTGAAGAGATAACGCAAAGTCAAATTCTTGTTTCAGGCCTGTCCCGACCGATCGTTCGATGACAATCTCTGCTCGGTCACCAGTGCGTGTCAGATACACGTCAGGTAGCTGTCGGGTAGCCGCACGCCAGGTGTCGCACCACCGGAGCACGCACCACCGGAGCATGAGCACCGGAGCACGCACCACCGGAGCATGAGCACCGGAGCACGCACCACCGGAGCACGAGCACCGAAGCACGCACCAACGAAGCACGGCGCCACTCTCGCACCACTCCTCGCACCACCGGGCGGCCCACCCATGGCTGCCCGCACCCCCTACACAGGGCCGCGACCCAGCGGCCCCAAGGCAAGGAGACCGAGTGAGATCCATCGCTTCCGCCACCCGCAAGAAGACCATCCGCACCGCGGCCCTCGTCGCCTCCGCCGCGATGGTCGTCATCGGCGTACAGTCCGGCCCGGCCAGCGCCCAGGCCGAGCGCGGCCGTGAGGCCGGCGCGACGGCGCTGCCGCTCAGCGCCGGCGAGCGCGCGTCCGCGATCAAGGCCGCGCAGTCCGAGGCCGCCGCCCAGGCCGAGCACCTCGGGCTCGGGGCCCAGGAGAAGCTGATCGTACGGGACGTCATCAAGGACGCGGACGGCTCCGTCCACACCCGCTACGAGCGCACCTACGCCGGGCTGCCCGTCCTCGGCGGCGACCTGATCGTCCACGAGAAGGCGAACGGCGCGCGCAGCGTGACCAAGGCGACCTCGGCCCGGATATCCGTGCCGACCACGTCCGCCGACGTGTCCTCCGCCGACGCCAGGACGGCCGCCCTCAAGGCGGCCACCACCGAGGACAAGGCCGGCAAGTCGCCGCGCAAGGTCATCTGGGCGGCCTCCGGGAAGCCGGTCCTGGCCTGGGAGACCGTGGTCACCGGCGTGCAGAAGGACGGCACCCCGAGCGAGCTGCACATCATCACCGACGCCGCCACCGGCAAGAAGCTCTTCACCGAGGAAGCCGTCGAGACCGGCACCGGCACCAGCAAGTACAGCGGCACGGTCACCCTCGGCACCACCAAGAGCGGCAGCACCTACAGCCTCACCGACGGCACGCGGGGCAACCACAAGACCTACGACCTGAACCAGGGCAGCTCGGGCACCGGCACCCTGTTCACCGACGCCGACGACGTGTGGGGCGGCGGCCGCCAGACCGCCGGCGTCGACGCCCACTACGGCGCCGCACTGACCTGGGACTTCTACAAGAACGTGCTGGGTCGTAACGGCATCAGGAACGACGGTGTCGGCTCGTACTCCCGGGTCCACTACGGCAACAACTACGTCAACGCGTTCTGGCAGGACTCCTGCTTCTGCATGACGTACGGCGACGGCTCCGGCAACGCCAACCCGCTCACCGCGGTGGACGTGGCCGGCCACGAGATGAGCCACGGTCTGACCGCGGCCACCGCCAAGCTCAACTACAGCGGCGAGTCCGGCGGCCTCAACGAGGCCACCTCCGACATCTTCGCCTCCGCCGTGGAGTTCTACGCCGCCAACTCCGCCGACGTCGGTGACTACCTCATCGGCGAGAAGATCAACATCAACGGCGACGGCACCCCGCTGCGCTACCAGGACAAGCCCAGCAAGGACGGGGCGTCCCGGGACTACTGGTCCTCGACGCTCGGCAGCATCGACGTCCACTACTCCTCCGGGCCCGCCAACCACTTCTTCTACCTGCTGTCCGAGGGCAGCGGCGCGAAGACCATCAACGGCGTGAGCTACAACAGCCCGACGTACGACGGCTCCACGGTCACCGGCATCGGCCGGGACAAGGCCATCAAGATCTGGTACAAGGCGCTGACCACGTACCTGACCTCCACCTCCAAGTACGCGCAGGCCCGCACCGCCACGCTCAACGCGGCGACCGACCTGTACGGGGCGAACAGCACCGAGTACAAGGCCGTCGCGGCCGCCTGGACCGCGATCAACGTGAAGTGACCGAGTAAGCGCGAGCGAGCGGAAGCAAGCGCGCCAAAAGCGCAGGCACGGCGACGGGCCGCACCGCAACCCGGTGCGGCCCGTTTCCTGTCCCCGCCCCTGATCAGCACTTACGCTGCTGCCATGACTCAACACGTACGCGGTGTCATCGCCCCGGGCAAAGGCGAGCAGGTCAGGATCGAGACGATCGTGGTGCCGGACCCCGGACCCGGCGAGGCGGTGGTGCGAGTACAGGCCTGCGGGGTGTGCCACACCGATCTCCACTACCGGGAGGGCGGCATCACCGACGAGTTCCCGTTCCTGCTCGGACATGAGGCGGCGGGCGTCGTGGAGTCCGTCGGGGAGGGCGTCACGGAGGTGGCCCCGGGCGACTTCGTGATCCTCAACTGGCGTGCCGTGTGCGGCCAGTGCCGGGCCTGTCGCCGCGGCCGCCCCTGGTACTGCTTCAACACCCACAACGCCGCCCAGCCCATGACACTCACCGACGGCACCCCGCTGTCCCCGGCCCTGGGCATCGGCGCGTTCGCCGAGAAGACCCTGGTCGCGGCCGGGCAGTGCACCAAGGTGGACCCGGCCGCGTCCCCCGCGGCGGCGGGCCTGCTGGGCTGCGGCGTGATGGCCGGCCTCGGCGCGGCGATCAACACCGGCGCGGTGGGGCGCGGCGACTCGGTCGCCGTCATCGGCTGCGGCGGCGTCGGCGGCGCGGCGATCGCCGGGGCCCGGCTGGCCGGAGCCGCGCGGATCATCGCGGTGGACCTGGACGACCGCAAGCTGGAGACGGCGCGCACGCTGGGCGCCACCCACACGGTCAACGGCAAGTCGGCCGATGTCGTCGAGGCCGTCCGGGAGCTGACCGGGGGCCACGGCGCGGACGTCGTGATCGATGCGGTCGGCAGGCCCGAGACCTACCGGCAGGCCTTCTACGCCCGCGACCTGGCCGGCACCGTGGTGCTGGTCGGCGTGCCCACCCCGGAGATGAAGCTGGAGCTGCCGCTGCTTGACGTCTTCGGGCGCGGCGGCGCGCTCAAGTCCTCCTGGTACGGGGACTGCCTGCCCTCCCGCGACTTCCCGATGCTCATCGACCTGTATCTCCAGGGGCGGCTCGACCTGCACGCGTTCGTCAGCGAGACGATCGGCCTCGACGACATCGAGGAGGCGTTCGCGAAGATGCACCGCGGCGAGGTGCTGCGCTCGGTGGTGACGCTGTGATGACTCCCCCGCCCGTACGCGTCGACCGGCTGGTCACCTCCGGCACCTTCTCCCTGGACGGCGGCACCTGGGAGGTGGACAACAACGTCTGGCTGATCGGGGACGACAGCGAGGTGTACGTCATCGACGCCGCCCATGACGCGGACGCGATCGCCCGGGCGGTCGGGGACCGGCGGCTGCTCGGCATCCTGTGCACCCACGGCCACGACGACCACATCGACGCCGCACCGGACCTCGCCGACCGCACGGGCGCGCCGATCCTGCTGCACCCGGACGACGAGGTGCTGTGGCGGATGCGCCACCCGGACCGGAAGCCGGACGGGGCGCTGGCCGACGGCGACGTCCTCACCGTCGCCGGCACCGAGCTGCGGGTGCTGCACACCCCCGGCCACTCCCCGGGCGCGGTCTGCTTGCACGCGCCCGCGCTGACCACGGTCTTCTCCGGGGACACGCTCTTCAACGGCGGTCCGGGGGCGACCGGCCGGTCGTACTCGTCCTTCCCGACGATCATCGAGTCCATCCGGGAACGGCTGCTGTCGCTGCCGCCGGAGACCGTCGTACGCACGGGCCACGGCGACCCCACCACCATCGGCGACGAGGCCCCCCACCTGGAGGAATGGATCGCCCGCGGCCACTGACCCCCGCCGCCGCGCCCGCCACCGGCTGAGCCCCGCCACCGGCTGAGCCCCGCAGCCGCCTGGGCCCCGCCACCGCTTGGGCCCCGCCACCGGCTGAGTCCCGCCGCAACCTGGGCCCCGCCACCGCCTGAGCTCCGCCACCGGCTGAGCCCCGCCGCAACCTGGGCCCCGCCGCAACCTGGGCCCTGCCACCGCTTGGGCCCCGCCGCAACCTGGGCCCCGCCACCGGCTGACCCCGCCGCCGGCTGAGCCCCGCCGCAACCTGGGCCCCGCCACCGGCTGACCCCGCCGCCGGCTGAGCCCCGCCGCAACCTGGGCCCCGCCACCGGCTGACCCCGCCGCCGGCTGAGCCCCGCCGCAACCTGGGGCCCGCCACCGGCTGACCCCGCCGCCGACGGGCGGGCCACCCGCCGCGCCGCCCGGGCACCTGCCGCGGCCCGGCAGACCCCGTCGCTGCGGGGCAGCGCCGCCGCGACCTGGGCACCCGCCGTGCGACCCGGGCGCCCCTCGCGGCCGGGGCCCCGCCCGGCCCCGGGGGCCCCGGGCCGGGGCCTCCCGGGGGCCGGGGGCGTGACACCATCGACCGTGTGATCGACCTCGGCTACTCCCTCTCCCGCCGCTTCCCCGACCCCCCGCAGACGGATTACCGCACCGCGGACGTGCGCGCCCTGCGTCACGACCTGTTCTGCGGCGACGTGTACCTCGCCGACACGGAAGCGGACCGGGAGCTGTCCACAGCCTGGGGATGGGTGCCGGTGCTCGACTTCGCCTGGGCGCTGTGCGACATCGTGGAGCGGCTGGACCGCGACCCGCGCGGCAGCCGCTCCGCGCGTCCCGTCCACGCCGAGCTGGACTTCACCGAGTCGACGGACCGGATGCTCTTCGAGCGGCGCTTCGGCTGGGTGGACATCACGGCCGACTGGGTGCCGGCCGAGGAGGCGCCGCTCACCTTCAACCACGCCGCGCTGCGCCGGGAGGCCCGCGACTTCCTGCACGACCTGATCGCCGACCTCACCGATATGCACGAGGGGCTGGCCGACAACCCGGCGGTGTGGGAGGTCCAGGCCCGCTACCCCCGCGTCTGACCCCAGCCCCGCCGGCCTCCATCCCGCTGGCTCCCATCCCGCTGGCTCCCATCCCGCTGAGTTCCGCCCCGCCGGCCCCCACCCCGCCGAGCCCCCACCCCCCTGGCCCACATCCCGCCGAGCCCCCACCCCGCCGAGCCCGCCCCGCCGAGCCGCACCCGTCCGGCCCCCGGCCGCCCTAAAACCCGCGCGCCTCCGCCACCCGTATGCCCAGCCGGGCCGCGAGCGCCGGGGCCAGGTCGAGGAGCTGCGGGGGGCTGATCACCGCGCCCGACAGGTCCTCGACGCCCCGGGCGATGTCCAGCTCCGCGACCGCCCGCAGATCCACGTCCGTCATCCGCGCCCGGGTGAAGTCCACCCCGCGCAGCGCGCAGTCCACGAACTCCACCCGCTCCAGGACCGCCCCGCCGAAGTCCGGCTCGACGAGCACGCACCCCTCGAACACGACGTCCGTGAGCCGGGCCGTGCGCAGATTCAGATAGTCGATCTTCCCGCCCCGCACCACCACCCGCTCCAGCACCGCCCCGTGCAGCTGGACCCCGCCCAGCCGGGCGTCCACCAGCTCCACGTCCCTCAGCCGCGCCTCGGACACGTCGGTGCCCACGCCCCGCACGCCCTCCAGCACACAGTCGAGGAACCTGGCCCGGGACAGCCCGGCCTCGTCGAACCCGCAGCGGTCGAACCCGCAGTCCAGGAAGCGGGCGCCGTCCGCCCGCTGCCCGGCGAAGTCCGCGTCGGCGAACTCCAGCCCGTCGTAGTCCCCCTCCGGCTCAAGCTCCCCGTCCCCGTAAGGCCGCAGCTCGGGCAGCGACACCTCCGGCCGCCGCGCCGCCCGCACCGCGCCCGCCACGCCCGCTGCCCCCGTCGCCCCCGTCGTCCCTGTCCGCTTGCCGCCGCGCCCCGCCATCACCGCTCCGTCCACTCGCCGTGCCCACTGCCCCGTCCGTTTCCCCGTCTCCCCACCCCCATCGTGAACCACGTCACTGACAACGCCCCGATGTCACACCCCGGCCCGCCGCCTCGTCGTACTCGTGAAACGCGATCCGACCCGGGTCGCCGCACGGCAAGGAGTGCTGCCCATGCGTCGTATCACCGTCATCGGCGGCGGCCTGGCAGGCCTCACGGCGGCCATCGCCGCCGCCGAGGCCGGGGCCGAGGTGATCCTGCACGAGTCCCATCACACGCTCGGCGGCCGCGCCCGCACCGCCCCCGCCCCGTACCGCACCAACGAGGGTCCGCACGCCCTCTACGCGGGCGGTCCGCACTGGGGGTGGCTGAAGCAGCGGGGGCTGCTCGGCCCGCTCGCCGATCTCCCGCTGCTGGAAGCCGCCCGGCTGCGCTTCCACCGCGACGGGCGGCTGCGGCGCGTGCCGCCGGCCGCCATGCTCAGGCTGCTGCTGGCCAAAAGCGCGCCAGTCGACGCCGACTTCACCACCTGGGCGACGGGCGTCGTCGGCGCGGCCGGGGCCCGCGCGGCCGCGAACTACGTCGGCGTCGCCACCTTCCACCACGCCCCCGGGCAGCTGTCCGCCGCCTTCGTGCAGGAGCGCCTCCGGCGCGCCGCCAAGGTGCCGCCGGAGGCCCACTACGCGCGCGGCGGCTGGGGCGAGGTCATCGGCCGGATGGCCGACCACGCCTGGAAGCTCGGCGTACGGATCGAGACCGGCTCCCGCCTGGACGCGCTGCCCACGGACCGGGGCCCGGTGATCGTCGCGACCCAGCTGTCCGCCGCCCGCGCGCTCCTCGGCGACGCCTCGCTCACCTGGCCGAGCGGCCGTACGGTGCTGCTCGACCTGGCCGTACGCACCCGGCGCGGCGACGCGTTCGCCGTCTCCGACCTCGACTCCCCCGGCTGGGTCGAACGCTTCACCGCCCAGGACCCCTCGCTGGCCCCGCCCGGCGAGCAGCTGATCCAGGGCCAGGTGCCCATCGCCCCGGGCGAGACCAGGGCCGACGGCATCGCCCGCGCCGAACACCTGCTGGACCTGGGCTTCCCCGGCTGGCGGGAGCGCATGGTCTTCCGGCGGGAGGCCCTGGCGACCGGGCGTACGGGGGCGGTGGACGCGCCCGGCACCACCTGGCGGGACCGGCCGGCGATCGACCGGGGCGACGGGGTGTACCTGGCGGGCGACCAGGTCGCCGCGCCGGGGGTGCTCTGCGAGGTGTCGTTCAACAGCGCGCTCACCGCCGCCACGCTCGCCTTCGGCGGGCGCCGCCACCGCTCCACGCCGCTCGAAGCCGCGTGACGTGAAGCCGCGTGACGTGAAGCCGCGTGACGTGAAGCCGCGTGACGTGAAGCCGCTTGACTTGAAGCCGCTTGACTTGAAGTTAAGTTGAAGTTGGAGGGTGGCGGCACGAGACAGTGACGACAAGCCCGGGGAGCCCCATGTACGCCGTACGCCTGCACGCCTTCGGCCCTGCCGAGAACCTGGTCCTGGAGAAGACCGACGATCCGCTGCCCGGTCCCGGGGAGGTTCGGATCGCCGTCGCCGCGGCCGGTGTCCACCTCCTCGACACCGCGCTGCGCCAGGGACAGACCACCGCCGTCCACGCCGCGCCCGAGCTGCCGACCATCCCCGGCCGCGAGGTCGCGGGCACGGTGGACGCGCTCGGCGAGGGCACCGACCCGGCCTGGCTGGGCAAGCGCGTCGTCGCGCATCTGGGCATGGTCCCCGGCGGCTACGCCGAACTGGCCGTGGTCGCCGCCGGAAAGCTGCACGAGGTGCCCGCGAACCTCGACGAGGCCCAGGCCGTCGCCATGATCGGCACCGGCCGGACCACGATGGGGATCCTGCAGTTCGCCGATCTGACCGCCGACGACATCGCGGTCGTCACCTCGGCGGCGGGCGGGATCGGCCAGCTCCTCGTGCAGTACGCGAAGCACGCCGGCGCCACGGTCGTGGGCCTCGCGGGCGGCTCCGCGAAGGTGGCGCGGGTGCGGGATCTCGGGGCCGACGTCGCCGTCGACTACACCGACCCGGCCTGGCCGGACCAGGTCCGCGCCGCCCTCGGCGGCCGGGCCGCGACCGTGCTGTTCGACGGGGTCGGCGGCGAGCCCGGCCGGGCCGGCGTGGACCTGCTCGGTCCCGGCGGCCGCCACCTGGTCTACGGCTGGTCCTCGGGCGGGCTGCTGGCCGGCGGCGGTGGCCCGCTGGAGTTCAGCGAGGAGGAGCTGACGGCGCGCGGCATCACATCCCGGTCCGTGCTCGGCCCGGTGATGCTGGAGAAGGCCGGCGGGCCGGACCCGATCCGCACCCTGGAGGAGCGCTCGATGGCCGAGGCCGCGGCCGGCCGCCTGGTCCCGGCGGTGCACCGCTTCCCGCTGTCCGAGGCGGCGGCCGCCCACCGGGCCCTGGAGACGCGCGCCACCATGGGCAAGGTCGTCCTGGTGCCGTAACCGCCCATACGGCCCCAAAGCCCCAAAGTCCCAAACCAACCACCACCACCGGGCCGGTCCCGCTCCACGAGGGGAGAGCGGGGCCGGCCCGGGCAGGGCCGGGCCGGGGCCTGGGCCTGGGCCGGTGCCGGTGCCGGGGCCTGGGCCGGTGCCGGTGCCGGGGCCTGGGCCGGTGCCGGGGCCGAGGCCGGTGCCGGTGCCTGGGCCTGGGCCGGGGCCTGGGCCGGAGCCGGGGCCGGGGCCGGAGCCGGAGCCCGGGCCGGGGCCGGGGCCGGGGTTCGGGGCTGAGACCGGGGCCGGTGCCGGGGCCGGTGCCTGGGCCGGGGTTCCTCAGGCCACCACCCGCAGCTCCCGCGCCGTGTTGTTCAGCCGCCGCCCGCCCGTCTCCGTGCAGGTCACGATGTCCTCGATGCGCACCCCGAACCGCCCCGGCAGATAGATCCCCGGCTCGATCGAGAAGCACATCCCCGGCACCAGCGGCAGCTCCTCGCCCTCCGCCATATAGGGCGGCTCGTGCGTCGTGACCCCGATGCCGTGGCCGGTGCGGTGGATGAAGTACTCGCCGTAGCCCGCGTCGATGATCACCCGGCGCGCCACCCGGTCGATCTCCTGGCAGGCCACCCCCGGCCGGACCGCCTCGAACGCCGCCTGCTGCGCCTCGCGCACGATCGCGTGGACCTCGCGCTCCTCCTTCGTGGGCTCGCCGACGTGCACCGTACGGGTGGTGTCGGAGCCGTAGCCGTCCTTGAGGCCGCCGAAGTCGAGGACCACCATGTCGCCCTCCTCGATCACCCGCTCCCCGGCCTCGTGGTGCGGGTTGGCCCCGTTCGGGCCCGACCCGACGACCGTGAAGTCGACCTGACTGTGCCCGTGCCGCAGCAGCAGCTCGCTCAGGTCGGCGGCGATGTCGCGCTCCCGCCGCCCGGCGAAGCGGACCCGCACGATCTCCTCGTACGTGGCGTCGGCGGCCGCCCCCGCCGACGCGAGCCGTTGCAGCTCGTGGGTGTCCTTGACCGCGCGCAGCATGGGCAGCGCCTCGCCGATCGCGGAGTAGGAGGTCTCGGGCAGGGCGCGCTGGAGGCCGAGCAGGTGGACGGCCCACGTCTCGTCGGAGACGCCGTAGCGGCCGCGCGGCGGCAGCGTCTCCGCCGCCGTC
This sequence comes from Streptomyces sparsogenes subsp. cuspidosporus, assembly GCF_039532705.1. Taxonomy (NCBI): domain Bacteria; kingdom Bacillati; phylum Actinomycetota; class Actinomycetes; order Kitasatosporales; family Streptomycetaceae; genus Streptomyces; species Streptomyces sparsogenes. The sequence goes on along the minus strand of NZ_BAAASD010000035.1, from coordinate 20,576 downwards.
CGGTACGGGTCGCCGCCGTCGGTCCAGCCGGTCACCTCGATCGCCCCGGCGCCGGTCGCGGCCAGCGCGTCCGGCCGCTCCAGCAGCGGCACCAGGAGCCGGGGCGTCCGCCCGGGGACGAGCAGGAGCGCGGTGAGGCGCTCGGTCACCGCCGGGGGCCGGTACCCGCACAGGTGGACCAGGTCCGGGCCGGGGGTGACCACGAGCCCGGCCAGCCCGGCGTCGGCGGCGGTACGGGCCGCCCGGGACATCCGGTCGGCGTAGTCCTCAAGGGTCATGGGGGCAAGCTGCTGCTCGGCTGGGGTCGACATGCCCACAGCATCCCGCAGCGGCGGCCGCCCCGCGACAGCCCGAGCCCACCACCGCCACACCGCCCCGCGACAGCCCGAGCCCACCACCGCCACACCGCCCCGCGACAGCCCGAGCCCACCACCGCCACACCGCCCCGCGACAGCCCGAGCCCATCACCGCCACACCGCCCCGCGTCGGCTCTGAGCCGACCGCCACCCGTGCCGCCCACTGCGCCACCACCTGGGCCGCCCCCGCCCGCGGCCACGCGGCGACCCGCCCACAGCCCTCTCAGCCTGTCGGCCCCGTCAGCCCCGTCAGCCCGGTCAGCCCGGTCAGCCCGGTCAGCGCTGGAACCCGCTGCCGAGCCGGACCGCCGCGTCGATCACCGCGCTGCCGTAGACCCGGCCCGGGGTGCTGGACATCCGCCCCACGGGCCCGGAGATCGACAGCGCGGCCACCACCCGGCCGCCGGGGCCGCGCACCGGGGCCGCCACGGCGGCTATCCCGTGCTCCCGCCCGCCGATGCTCTGCGCCCAGCCCTGGCGCCGTACGCCGGAGAGGGTGGCGGCGGTGAACTGGGCGCCGCGCAGCCCCTCGTACAGTTCCTCGGGCCGCTCCCAGGCCAGCAGCACCTGGGAGACGGGGCCCGCGTTCATCGGCAGGGCGGCGCCGACCGGCACCCGGTCCTGCGCGACCGGGTTGCCGGCCACCGCGGACTCGGCGACGCAGATGCGCATGTAGCCGCGGCGCCGGTAGAGCCGGGCGCTGGCGCCGGTCAGGTCGCGCAGCTCGCTCAGCACGGGCTCCGCCGCCGTCGCCAGGTGGTCCCGGCAGGCCTCGATGGCCATCAGACCGAGCCTCGGCCCCAGGATGAACCGGCCCTGCGCATCCCGGGCGAGCAGCCGCAGCCGCTCCAGGGCGAGCACCAGCCGGTGCACGGTGGGGCGCTTCAGCCCGGTCGCGGAGACCAGCCTGGCCAGGGACGCCGGGCCCGCCTCCAGGACGCCGAGCAGGAGCGAGGCCTTGTCGAGCACCCCGACCCCGCTCAGCAACGTCTCAGGGGAGGTCCGGCCTTCAGGAGACGGGCCCTGGTGAGAGCGGCCCTCCGAGGACCGGTCGCGAGGGGTCCGGTCGTGAGGGGTCCGGCCTTGGGGAGACTGGCCTTGGGGAGACTGGCCTTGAGGGGTCCGGTCGTGAGGGGTCCGGCCTTGGGGAGACTGGTCTTGAGGGGCCCGGTCGTGAGAGGTCCGGCCTTGGGGAGACTGGCCTTGAGGAGTCCGGTCTTGCGAGGCCCTTTCCGGGGCCGCATTCCGGCGAGTCGCCTTCCGGTAACTCGTCAGCACCTTTTCGGCAGTTGAGATGGTCATAAGAGTGCCTCCTTGTCGGGCCGGTCACTCCTATGTGCCAGGACCGTCCGCAACCACGGGCTTTTGTCAGGTCAGTTCATCATGTCTAGTCGTCGGCCCGGAGCACCCGCAATGCGGCTACAGGAAGCTGCCAGCACCTCAACCGGCCACGGCCACCCCCCGCCCCGCCGCCGGCTCAGCGCCGGTGGCGCGGGGTGTCCCGCGGCGGGTCCCGGGGGGCGTCGCCCGGCGGTGTGACCGGCAGTAGCCCCAGCTCAGCGGCGCGTACCCCGGCCTGGAACCGGGAGCTCGCGCCCAGCAGGGCCATGATCTCGGCGACATAGCGGCGGTAGGTGCGCACCGAGACCGACAGCTCGCGTGCCGCGACCTCGTCGGTGACGCCCAGCCTGAGCCATTCCAGGATCGGCCGCACCATCTCCATCCGGGCGTGGTCCCCGAAGTCGACCCGCTCGTTCACCACCACCGCGTTGCGCCAGATGCCGTCGAAGAGGGTCTGCAAGGTCTCGATGACCCCCGGGTCGCGGATGGCGGAGGCCCGCCGGCCGACCGCGGAGTCGGCGCACACCAGCGCGGCGCGCCCGTCCACGATGAACGCGGCGAGAAGCGGAATCCGGGCGACCCGGACCTCCAGCGGCCGTCCGTCCCGGGCGTGCCGCCGCACGAAATTCCAGTCGAGTGTGTTCTGCGCGCACAGGACACGCGTTCTCACGTCCTCGCCCCCGGAACGGAGCCATTCGCTCAGTACGGAATGCAGGGCGACGACGTGCGCTGCCTCCGCCGCGAGCACCACGTCGACATTCTCCTCGGCCTCCCGGATCAGCTCTTCGGCCGCTGTTCGAATTTCTTCCTCGTCCGTTTCGACCGCCGCGACCCAGGAGTTCCCCAGTGGTCGCCCCGGCTCCTGGCCGGCGGCGGATTCGGCGGAGGCGGAATCACCGGCTCTGGATTCGGCGGCCGTCGATTCAGCTGCCGTCGATTCCGCGGCCGTCGATTCGGCTGCCGCGGAAACAGCCGTGGATTCTATGAGCGCGCGGACCGCCAGGAGTTCCCGGGCGATGGCCTGGTCGGCCCGCTCGTTTTCGGCGTCGCCCTCCTCGTGCCCGGTCACGTCAGTCGACGTCCGACAACAGCCCCAGTTCGACGGCGCGCACCCCGGCCTGGAAGCGGGAGTGGGCCCCGACGTCACGCATGATCGCCGCGACATGGCGGCGGTACGTGCGCAGCGAGACCCTGATCTGGCGCGCCGCCACGTCGTCCGTGTGACCCTCGCGCAGCCGCTCCAGGATCATCCGTACGGACTCCGAGCGCAGCCGCTCGGCCAGGCGCTGGTGTTCCTCCAGGGGCATCGCGCTGCCCCAGGCCCCGGCGAACATCAGGTCCAGCGCGCGGACGGAGGCCGGGTCGGTGTTGAAGGTCGCGTAACGGCCGCCCCGCTCGCCGCCCGACCGGCCGAAGGCGGCCCTGCCGTCGGCGATCACGGTCCCCTGCAGATCGACGTCCGCGACCCGCACCTCGTAGCCCAGCGGGCCGCGCCGCGCGGCGGCGAGGATGCCGAGCGGGGCCAGGACCTGCGGGGCGCAGAGCACGCGCACGGTGACCCCGGTGCCCGCGACGGCGGTGAACCGGCCCATCAGCGGCAGGATCGGTTTGGCCCGCTCGAAGGTGCCGGGCACGATCAGACTGACGCTGTGCCGGGCGCGCGTCAGGAGCTGCCCGATGGCCTGTCTGACCGCGGGGCCGTCGGTGGCCAGCACCATCGGCGGGCACTGCGCCGGGACGCCGAGTACGGGCGCCGGCTCTTCCTTCGTACTGGACAGTTCAGCCATGACTCCCCCATGCGGCACGCGACCCGTCGTCGCATACCCGTCGGTTGCTGCCGACCGTCCCAGGTCCCCGAGAACGGCCGCGATGACGGTCGGCGGCCGCCCGTAATTGAACCCGCAATGAAACGGTCGCCGATCAGAATCACGAACTTCGGCACCACGAACTTCCGCGCACCGTTACCCACCGGTTTCCTGACGCGCGAGTAGCCACTTCTTCCGCACACCAAGAAGCCCTCGTCCAGTGGGTGGATTGTGCTCGGAAAGGCCGTACAAGCCCCTGCGGCGCGAGGTTAGTTCGCCCTCAGCAAGCCAGTCAACGCACTACAGTTGGTAAAGATCAAGCAAAATGGACCCCTCTTGGGCCGCTTCTGCTTAACGCCACCACGCGACACCCGCGGGATTGTCAACAAGCTGCACACCCACCCGGAAACTCACCCCCGGCGAGCCCGGTTCGAACGCGCAGCGCACCCGGAAGGCAACGGTGGGCAATCGCCCGGAGGCGGCGCTGGCAATTTGTTGACAGCCGCGGCGGGCACCGGGCGTACGGGGGCGTGTACGAAGCGAGACGAACGGCCCTCCGTGATTCGCCACGAAGGGCCGCTGCGCCGCGGAGCCGACTGTCGGGCTCGAACCGACGACCTTCGCTTTACAAGAGCGGTGCTCTACCAGCTGAGCTAAGTCGGCGCGTCCCCAGCAGTGTACCCACGCCGCGGGGGTGATCCGTTCGAAATTCTCCGCTCGCCCAAAGTTTGGTCCGCTCAGGTAGAGACAGGGAGCCCCACCCCCAGGTAAGTTCGCGGCCAGTCCGCGAGAGTGGACTAGACCCCTGCCTTTTACTCGGATCGTCCGGCACGTTCCTGCCGGTGAAGGGACCAGATCAGCATGGCCACGGTCACGTACGACAAGGCGACCCGGATCTACCCGGGCACCGAAAAGCCCGCCGTCGACCAGCTCGACATCGCCATCGAGGACGGCGAGTTCCTCGTCCTCGTCGGCCCCTCCGGCTGCGGCAAGTCCACCTCCCTGCGGATGCTCGCCGGCCTCGAGGACGTCAACGGCGGCGCGATCCGCATCGGCGACCGCGATGTCACCCACCTCCCGCCCAAGGACCGGGACATCGCGATGGTGTTCCAGAACTACGCGCTGTACCCGCACATGACCGTGGCGCAGAACATGGGCTTCGCCCTGAAGATCGCCGGTGTCAACAAGACCGAGATCCGGCAGAAGGTCGAAGAGGCCGCCAAGATCCTGGACCTCACCGAGTACCTGGACCGCAAGCCCAAGGCGCTCTCCGGTGGTCAGCGGCAGCGTGTCGCGATGGGCCGCGCGATCGTGCGTGAGCCGCAGGTCTTCCTCATGGACGAGCCGCTGTCCAACCTGGACGCCAAGCTCCGTGTGCAGACCCGCACCCAGATCGCCAGCCTCCAGCGCCGGCTGGGCATCACCACCGTGTACGTCACCCACGACCAGGTCGAGGCCATGACCATGGGCGACCGGGTGGCCGTGCTCAAGGACGGGCTGCTCCAGCAGGTCGACTCGCCGCGCAACATGTACGACAAGCCGGCCAACCTCTTCGTCGCGGGCTTCATCGGCTCCCCGGCGATGAACCTGATCGAGGTGCCGATCACCGACGGCGGCGTGAAGTTCGGCAACAGCGTCGTCCCGGTCAGCCGCGAGGCGCTCAGCGCGGCGGCGGACAGGGGCGACCGCACGGTCACCGTCGGCGTCCGCCCCGAGCACTTCGACGTCGTCGAGGAGGGCGGCGCCGCCGCCAAGACCCTGGCCAAGGCGAGCAAGGACGCCCCGGCCGGCCTCGCCGTCTCCGTGAACGTCGTCGAGGAGACCGGCGCCGACGGCTACGTCTACGGCACCGTCGAGGTCGGCGGCGAGACGAAGGACCTCGTGGTCCGCGTCAACAGCCGCTCCGTCCCGGAGAAGGGCGCCACGCTCCACGTCGTCCCGCGCCCGGGCGAGACCCACGTCTTCTCGACGTCCTCCGGCGAGCGCCTGAGCGACTGACCGAGACGCCCCTACGGCGCCGCCCCTCCGTCACCGACGGAGGGGCGGCGCCGTCTGTTGCCCACCCCCCGCCTGTCGCCCCCCTGGCGCCCCGCACCCTGTTGTCCTGTCGACAAATACCCCGGCAGACAAATTCCCTATAAAAAACAGACATTTCACCCAACTCGTCAATGCACACCCCGCCCCCTCGGGCTCCGGATCCCCCGAAACGGTGACTAAATGTCGCCAAATCATCGCTCCTCGCTACGATCACCGCGTACCGCAGTCCCCTACCGACCGTCGAGCACGGCCACGAACCGCGAGGAACGTCCCTTGAACACCGCAGCACGCCGCATCGGCAGAACTCTCGCCCTCGTCCTCCCCGTCGTCCTCGTCCTCTCCGGAACACTCGCCGTCACCCGCGTCCCGTGGGCCTCCCCGACGTCCGAGTCCCAGATCCTCACCGCCTCCTCCGACAAGGCCTCCACCCGCGCCGCCCACCGCGCCCCGCACGAGGCCCTGCGCGACCGGCTGCTCGCCGAACTCCAGGAGAAGGACCCGGGTGTGGCCCTCACCCACCTCCAGGTCGCCACCTCCGAGCGGCCCTCGCTGGCCAGGCACTGCGCCTCCATCGCCCGCGCGCTAGGCCGCGCCGCGGTCGCCAAGTACGGCGGGGCGGACCGTGCCCAGGCCTACTCCCGCCCGGTCTGCGACACCTCCTTCGCGACCGGCGTGTCCCAGGGCCGCAGCTGACCGCGGCTCGCGCCCCCCACCACGGCACCGCATATCGTGCGGCCCATGACAGATGACGCCCGCACCGCGGCACGGCACCCGCTGCCCGCCCGCCCCACCCAAGCCGTCGTCCTGGCCGGAGGCCAGGGTTCGCGGCTGCGCCCGTACACCGACGACCGCCCCAAGCCCATGGTCGAGATCCCCGGCACCGGCACCCCGATCATCGGCCACCAGCTGGCCTGGCTGGCCGCCGAGGGCGTCACCGACGCCGTCGTCTCCTGCGGGCACCTCGCGGCGGTGCTCCAGGACTGGCTGGAGTCGGCGGACCTCCCGCTGCGGGTGACCACGGTCGTCGAGAAGGAGCCGCTCGGCCGCGGCGGCGGCCTCAAGTTCGCCGCCGCGCAGCTCCCCCACCCCGACCGCTCCTGGTACGCGACCAACGGCGACATCTGGACCCGCTTCTCGCTCCGCGACATGGCCGACTTCCACCGCGAGCGGGACGCGGTCGCCACCCTCGCCCTGGCCCGCCCGCGCATCCCCTGGGGCGCGGTGGAGACCGACGAGTTCGGCCACGTCCTCGACTTCATCGAGGCCCCGCCGTCGCCCTACCTCATCAACGCCGGCGTCTACGTCTTCTCCGCCGACTTCACCGCGCTCCTCCCCGACCGCGGCGACCACGAGCGCACCACCTTCCCCCGCCTGGCCCGCGAGCGCCGCCTGGCCGGGTTCCCCCTCCCCCACGGCGCGTACTGGCGCGCCATCGACACGGCCAAGGACCTCACCGAAGCGGCCAAAGAACTCTCCGCCGGCCCGCCCCCGCCCGGCCCCCTGGGCCACGCCCCCGCCGCCCAGCGCGTCTGAACGGACCCCGTCTGAACGGACCCCCGGCCGCCCGGCGCGTCTGAACCGGCGCGTCCGAACGAACACCGGGCGCGCCCGCCGTCTCCCCCGCGCCGGGGCCGGGGCCCGAGGGCCCGGGCCCGGCGCCGGGGGAGGCACCGCCGGCCTACTCGTTGTGCAGCACCTTGGCGATCGTCAGCCGCGCCGCCGAGCGGGCCGGGACCAGCGCGCCGAGGACGGCGATCGCGACCCCCGCCAGGGCCAGTACGGCCAGCTGCGGCGCGGGCCAGACGTCCTTCATGGACTCCGGGAACGCGACCACTCCCACGTGGTCCACGAGCAGCCGGTGCGCGGCGATCCCGAGGGGTATCCCCAGCACCCCGCCGACCGCGCCCACCCCCGCCACGGACGTCACGGTCATCACCGTGACCTGGCGTGGCGTCATGCCGATCGACTTGAGCATGCCCAGGTCTCGGCGGCGTTCCCGGGTGTTGAGCAGGACCGTGTTGAAGACGCCCAGAGCCGCGACGACGGTCAGCAGCACGGTGAACACCGCCGAGAAGCTGACGACGGTCGCGGCCGTGGTGTTCGTCGAACTGCCGGGCAGCAGATACAGCCCCGGGTCGGACGCCTTGACCGCCTTGGCGTACGCCTCGGCGTCGGCGCCGTCGGCGAGTTCGACCGTGTACTCGATGGCCCGCAGGTCCGGGTCGAGCTCGGCCAGGGTCTGCCAGGTGGATTCCATGGCGTGGGGGTTGCCCTCGATGAGTTCACCGACGACGGTGACGCGTGCCTGTCTGCCGTTCAGATACAGGGTGATCCGGTCGCCGACCGCGAGCCCGTGCTGGTTCAGGAAGGCCGGCGCGGCCGCCGCCTCGCCCGGTCCGTGCGGCCAGTGCCCCTTGACGATCTCGGAGTCGTACATCCGGGTGTCCCCGCGGTAGAAGTTCGCGAAGACGGTCTGTGTGTACCCGGCCAGGCGCACGGTGGTGAGGGCGCGGGCGGTCACCAGGTCCGCCCCGGGAATGGACCGCAGCCGTGTCTCGATCTGGCGGTCGCTCAGTTTCGGCGCCTTCTGGTCGAGCCCGGGCCTGCCCGCCTCCACGTTCACCCACGCGGCGCCGTTGTTCTGGCCGTGTTTCCCGAACGCGACCATGGTGTTGGTGAGCCCGGTCGTCAGCGTCACGGTCGTGACGCCGAGCACGATGGCCGCCATCGTCATGAGGGTGCGGCCCGGGCGGGCGAAGGGCTGACCCAGGCCCAGGCTCACGGCGCGCGGCAGCCGGGTGCCGCTGAGCCCCCGCTGGACGCGCAGCCCGCGCCCGGTCCGCGGCGCGTTGCCCGCGCTGATCGCCCGGGCCGCGGGGAGCCGGTGCGCGCGGAGCGCGGGGACCAGCGCGGCGAGGACGACGACGGCGGGCATGCCCAGCAGACAGACGGCGTACACCCAGGGGCCGACGCCGATGGAGGCACTGCCGGTCTCGATTCCGCTGAAGGCGTCCCGCAGGATGGGATGCGACAGCGCGTCGCCGATCAGGGTGCCGGCGACACAGCCGACGACCGCGGGTACGGAAACCATCGTGAGGTAGACCGCGACCACCTGGTTCGGCGTGAAGCCCAGCGCCTTGAGCACCCCGATGTGCCGGTTCCCGGAGACGACCGCCCCGCTGACCACGTTCCCGACGATCAGGGCGGAGACCAGCAGGCCGAGGACGCCGAAGACCGTCATGAAGGGAAGATAGGAATCGGCCACCGCGGAGAAGGCCCGCTTGAGCGTGAGGTACGACTGCGTGGTGGTCAGCGAGCCCCTGGGCAGCCCCGCGGTGGCCTCCGACAGACCGTCGCGGATCTGCCCGTCGGTGGAGGATTTGGTGAAGCGGTAGAGCATCTGGACCGAGGCCGGGTGCAGCGCGGCCATCTGTTCGGGTACGACCCAGGCGCCGGCGGACTTGCTCATGCTGGTGGCGAAGCCGACGACGGTGAGTGCCGGGGCACCGCGCGCCCTGAGCTTCGTACCCAGCTTCTCCAGGCCGGGGGAGCCTTGGACGGGCCAGTTGACGACGACCTCCCCGGGCTTGGTGGCCCAGCGGCCCTCCAGGAGCCGGACGCGGTCCACGCTGCCCGCCGGATCGGACCGGCCCACCACCGTCAGGGGGCCGGACGGGACCCACATCCACTGTGCGGGCATGTCGACGGTGGCCTGGAGATACGGCCCCGCGACGGCCTGGACACCCGGCCGCCCGGCGGTGCGCGCCAGTTCCTTGTCCGAGACCTTGGTCCGGTCGAAGGTGGCCACCACATGGGCGCCGTGCTGCTGGGCGAAGGCCCGCTCGAAAGGCGCCGAGGCGGCGCTCATCAGCGCCAGCGCGAGCAGGACGGTCGTGGTCGAGCACAGCACCACGAGTCCTATGACGGCCGTCTGGACCTTGCGGCGCCTCACGGCCACGCGCGAGGCCGACCAGACGGCGCTCATGCGCTCGGCTCCAGCGCGCTCTCGCGGGCCACCCGGCCGTCGGCCACCTCGATCAGCCGGCTGGCGCAGCGGGTGGCCAGATGCGGGTCATGGGTGACGATCAAGAGGGTCTGGCCGATCTGGTTGAGGTCAATCAGCAGGTCCATCACCTGCTCGCCCGAGCGGCTGTCCAGGGCACCGGTCGGCTCGTCGGCCAGCAGCAGGGCCGGACGGTTCATCAGCGCCCTGGCCACGGCGACCCGCTGGCGCTCCCCCCCGCTCAGCGCGGCCGGATAGGTGTCCTTGCGGTCGGCGATGCCGAGTTCGTCGAGGAGTTCCAGCGCACGGCGGCGCGACTGCCGGGCCGAGGTCCCGGTCAGCTGAGCGGCCAGCGCCACGTTGTCCAGCGCCGGGAGGTCGTCGATGAGGTTGAAGAACTGGAAGATCATGCCGATGTGCCGCCGCCGGAACAGGGCCAGCCCGGTCTCGTTCAGCTTGCCGAGGTCCTGGCCGTGGACCTCGACGGCTCCGGATGTCGGCCGGTCCAGGCCCGCGACCATGTTGAGCAGGGTGGACTTGCCGCAGCCGGAGGGCCCCATCACGGCGACCGCGTCCCCCGCGCGGAGCTCCAGGGACATGCCGTCCAGGGCCTTGGCGTCGCCGTATTCCTTGTGTACGCCGTCCAGCCGCACGACGACCTGCTGCGAGCTGCCGGGATCTTGAGTCATGGCACGAACCTAGGATCGGCGGGACGGGGCGGCGTCCCTCCCCGGATGTAACCGTACGGAGCCGTCATCCCGGGGATGTACGGAGCTGGACCCTGGGAATGACGCGGATCACGGGACGGGCTGCGAGGCTGGCGGAGTGTGGAGTTCGGGCGTGGGGTGGCTGGTCATCGCGCTGGTGGCGGCGTGCACCGCCGCCGGCTGGCTGGGCGCGGCCCTCATCCGGGTGCGGCGGCGCCACCGGTCAACCATCGGGGAGCGCGGCTGGCTGCTGGAGCGGGAACGGGAGAGCGCGGCCCGGACCGCGGTCGACGCCGAGCGGGCCCGGATCGCGGCGGACCTCCACGACATCGTCAGCCACAACGTGAGCCTCATGGTCGTCCAGGCCGGTGCCGCCCGCGAGGTGCTGGCCACCATGCCGGACGAGGCCGCGGCCGCGATGAGCGCGGTCGAGAGCGCCGGCCGGAACGCGATGACCGAACTGCGACACCTGCTCGGCCTGCTCGCCCCCGCGCAGAACGGCGACGACGAGCCCTACGGGACGGTTCTGTCGGGTACGGATCTGTCGAGTGCGGGCCTGTCGGGCACGGGCCTGTCGGTTGCGGATCTGTCGGGCACGGGCCTGTCGGGTGCAGGCCTGTCGGGCACGGGCCTGTCGGGCACGGGCCTGTCGGGCACGGGCCTGTCGGGCACGGGCCTGTCGGGCACGGGCCTGTCGGGCACGGGCCTGTCGGGCACGGGCCTGTCGGGTGCGGATCTGTCCCCCCAGCCGAGCCTGAGCAGGCTCAGCCCGCTGATCGACCGGTTCGCCTTCGCCGGCCTGCCCGTGGACGTACGAATCTCCGGGGAACCGCGCCCGCTGCCGGGCGGAATCGATGTCACCGCCTACCGGATCATCCAGGAGGCGCTGACCAATGCCCTCAAACACGGAACCTCAGCGAAGGCCGAGGTGACAGTGCGGTACGCGGACCACTACCTGCGGGTCGAGGTGCTGAACAGCGGTCCGAGCGTCCTGACGGCCGGCGGCGCCGTAGCTCCGAACAGCGCGGCCGGCGGCGCCGCGTCTCCGGGCAGCCCGGTCGGCGGCGCCGTATCTCCGGGTACCGCTGCTAGTACCGCCGCCGACGGCTCCGCGCCTCCCGTCCGCCCTGCCGCCGGTCGGGCGGACGGAGCCGGGCGCGGGTTGCTCGGGCTGCGGGAGCGGGTCGCCGTCTACGGCGGTGACCTGGACGCCCGCCGCCGCCTCGGCGGCGGCTACCGCGTCCGCGCCCGGATCCCCCTGGACCGGCCATGACGCCCGCCGAACCCTCCGCCCCCCGCGTCGTCGCCGACGACCAGGAACTCGTCCGCACCGGCTTCCGGCTGATCCTGACCGCCCGCGGCATCGACGTGGTGGGCGAGGCCGCCGACGGGGCGGAGGCGGTGGCAGCGGTGCGCGGGCTGCGGCCCGACGTGGTGCTGATGGACATCCGGATGCCCGTCATGGACGGCCTGGAGGCCGCCCGCCGCGTGCTCGCGCAGGCCCCGGACTGCCGGGTGATCATGCTGACCACCTTCGACCTCGACCGCTACGTCTACGCCGCCCTCGCCGCCGGCGCCAGCGGCTTCCTCCTCAAGGACGTCACTCCGGAGCGCCTCGCCTCCGCCGTACGCCTGGTCAGGACCGGCGACGCCCTGCTCGCCCCCTCGATCACCCGCCGCCTGGTGGAGCGTTTTGCCGGAGGCGAACATCGAAACAGTGCCGGAGGCGAACGTCAAAACAGTGCCGGAGGCGAACATCGAAACAGTGCCGGGGCCGAACGACAACCCGGGACCCCGGCCGTCCACCGCGACCTGGCCGCCCTGACGCAGCGGGAGCGCGAGGTGCTGACGCTCGTCGGCCGGGGGTTGTCCAACAGCGAACTGGCGCGGACGCTGACGCTCAGTGAGGCGACGGTGAAGACCCACGTGGCCCGGATCTTCGCCAAACTCGCCCTGCGCGACCGAGCCCAGGCCGTCGTCCTCGCCTACGAGACAGGACTCGTCTCCCCAGGTGACTCGGCAGCAACCCGCCAGGAGAGGCGGTGACGCCCGGGCGCCGGATCGCCGCCCGGGCAGGAGGTGTGCAGGCCGCAGAGGGTTCGCAGCCCGCAGGGGTTTGCTGCCCGCAGAGGGTTCGCAGGCCGCAGAGGGTGTGCAGACCGCAGAGGGTTCGCAGGCCGGTGCGGATGCCGTCAAGTTCAGGCGGATGCCGTCAGTTCGGGCAGATGCCGTCAGTTCAGGCGGATGCCGTCGGTTCAGGCAGATGCCGTCAGTTCGGGCAGATGCCGTCAGTTCAGGCGGGTGCCGTCAGCCCAGGAGGCCCCCGAGGGCGCCGGTGCCCTCGGGGGCGCTCTCGCTGTAGCCGTAGGCGTCGCCGGACGTGCCGCCGTTGCCCACGACGGACTCGGGCAGGGACTCGCCCGCGCCGGTCCCGAGGCCGGCCCGGCCGCCCACGGACGACTGCCCGTCCGGGGTCGCCGGGGCGGCGGGACGCCGGGGCTGCAAGGGGGCGGTCCGGGCGCCGTTCTGCGGCCGGGTGGGGCGGGCGGTGCCGCCGGTCGTGGCCGAGGCACTGGGCGAGCCGGCCGAGGAGGACGCCGACGGGGCGGTCGAGCCGGCCGCCGGGGCGCGCGGGGACGGGGCTCCGCCCGCGCCGAGCGGGCCGCGAGTGGCGCCCGTGGGGCTCTGGTCGGCCCGCCGCGGCAGCGGAGAACCGGGCAGGTTGTTCGTCGGGACGTCGCTCGGCTCGGGGGAACGCACCGTCTCGGAGGCCCGTACGGCGCCGCCGAGCATCGAGCCGACCAGCAGCGTCATCCCGGCCACCACCAGCGCCATGAGCCCGCCCCGGCGCAGCACCCGCCGCCGCAGTTCCCACAGCCCCACCCGGGGCCCGAGCCGCCGCCACGCCTCGCCCGCGAGCCGGGCGTCCGTCGAGTAGACCGGGGCGCCCGCGATGATCAGGGGGCTCCAGGCGGCGAGGTAGATGATGTCCGGCGCGTCGTACGCCGGTACGGTCCGCCAGCTCACGGTCAGGATCAGCGCGGCCGACAGCGACGCGCCGAAGAAGGCCGCCAGGCGCTGCCACAGCCCCAGCACGGTGAGCACCCCGACCACGATCTGCAGGAAGGCGACGGTCAGGCCGGCGCCCACGGGGTGGCCGAGCGCCAGGTCACGCAGCGGCTCCGCGATGGGCCAGGGGTGCAGCGACCGCAGCCAGGTGACCATGGAGCCGCGCTCGCCGCCGTCGAAGTAGACCGGGTCGGAGAGCTTGCCCATGCCCGCGTAGACGGAGATGAGGCCGAGGAAGACGCGCAGCGGGAGCAGGACGACGCCCAGGTTCATCCGGCGGCCCGGGTAGTAGGCGTGCCGTACGGAGTCGGAGTGGCGACGCTGGCGCGGCACCTCGGCGGCCCGGGCCGCCCTGCCCCCGGCCGCCCGGCCCTGGGAGGCCCGGCCCTGCGAGGCGCGGGCTTCCCGCGGCGTCCCGTGCCGCGGCCCGCCGGGCCCGTCCGCCGGCGGCATGGACTCGGTGTGGGGGCTGCGGCGCGGGCCGACGACCGTGGGCGGGCCGTCGTCGAACCTGAGCCGGGGCAGCACCTGGGTGGCCGCCGCGTCGTCGCCACCGGGCCGGGCGGTGCCGTCTCCGGTGCCGGGCGCGCCGGAGTCCGCGAGCCCCACCCCCGCGTACCGCACGGCCTGCAGCAGCCGGGTGGCCGCCGCGTCGCCACCGGGCCGGGTGCGGCCGCTCCACACCACGGGCGGGCGGCGCCGGGCGGCGGCGGCCGGGACGCGGGCGAGCCGCGTCGTGCCCGCCAGCGCGCTGCTCACCACCGGGGCGGCGAGCTGCACCCGGAAGCTCACGGGATTGACGATGACCTGCGCCGGATCGCTCGGCACCTTGACCATGGCCAGCTGTGGCTCGTCGTCAAAACCCGGTGCGCGTCCCCCCAAGGGCGTGCGGGGTGTTCTGGTCTCCACGCTCATCTAACCGAGTGACGCGCGGTTAGGACACTGCCTTGACCCCTGCCGGGTGTCCGAGACCCGTCAAACCATGATCAGCTCAGCGCCGGTGCCGGACCGCCTCGTACAGCACGACACCCGTCGCCACACCGGCGTTGAGCGACTCGGCGCCGCCCGGCATCGGGATGCGCACCAGCACATCGCAGGTCTCGGCGACCAGCCGGGACAGCCCCTTGCCCTCACTGCCGGCCACGATCACCACGGGGCCCTGCAGCACCTCGGCGTCCTGCACCTCGGTCTCGCCGTCGGCGGCCAGCCCGACCACCATCAGGCCCGCCTTCTTGTAGGCCTCCAGCGCCCGCGTGAGGTTGGTCGCCCGCGCCACCGGCGTACGCGCCGCGGTGCCCGCCGAGGTCTTCCACGCCCCCGCCGTCATCCCGGCCGCGCGCCGCTCCGGCACCACCACACCATGGCCGCCGAACGCCGACACCGACCGCACCACCGCGCCCAGGTTGCGCGGGTCGGTCACCCCGTCGAGCGCGACGATCAGCGGGTCCTCGTCCGCGTCGGCCGCCGCCGCGACCAGGTCCTCGGGGTGCGCGTACTCGTACGGCGGCACCTGGAGGACCAGCCCCTGGTGGTTGAGGCCGTTGGTCATCCGGTCCAGCTCCGGGCGCGGGGCCTCCATGAGGTGGATGCCGCCGCGGTCGGCCGCGAGCTTCAGCGCCTCGCGCACCCGGTCGTCGCTGTCGATGAACTGCTGGACGTAGAGCATGCTGGCCGGGACGCCCTCGCGCAGCGCCTCGACGACCGGGTTACGGCCCACCACCAGCTCGTTCGTGCCCTTGCCGCCACCCCGGCGCGGGGCCGGGCGGCGGGCCGCCTGCTTGGCGCGCGCCTGGGCGACGCGCTGCTTGACGTGGCCCTTGCGCATCTCGGCGGGCGGGGTGGGACCCTTGCCCTCCAGCGCCCGGCGCCGCTTGCCGCCGCTGCCGACCGTCGCGCCCTTCTTGTTGGCGGTGCGACGGTTCCTGCGCTGGCTGTTGCCGGCCATGGGGTTCACCTGTTTCTCGTCCGTGGCCGCCCGCCGGCCGCCCGGCCCTGGCGGGCCTCACGGCTTCGCGCGGCTGCGCCGCCGGGCCTGGTCCGGCGGCTGCCTGCTTGGGTCATGTCGTGGTGGGTGCGCCGGGCGGCACACCGCGTGTCGGTCGGGGCGAGGCCCCGGGGGGGGTCGGCCGGGGTGAGGCCCCGGGGGTCGGTCGGGGCGAGGCCCCTCGGGTCGGCCGGGGCGGGGCCCCGGGGTCGTCTGCGCGGTGGCGGTGGTCCCGGCGCCCCGCGCGGGGCATGGGCGCCGGGGCCACCGGGGTCAGCGCGAGCCGAGCTCCCAGCGCGGCCCGCTCGGGGTGTCCTCGATGACCAGCCCCGACTGCTGCAGCTGGTCGCGGATCGCGTCCGCCGTCGCGTAGTCCTTGCGGGCCCGCGCGGCCTGCCGCTGCTCCAGGACCAGCCGTACGAGCGAGTCGACCACTCCGTGCAGGTCCTCGCCCCGGTCCGGGCCGCCCGCCCAGTGCTCGTCGAGCGGGTCGAGGCCCAGCACGCCCAGCATGGCGCGCACCTCGGCCAGCCGCGCGACCGCCGACTCCTTGTCGTCGGCGGTCAGGGCGGAATTCCCCTGGCGGACGGTGGTGTGGACGACCGCGAGCGCCTGCGGGACGCCGAAGTCGTCGTCCATCGCCTCGGCGAACGCGGGCGGCACCTCGGGCGCGGGCGGGACGACCTTCCCCGCCTTCTCGGTGACCCGCTGCACAAAGCCCTCGATACGCGCGAACGCGGACTCGGCCTCGCGCAGCGACTCCTCGCTGTACTCGATCATGGAGCGGTAGTGCGGGGTGCCGAGGTAGTAGCGCAGCACGATGGGGCGCCAGTGCTTGACCATCTCGGAGACCAGCACCGAATTGCCGAGCGACTTGCTCATCTTCTCGCCGCTCATGGTCACCCAGGCGTTGTGCGTCCAGTACGTCGCGAAGTCGTCTCCGAACGCCTTGGCCTGCGCGATCTCGTTCTCGTGGTGCGGGAAGATCAGGTCGACGCCACCGCCGTGGATGTCGAAGGCCGAGCCCAGGTACTTGTGGGCCATCGCCGAGCACTCCAGGTGCCAGCCGGGCCGGCCGCGCCCCCACGGCGTCTCCCAGCTCGGCTCGCCGGGCTTGGCCGCCTTCCACATGGCGAAGTCGCGCGGGTCGCGCTTGCCGCCCTCACCCTCGCCGGAGGGCTGGCGCAGCCCGTCCAGGTCCTGGTTGGAGAGCTGGAGATAGCCGGGGTACGAGCGCACGTCGAAGTAGACGTTGCCCTCGGCGGCGTAGGCGTGGCCCCGCTCGATCAGGCCCCGCATCATCTCGATCATCTCCGGCACATGGCCGGTGGCCCGGGGCTCGTAGGTGGGGGGCAGGCAGCCGAGGACGTCGTACGCCGAGTTGAAGGCGCGCTCGTTCTCGTAGCCGATCGCCCACCACGGGCGGTTCTGCTCGGCCGACTTGGCGATGATCTTGTCGTCGATGTCGGTGACGTTCCGGACGAACGTCACGTCGTAGCCGCGGTAGGCGAACCAGCGGCGCATGATGTCGAAGTTGAGCCCCGACCTGATGTGCCCGATGTGCGGGGCGGCCTGCACGGTCGCGCCACACAGGTAGATCGAGACGCAGCCCGGCGTGAGCGGGTTGAAGTCACGGATCTGCCGGGCGCTGGTGTCGTACAGGCGAATAGTCACGCATCAAGGGTAGACGGAAGGCGGTAGTGCCCCGCGACCTTATGGCCGCAGGGACACAGAAGCGTGACCCTTCGGACGCCCCGACCGGTGCCCCGACCGGCGCCGCGGCCGCCGGCCCGACCGCCGGCCAGGCTGCCGCTCCGACTGCTGACCCGCCCGTGGCCCGGCTGCCGCTCCGACCGCCGGCCCGACCACGACCCGACCGCCGCTCCGACCGCCGGCCCGACCACGACCCGACCGCCGCTCCGACCGCCGGCCCGACCACGACCCGACCGCCGCTCCGACCGCCGGCCCGACCGCCGTTCCCTCACTGCTCAGACCCTGCCGACCACCTTGCGCGGGGTGATCCGTACGGCGATGCGCTGGGCGTCCTCCGCCGAGGCCGGGTTGAACTCGGCGTACTTCTTGCCCGTGTACTTGAGCGACAGCTCGTCGATCAGTTCGTTCGCGCCCTCGGTGGTGTAGGTCGCGGTGCCGCGGATCTCCGCGTACGTGTACGGGGCGTCGGCGGGCTGCACCACGACCGACACCCGCGGGTCCCGGTCGAGGTTCTTCTGCTTCTGCCGCCCCATGGTGGTGGAGATCAGCAGCTCGTCGCCGTCGCGCTTCACCCATACCGGGGACAGCTGCGGGCTGCCGTCGGCCTGGATGGTGCCGACGGTCACGAAGACCGGGGTGTCGAGGATGCGCTTGAGCTCGTCGGAGAGTGCGGCTGGCACGGCGGTTCCTTCCCTCGCGAGATACGTACGGTGTGTTGGGTACCCGGTGAGCGCCCGACACACCGTCAAACCTCCGCGAGCAGGGCCGTTCGGCGCAGCGCCTTCCCCCGCCCGCCCGTCGCCCTGGTCAGGCCGCCTGGCGCACCCGCACCACCAGGGCCGTGGCGATCGCCGCGAGGCCCTCCGCCCGGCCGGTGAGACCCAGGCCGTCGGTCGTGGTGCCCGAGATCGCCACGGGCGCCCCGACCGCCGCCGAGAGCGCCTTCGTCGCCTCGTCCCGCCGCTTGCCGATCTTCGGGCGTACGCCGATCACCTGGATCGCCACATTCCCGATCTCGAAGCCCGCGCTCCGGACGATCCGGGCGGCCTCGGTCAGCAGCGTGACCCCCGAGGCCCCGGCCCACTCGGGGCGGTCGGTGCCGAAGTGGGCCCCCAGGTCACCGAGGCCGGCGGCGGAGAACAGCGCGTCACAGGCGGCGTGGGCGGCGACGTCGCCGTCGGAGTGCCCGGCCAGGCCGTACTCCGCGCCCTCCCACAGCAGCCCCGCGCACCACAGCTCGCGGCCCTTCTCGAAGGCGTGCACATCGGTGCCGATGCCCACGAGCGGCATCGCGGCCGCGGGCACCCCGGCCACCGGCGCCCCCGGGGCGGGCATCCCGGCCACCGGCGCCCCCGGGGCGGACGTGTCGGCGACGGACGTTTCGGCCACCGGCGCCCCAGAAGCGGGCGTGTCGGGAACCGGCGTGTCGGGAACCGGCGTGTCGGGGACCTCAGAAGCCATCGGTGGCCCTCCTCCGGGCGAGTACGGCCTCGGCCAGCACCAGGTCGAGGGGCCGGGTCACCTTGAACGCCTCCTCGTGGCCGGGCACGACCACGACCTCGACCCCGAGCCGCTCCACCATCCCGGCGTCGTCCGTCGCCCCCTCGCCCTCCAGGGCGATCTTCTCGTGCGCGGCGACCAGCGTGGCCCGGTCGAAGCCCTGCGGGGTCTGGACGGCGCGCAGCAGCGCGCGCTCCGGGGTGCCGACGACCGGTTCGGGCTCGCCGGCCCGCTCGCCGGTGCGCGGCTCGACCTGCTTGACGGTGTCGGCGAGCGGCAGCGCCGGGACGACGGCGGGCGCCCCCTCCCGTACGGCGGTGACGACCGCGTCCACGGTGTCGACGGGGACCAGCGGACGCGCCGCGTCGTGGACCAGGACGGTGGTGATGTCCTCGGGCACGGCGGCCAGACCGCGCCGGACCGACTCCTGGCGGGTCTCGCCGCCGGGGACCACCACGACCTCGGTGGTGCCGGTCAGCGGATACGCGTCGAGCAGCCGGCGGACCTCGTCGGCCCCGTCCGGCGGGGCGACCACGACGACGAGCACGACCGAACGGGATCTGGCCATGGCGCGTACGGCGTGGACCAGCATGGGCGTGCCGCTCAGCGGACGCAGCGCCTTCGGCGCGCCGGGCCCCAGGCGCACCCCGCGGCCCGCCGCCGGGATGACGGCGGCGGTACGGGCGGGGCGGACGGGGCCCTCGGCGCCCCCGGGACTCGCGGACTGCCCTGATGCGGACATTGAGTTGGCGTTCAGGTTTGCTTCCTCGACCGAGATGGGTATGGCCACAGCGTGCCGGGCGCGATGCGCCGACCAGCCCCTTCCGTGACGACTGGTCGAGCCAGCTGCCCGGGCCCGGCACGCCATGTACCGGGCCGGACGGCGTTCCAGACAGCGTTCGGCGTGGGCCTGAGGGCGACACCGGCATGCGCACATGCCGCAGCGCCCGGCGACAGATGCTGGATCTGAGTCACTCGGGCACCGCGGCATCTATGGGTCAGGACGCGAGGACCTCGTCGAGCAGAGCCTCGGCCTTGTCTTCGTTGGTGCTCTCCGCGAGAGCGAGCTCACTCACCAGGATCTGGCGTGCCTTCGCAAGCATGCGCTTCTCACCGGCGGAGAGTCCGCGCTCCCGCTCTCGGCGCCACAGGTCGCGCACCACTTCGGCGACCTTGATAACGTCGCCGGAGGCGAGCTTCTCGAGATTTGCCTTGTAGCGACGGGACCAGTTCGTCGGTTCTTCGGCGTACGGCGCCCGCAGCACCTCGAAGACCCGGTCCAGCCCGTCCTGGCCAACCACATCACGCACACCGACGAACTCCGCATTGTCCGCCGGCACACGAACCGTCAGGTCACCCTGAGCGACCTTCAGCACCAAGTAGGTCTTGTCCACGCCTTTGATCTGGCGAGTTTCGATGGCCTCGATCAGCGCGGCCCCGTGATGGGGATAGACCACGGTGTCGCCAACCTTGAACGTCATGTGACAGGTACCCCTTCCGTGGCTATCCAGGGTAACACGGGAACGCCTTGTTCTGAATGGCGTTTTCGCAGGTCAGGGCATATCTCGGGGCTTGACAACAGCGGGCGGAACGTGCTGGGAGAGGTCTGCGGAAGCGGGTATTCGCAGGTGGGAGCGGCTGCGCGGGCACAGCGAAACCCGTACGTTACACCCTTCGACGACCCCTCACGAGTGACCCTATGTCCCGATTTGCCGGAGTCCAGTCGAAGGACTTCCGCTACTCCGTTCGGGCTCGGAGCGACTGATCGCATCACGTTTCCCGAATTGATCACGCCAGAGTGGATCAAGGGTGGATCGAGAGTGGATCAACAGTGTTGATCAATTCTCGGACGTCCACACATTCCTTACCGATAATCGCCCTTCACACCGCCGGAGCGATATTTCACCGGCGCGGCGGCAACCGCCCCCGACACGGCCCCGAGCGGGTGCGGGCACGGCCCCGGCGGGCGCGGGGGCGGCCCCGAGCGGGTGCGGGCACGGCCCCGGCGGGCGCGGGGGCGGCCCCGAGCGGGTGCGGGTGCGGCCCCGGGCGGGCGCGCAC